>NZ_JBKFTO010000004.1:0-342412 GCF_050432925.1 Pseudomonas sp. 18175 | reverse complement strand
AATGCGGTGTGTCAGCCAATGAATAAGTTGACTGACACACCGCTTTCGCGAGCAAGCCCGCTCCCACATTAGGACTTCAATTGACTGTGAGACCTCCATTCTAGGCCTCTCAAGTCTCGCGATATTGCCTCGGCGTAAACCCGGTGGAGGCCTTGAACTGCCGGGTAAACGCGCTGTGGTCGGTATATCCGCATTGCAACGCCACGTCGGTAATCGGCAGGTCGGTGTGCAATAGCCGATGGGCATGTTCCAAGCGTACTTTCTGGATCATCTGCCGGGGTGTCAGGTGGAACACGCGCTTGCAGTAGCGCTCCAGTTGCGCCACTGAAATCCCGGCGATTCGCGTCAGTTCACTCAAGGTCACGCGGCGGTTGAAGTGGGTGCGGATGTGGGCGTCCACGGCGGCCAGGCGTTGGTACGCGGGGTGGGTTTCGCTGGCCGATTGCAGGTCCACCGAAATACCCGCCAGGCCGATGATCACGCCACTGTCGTTGTACAGCGGCCATTTGTGCGTCAGGCACCAACCCGGTTCACGGGTGCCGTACAGGTGCAGTTCAAGCTGGTCTTGCAGCACAAACCCTTGGTCCAGCACGCGCCGGTCCTGCTCGGTGTAGCCGGGGCCCAATTGCGCGGGGAAGACTTCAGCGCTGGTCTTGCCCAGCAGCGGTTGCAATTGCTTGAGCCCACAGCGCTGCACCAGGGTGCGGTTGGCGAGCACGTAACGCGCCTGGATGTCCTTGATAAAGATCGTCGCATTGGGGATCACGTCCAGCATCGGCAACAGTTGCACGACACTGGCCAACAGTTGCTCGATGGTCTGCGGCGGATTGGCCCGGTCCCCTTGGCAAAGGGTGGCAAACGCACGTTGCATCATGACGGTATATCCCTGCGCTGATCCGCTCGACGCGTAGCAGATTGCACCATGCTCCAAGCGCTGTCGAGCGGCGAACACTGTGCTGATTTCGTCATCGAGTCCGCTAAAAAACATCAATCGCCGATGCCTTCACCGGGCTCATTGTAGGCCTGCCCACTGATTGGAGCCTCTTATGAAGCGACTGCATGTGATCGACTCCCACACCGGTGGCGAGCCCACGCGCCTGGTGCTCAATGGTTTCCCTGAGTTGACCGGCGCCACCATCGCCGAACAATTGCACAGCCTGCGCACAGACCATGACCTATGGCGCCGCGCTTGCCTGCTGGAGCCGCGTGGCAACGCTGTATTGGTGGGCGCGCTGTACTGCGCGCCGGTCACGCCCGGTGCGACCTGCGGCGTGATTTTCTTCAACAACGCCGGTTACTTGGGCATGTGCGGCCACGGCACCATTGGCCTGGTGGCGTCCCTGCACTACCTGGGCCGAATAGCGCCAGGGCTGCACACCATCGATACGCCCGTTGGCCCGGTGACGGCGACCTTGCACGATGACGGCGCGGTTACGCTGGGCAACGTGCCCGCCTACCGTTATCGCCAGCAAGTAGAAGTGCGGGTCCCGGGCCACGGCGCGGTTCGGGGCGATATCGCCTGGGGCGGCAATTGGTTTTTCCTGGTCTCCGAGCACGGCCAACGCCTGCAGATGGACAACGTTGATGCCCTCACCGAGTACACCTGGGCGATGCTCAAGGCCCTGGAAGACCAAAGTATCCACGGCGCCGACGGGGCGCTGATCGACCATATCGAATTGTTCGCCGACGATGCCCAGGCCGACAGCCGCAATTTCGTGATGTGCCCCGGCAAGGCCTACGACCGCTCGCCTTGCGGCACCGGCACCAGCGCCAAGCTGGCCTGCCTGGCCGCCGATGGAAAACTGGCGCCCGGTGAAACCTGGGTGCAAGCCAGCATCACCGGCAGCCAATTTGAAGCCCGCTATGAGTGGGACGGCGACCGCGTGCGCCCCTTCATCACCGGCCGCGCCTACATGACCGCCGACAGCACGTTGCTGATCGACGAACTGGATCCTTTCGCCTGGGGCATTTGAGCCTCTCGCCCTCAGCACACGCCAAGGAGTTAGCGCCATGAGCGACAACGTCTTCACCGGTTGCATCCCTGCCCTGATGACCCCGTGCACCCCAGCACGCAAGCCCGACTTAGACGCGCTGGCCGCCAAGGGCCGCCAACTGATCGATGCCGGCATGAGCGCCGTGGTGTATTGCGGTTCCATGGGTGATTGGCCGTTGCTCACGCAAGCCGAGCGCCAGGAAGGTGTGGCGCGCCTGGTCGCGGCCGGTGTGCCGACCATTGTCGGCACCGGTGCGGTGAACAGCCGCGAAGCGGTAGCCCATGCGGCCCACGCCGCCGAGGTGGGCGCCCAGGGTTTGATGGTGATTCCCCGGGTGTTGTCCCGGGGCGCCAGCGCCAGCGCGCAAAAGGCGCATTTCTCGGCGGTGCTCAAGGCTGCGCCGAGCCTGCCGGCGGTGATCTACAACAGCCCGTACTACGGTTTTGCCACCCGCGCCGAGCTGTTCTTCGAACTGCGGCGCGAGCACCCGAACCTGATCGGCTTCAAGGAGTTCGGTGGCGGCGCCGACCTACGCTACGCCGCCGAACACATCACCTCCCAGGACGACAGCGTGACCTTGATGGTGGGCGTAGACACCCAAGTGGTGCACGGCTTCGTCAACTGCAACGCCACCGGCGCCATCACCGGCATCGGCAACGCTCTGCCCCGCGAAGTGCTGCAACTGGTAGCCCTGAGCAAGCAAGCCGCCACAGGCAATGCCAAGGCCCGTCGCTTGGCCCTGGAACTGGAAGGCGCGCTGGCGGTGCTGTCGTCGTTCGATGAAGGCTGCGACCTGGTGCTGTATTACAAGCACCTGATGGTGCTCAACGGCGACAGCGAATACGCCCTGCATTTCAACGAGAGCGATGTGCTCAGCACTGCCCAGCGTCGGTATGCCGAACATCAATACACGCTGTTCCGCCAGTGGTACGCCAACTGGTCGGATGAACAGAACGTCGCTTAGCCCATGGCCGATCCCGATATCGTGGTGGTGGGCGCGGGTATTATCGGCGTGGCCTGTGCCCTGCAACTGGCCCGCCAAGGCCAGCGCGTGGTGGTGATGGACCCGCAGCCGCCGGGCATGGGTGCGTCCTACGGCAACGCCGGGCATCTGGCGAGCGAGCAAGTGTTTCCGATTGCCGACGCATCAATCCTCAAGCGCCTGCCCGCCATGCTGCTAGACCCTATGGGCCCGCTGCGCCTGGACTGGAGATACCTACCCCGCGCCCTGCCCTGGTTTGCCCGCCTGCTGTTGAACCTGCGCCCGGCGAGTTACCAGCGCACGGTGGCGGGCCTTCGCACACTGAATGAGGGCAGCCTGGGGGCCTGGCAACGGTTGTTGCACAGCATTGGGCACGAAGCGTTATTGCGTGAAGACGGTTCACTCCTGGTGTTTGAGCAGGCCGAATCCCGCGGGGCACTCGATGCGTTGCGACAACGGATGCAGCAACAGCAGGTGCCGGTGGATGCCTGGTCCCGCGACACCATACGCCACGCCGTGCCGCAGTTGAGCGAGCGCATTCAAGGGGGGTTGTTTTTCCCCGCGACTGGGCACTTTCTCGATCCCTACCGGGTAGTGTGCGCGTTGGTAACGGCCGCCAAGGCATGCGGTGTGCAGTTCCTCCAGCGCAAGGTTCTGGATGGGCGTGTTCAGGCACACGGCGTCTCCCTGAGTACCGATCTCGGCACCCTCCACGCGTCCCAAGTGCTGATCGCCTGCGGCGCGCACTCGGCCAAGCTCACCCATGCACTGACCGGCAAAAAAGTGCCGCTGGACACCGAACGCGGCTACCACCTGATGCTGCCCCACGAACACAATCGCCTGCCCTTCGCGGTCACCTCGCTGGAACGCAAGTTCATCATGACGCCCATGGAAGGCGGGCTGCGCCTGGCAGGCACGGTTGAGTTCGCCGGCCTTGAGCGCCCGGCGAACATGGCGCGCGCCTGGCAATTGCACCGGTTGAGCCAGGGGTTGTTTCGCCAGGATTTGAACGTGCAGGGAGCAACACCCTGGATGGGCTTGCGGCCGTCGTTGCCGGATTCGCTGCCGATTATTGATCGAGTGTGCGATGGCAAGGTGCTGCTTGCGTTTGGGCATCAGCATTTGGGGTTGACGCAGGCGGCGGTGACGGCAGAAAGGATCGGGCAATTGGTGCTATCAAGGGACACTCCGATTGACGCCCCCTATTGCTTGAGTCGATTCAAATAAAAACAGATGCGTCCTACAAAACCTGTAGGACGCTCACGGCAAGCCCGCTGCAATACCGGTCAGCGCCGTATCCGGCACGCCAGATAAACATCGCGTGACGATTCAGCCCGCCCCCCAGGAAAATCGAGCTGATAAAACCCAAAGCGGCCACTCCTGCACGAGACCGCGACTGTGAATAAACTGCCTTCTAGCGCCACTGGCGGCGCCTGGTTCTGGGTTGGAAAACTGACCCCACCCTTGACCCTGCTGACATCACTGCCCAGGCCATCGCTGCTGGAGTCCTTTCAACGGCGCGTCAAAGGCCCGTTGGTCCTGGTGGTCGCACCGGCCGGTTTCGGCAAGACGACCCTCATGATGCAGTGGCGACAAACCCTGATGTCGACGACCCACCCGGCTATCGTTGCCTGGCTGTCATTGGATGACGCCGACAGCGACCCCAACCGCTTCCTGTCTTACTTGATTCTTACGCTGGACCGAGCGGGGCTTGACCTGGGACATCTGCCCCGCCTGGCACAGGCCCAGGCGCTGGATGCCCAACCGCAGCGAACCATCACCGCCCTGCTCCATGCGCTCGCCAGGGAAAATCGCCAAGTCACGCTGTTTCTTGACGACTATCACTGCGCCGCCAATCCACAGCTCGATGCGCTTGTGCAAGCCTTGCTGGAACAAGGCGCGCCATGGTTGGAATGGGTTGTATCCGCACGCATACGCCCAGGCTGGCCACTGGCGCAATGGAAAGCCAATGGCTGGGTGCATGAAGTGTCGCCACAAGCGCTGAAACTCACGATGGCGCAAACCGCAACCATCCTGGGTCCCGACATCCTGCCCAGCGAACTCGATCATGTGTATCAAACCACGGAGGGCTGGGCGGTTGCCGTCCAACTGGCACGTTTGTGGCGGGCCAGTGGCGACGCTTCGCTGTATGGGCTCACCGCGTTTTCCGGTCGTGTTGCCGATATCGCTGATTACCTGACAGGCCAAGTGGTTCAACGCCTGCCTTTGGAATGCCAGGCGTTCCTGCGTGACATGGCGTTGCTGGAACGCTTCAACGCCGAATTGGCCGATGCGGTACGCGGGCGCAGCGACAGTGCGCAGTGGCTGATGCAGTTGAGCCATCTTGACGCCCTGCTGATGCCGTTGGATGCAGGTCGCCAGTGGTTTCGACATCACCGGCTACTGCAGGACTTTCTCAACCAGGGCATCGATGCCAGTGCGGCACGGGATATACACCACGCCGCCGCGCTGTGGCTGGCCGATCAACACGACTGGGCGCAAGCAATTGCCTATGCGCTACGTGCCCGTGACACGCAACTGGCAGTACACCTGGTGGTACGCGCCGGCAGCTGGGAAGTGGTGCTCTACAACGGCATCCGCTATGCCCAAAGCCTGCTGCAACAATTCGATGAGAAGACACGGTGCGCAGAACCGGACCTGCTGCTACTCCAGGCCTATCTGCATGCCAAGCTCGGCGAGCATGCCCTTGCCAGCCAATTGCTGAGCCTGGTCCAGCAGCGGGTTCAGGATGATCCGCGGCTGGCGCGAGACTTCCATGTCATCCAAACCTTGGCTTGCGCGTACGTGGATTGCTTCGACGTCTCACCGCCAGCCTGCGCGGCAGGCAACAGCCTGCTGGCCACTGCCACGCTGGAATGTGTCCATGCGCTGCAGGCGCTGACCCAGGGTGAACTGGCACGAGCACTGCAAATCGTTCGTTCGGCCCATATCAAGATGCGCCTGGTTGCCAGCCCGCGCGGTGAGAACTATTGCCGGGTCCATGAGGCGCAAGTCCTGGCGTTGACCGGTGACGTGTCAGGCGCCGCGCAAATGGTGCAAAACGCGTTGGCCGTTGCCGACAGCCAATTTGGCAGTGAAAGTTCAGTACGGGCGTTAGTGGGCTGCCTCAAGGCTCAGCATCTGTATTGGCAAGGCGCGTGGGCCGAGTCGACACCTTGGTTTCGTGACGGCTGGGCCTTGCTTAAGCACACCGATGGCTGGCTGGATATCGCCGCCGTTGCCGCCGAAGTGGCGTGGCGTACCTCGCTGCGCAACCTCGGCCTGCAACCGGCACTGCTGGAACTTGAGCGAGTGACTCAGTTGGCCGAAGCGCGTCACTGGCAACGATTGGTACGCTTGGCCAGCGCTTGGCGCGTCGACCTGCTGGTGCAGGCCGGCTCGCTGAACCAGGCCCGCCACGCAGCGGTGGCAGCAAATCTGGAAGGCGCCGCCGACACCCCAGGCGACTGGCGCAACCAAGAAGCCGCGACACTGGCATTGGCCCGGTTGCAGTTCGCCACGGGCGCCGCGGGCGCTGCACTCAACCGCCTACTGCGCACAGCCCAGGCGCTGCAACAGCGCGGCTTGCAATTGCCGGCATGGCGCCTACAAGTCTTGACCCTGGCAGGGTGCTCGAAAGGTTTTCCGGTTACTCAGGATGAAATCCTGGCGTCGGTTCCTGCGCAAATGCTACCTGGGTTGCTGCTGGAGGCTGGGCCCTGTGTGCTGCCCGCGCTGGAGGCCTGCAGCGCGTGGAGTGGCGCGCTGCAGGCGGTTATTACGCGACTGCGCGGATGGCGCGCGCACCCGGTTCGACCGCGCCTGCCCTTCAGCCCCAAAGAGATGCAGATCCTCACCCTGCTGGGCGAAGGCCAATCAAACAAGACCATCGCCCAAGGCATGGGCATTTCCGAAAACACCGTGAAATTCCACCTCAAGCACATCTTTACCAAACTTTGCGTCGATAACCGCAATGCCGCAATGGCGGCAGCCCTGCGCTTGGGCCTGCTGCTACCACCCTATTGACCCATCAACCTACCCATATGGGTAGCTGGCACACCCCGTCCCCCCCAACCTACCCGCCCTACAGCTGGCGGCCACCGTGTCGCGGCCCCTAGCATCCCCCCACACCAGCGAGAGGCATTCCGCTGGCTCCGACAACGATAAAAACAGGAGATGCCCTGTGGGTATGCACGGCAAGAAAACAGTACGCGTGGCCACCGATGTCGGCGGAACCTTCACCGACCTGGTGTACTTCGAAAGCGACCCGGCCACAGGCGAACAGGCGATACGTACAGCCAAAGTCGACACCACCCCACCGAACTTTGCCCAGGGTGTCCTCAACGTCATCCGCAAGGCGGGCGTAGACCTCAACAACGTGGACTTCCTGGCTCACGGAACCACCGTGGTCATCAATGCACTGACCGAGCGCCGGGGCGTGAAGACCGGCCTGATCACCACCCAGGGCTTTCGCGATGTACTGGAAATCGCCCGCGCCAATCGCCCGGATTACTTCAACCTGAAATGGGTAAAACCCGCCCCGTTCGTGCCGCGTTATTTGCGCCGGGAGGTCCCCGGCCGCCTGCACACCAACGGCCGGGAACGCCAACCGCTGGACCTGGGCCAGCTCCCGCAGATCATCGAAGCGTTTCGCGCCAACAATGTGCAAGCCATTGCCATCTGCCTGCTGCATGCCTATGCCAACCCGGCGCATGAGCAAGCGGTACTGGCGCAGGTACGCAGCCTATGGCCAGAGGTCTCGGTGGTGGCCTCCCACCAGATCACACGCGAATGGCGCGAATACGAACGGTCCAGTACCACCGTACTGTCGGCGTATGTGCAACCGATCGCGGCACGTTACCTCGACGATTTAGCCAGCGGCCTGCGCGACGACGGCTACAAGGCGCCCTTGTACATCATGCAATCGAACTGCGGTGTCGACAGCGTGGAGCATGCACGGGAAATCCCGATCACCATGGTCGAATCCGGACCGGCCAGTGGTTTTTGGGCGGCGGCGCAATTGGGACGCTTGATAGATGAGCCCAATGTATTGGGCCTGGACATTGGCGGCACCACGGCCAAGTGCGCATTGATCCGCGATGGGCAGGTGTCGATCAAGACCGATTACTGGATTGAGCGTAACCGGATCAACGCGGGTTACCCGATCATGGTGCCGGTGGTGGACCTGGTGGAAATCGGCAACGGTGGAGGTTCCGTCGCCTGGGTCGATGACTTTGACAAACTGCATGTCGGCCCCCAGTCCGCCGGCGCAATACCAGGGCCGGCAGCCTATGGCAATGGCGGCACACAGATCACCACTACCGACGCCAACCTGATGCTGGGGCGCATTAACCCGGAGTACTTTTGCGGCGGTGACGTGGTGGCCGACTTGCCTGCCGTTTCCCGGGGTCTTGAGGCCCTTGGCCATCGCCTGCAATTGCCAACGGATGAAGTAGCACGGGGCATCGTGCGCCTGGCCAACGACAATATGGTCAATGCGCTGAAGCTGGTGTCCCTGAGCCGAGGTCACGACCCACGGGAACTGACCTTGATGGCATTCGGTGGCGGCGGCGCGATGCATGCCGTAGCCCTGGCCCAGGAACTGGGCGTGAAAAAAGTCGTGGTGCCGCGCAATGCCTCGGTGTTTTCAGCCTGGGGCATGACCCTGTCGGACTTGCGTCGTGACCTATTTATCAACCGTTTCGTCGAGACCGCACACTCGCATCAGCTGGAACAAGCCCAGTTGTTCCTTGCCGAGCTGATGGTCGCCGCCCGCGAACAATTCGTGGCCGAAACCGTGCCGGCGCAGCAGGTCGAGCTGCAAGTGCATTGCAAGCTGCGCTACCAAAACCAGGAGCACTCGGTGGAGCTACTGCTCAACTCGCACGAGCGCATAGACACAGACTGGGCTGCGGTCGAACAACGCTTCCACAGCCTTTATGAACAGCACTACACCTATCGCCTGCAAGCCCCGGTGGAAATCATCGGTTTTCACCTGGTGGCCGTGGCCCAGATCGGCAAGTTGACGCCGCAGGCGCTGCCGGTTACCGGCTGCTTGGTCAGCGAGGCCTGCAAGGGCCAGCGCTACGTGGATTACGCCCAGGACGGCATTCACCTTGCGAACCTCTACGACTACGAGCTGCTTGAACCGCTGATGACTTTTTTCGGCCCGGCCATCATCGAAGACGCCGGCACCACCGTGGTCGTGCATCCCGGTAACCGCGTGCAGGTGGATCGCCTGGGCAACCTGCACATCATGATCAACGGCTAAAGGAGCGCTGCCATGAGTACCCTCGATATCTTTACCCGCGACATTATCCAGAACTCACTCCAGGCGATTGCCGACGAGATGTTCAGCGCCATGCGCAACGCGGCCATGAGCCCGGTGATTTATGAAGTGCTGGACATGGGCACCGGCATCACCGACGCCCAGGGCGAGATCGCCAGTTCCGGCGCAGGTATTCCAGCCTTTGTCGGCGTGCTGGACAAGGCCGTGAAGAAAATCCTGCTGCATCATCCCCAGCCCGAGGACATTGAAGACGGCGATGTTTTCATCAGCAATGACCCCCATGACGGCGCCGTCACCCACCTCAACGATGTGGTGCTGGCCATGCCTGTGTTCGCCGATGGCACGTTGGTGGCCTGGACCGCCAACATCGCGCACTGGAACGATGTGGGCGGCCGAGTTCCCGGTTCGTTGTCGACGGACGCCACGGATATCTTCCAGGAAGGTTTGCGTCTGGCTTCGGTGAAGTTGATCAGCAGGGGCCAGCCGATCCGTTCGGTGCTGCAAATACTGCGCGCCAACACGCGCATGCCGGACTTTATGGAAGGTGACTTGTGGGCCGGTGTGGCAGCGGTACGCGGTGGTGCGACGCGCTTGCGCGAGCTGACCGAAAAATACAGCACCCACGTATTTTTGTTGGCCATGCACGACTTCATGGACCTGGGCGAAAAAGTCTCGCTCAAGGCGCTGGCCGCCTTGCCTGCCGGGCAGTTCAACCTGGAAGAACTGCAAGACGATGGCAGCCTGTTCAAGGTACGTATCGACATTCGCAGCACGGAATTGGTGATCGACCTGCGCGACAACCCCGACCAATGCCTGGGGCCCACCAACCTGAGCCGCGACGGTGCGGTGGTGGCCGCGCAAATGGCGTTCAAGGCACTGACTGCACCGCAGGGCATTACCAATGGCGGCACGTTTCGGCCGCTGCGCGTACTCACGCGCCCAGGCTCGCTGTTCGACGCCCAATTGCCCGCCGCCGAAGGCTTCTACTTCGAAAACCTGATCCGGGTGCAGGACCTGATCCTGTGCTGCCTCGCGCAACAATTCCCGGAACGCTTGCCAGCGGGCAATTTCGCCTCGGTGTGCGCGACGATCATTGGCGGTGTTCACCCCGACACCGGGCGCATGTTCACCCTGGTGGAGCCGGAAATCGGTGGCTGGGGCGCCGAGCCCGGGCGCGATGGCAACAATGCGGTGTACTCCGGGCTGCATGGTGAAACCTACAACTGTCCGGTTGAGGTCTGCGAAGCCCGCTACGGGTTGCATGTAGAGCAGCTCGCACTGAATGACGAACCGGGCGGGCATGGCCAATACCGGGGGGGCCGCGGTGTGTGCATCGACTACCGGATTCGCGCCGACGGCAGCTTCATGACCTGCGGTTATACGCGTTCGGTCATTCCACCCTGGGGCTTGGAGCAAGGCGCGGAAGGCACGCCCAACTATGTCGAAGTCATCCGAAGCGACGGCCAATCCCAGCGCTACAGCATGGCCAGCGGGGCCCCCTTGAATGCCGGTGACCTTGTACGGGTGCGGACCGGCGCAGGTGGCGGCTACGGACCGGCGAGCCAACGCGACCCGAACGCGGTGCGCGAAGACCTGAAGAACGGCTACGTGGACGCCACCACCGCGCACACGGTGTACGGCCTGACGCTCTGACTCCGGCGCTTGGCCCTCAAGAACAACAACAAAAAGAGAGCACCACCATGAAACTGAAGCACTCATCTCGTGTATGGGTAAGGCCTGCGTTTGCCTTGATTTTGGCCGTTGCCTCACCAGCGCACGGCGAGCAATTCATCGGTTTTGCCCAGCCAGGCGAGCCCGGCAAGTGGGCGCTGGAATCCTTCCCTGTGTTCAATCGCACAACCAACGGCGACGTACGGGCCGGCAGCAACACGGTATTGGCCTACTTTTCCGAAACCGGCTTTACCGGAACCCAACGTGACCAATTGCAGTTCTGGGTCGGTGCCGACGCGGGCTACACCGCCAGCAACGGCTCGCGCAACAACGGCAACTGGGGCGTGGCCTCACCCAACCTGGGCCTGGCGTATTACTACAACGTGGTCGAACCCACCAGCACCTACGATGCTGACGATTTCACCACGTTCTGGGTCAACCCCACGCTGTCCCTGGAGTTCCCCAACGGTAACGATGAAGGTACTGGCTATGGCGCATTTGCCAATCGTTATGGCGCCAGTTTCAGCGTGGCCAACTACGTTCGCATGGGGCGTTTTGCCGCGACGTTTACACCCGTCGGCATCCACTACGCGTCTCGCAACCGCCACGCCACCGACCTGGGCAATGGCGACGCGGTAAAACTTCGCGGCGGTATCAGCTTTTGGTTTGCGGACATCGCCGCCGGTTACCGGGTAACCGACGACCTGTGGCTTGGCGTGCACCACGCCTACCACATCAATAATCGCTCGGCCTCGGACTTCAAAGAGTCTCGCCAAGGCAAGGTCGGCCCGGCGATGACCTACACCGGTTTCTCCAACCAGAAGCTCTACCTGTCGGCAAACCTGAACTTCGATTACTACCACAGCGACAACCTGCCCTATTCCAATAGCCTGACCATGGCCTTAGTGAAGTTCTTTTAGGGCGACCCAGTGCATCTATCGAGGAATACCGTATGAACCCTTCACCTTTCAACATTGCACCGCAAGACATCCCGGTCACCGTGCGTTGGCTCAACCCCATTGGCTGCCCGACGTTCGACGAACCCATCGCCCACCTGCTGCACAGCATCAAGCAACCTTCCACCCAGGTTGAAGTGGTGTCGTTTGATATGCCCCACAGCCCGTCGCACCTGGAATACCGTGCCTACGAGGCGCTCACCTATGAGCGCACGGTGCGCATCGCCCGGGACAGTGCCCGCGAAGGAATCGATGCTTTAGTGATCGGCTGTTTTTACGATCCAACGTTGGAGGACGCCCGGGAAATTTCCGGCGAGACCTTAGTGGTGGCGCCCTGCCAAGCCAGCCTGCAAGTGGTGGAGCAGTTAGCCAACCGGTTTTCGATCATCGTCGGGCGCACCAAGTGGATGGAGCAAATGCGCGCGCGAGTACAAGGCTACGGAGCGGCGGACCGCTTGGCGTCAATGAGGCCGTTGGGCATGGGCGTGGATGAATTCCAGCTGGACCATGCCGTCACCCGCCGCCGCATCATCGAACAGGCCCATCGCGCCGTGGAAGACGACGGCGCCGAAGCGATCATTCTGGGTTGCACCATCGAATTCGGCTTTTTTGAAGAGGTACAGCGTGAGGTCGGAGTACCGGTGATCGACCCGGTAGTCGCGGCGTTCAAGGTCGCCGAAGCCATGGCCGGCATGAAGCGCCGATTTGGCTGGCGTCCCAGCAGGGTCGGCAGTTGCGAACCGCCACCGGAGGCGGAAATCGAGCGATTCGGTTTATTCCAGGGCCCTGCGCCGATTGGCAATCGTGTCAACGCCTGACTTCGAAAAGGACCGCGACCATGAGTGATATACCCTCAATGCCTGCCTGCTCGGCAGTAGATCTGGACGTGAGCAACCGCACGGTAGGTGACGTTTTCCGAAACGTCCCGCTGACGCGCATCCATTTGCAGTGCTGCCTGGTGTTGTTCTTTGTGTTTGCGATTGAAGCATGGGAGATGATGATCATCGTCTACACCGCGCCATTGATCGCTGCTGAGTTTGCGCTGGATGCGCTTGCCGTGGGCCATCTGATCAGTGCGATGTTCATCGGCATGCTGCTGGGCGCATTGGGCTGGGGCAGACTGGCCGAGCGCTTTGGCCGCAAGCGCGCGATTATCTGGAGCCTGGGCGCTTATGGCGTGATCTCCATGGGCAGTGCTTTCGCACCGGACTACTCGACGCTGTATGCGTTGCGGCTACTGTCCGGGGTGGCGGCCGTGGGCATGATGGTGGTGACGTTTGCGCACTTCCAGGAGCTGTTGCCGGTCAACCATCGGGGGGCGCTGACGGTGTATCTCGCCGCGGGGTGGCCCATCGGCATGCTCCTGGCATTGGGGGCCACGGTGTGGCTGCTGCCCTACGGGTGGCGGGCGATTATTGTGCTGAGTTCCCTCGGCGGGTTATGGGCGATTGCCGTGGCGCGCTGGGTGCCGGAGTCGCCCTACTGGCTGGCTTCAGTCGGGCGACAGGAGGAAGCCAGGTCTGCAATCGGTACGCTGAGCGGTGGCACGGTCAACGTTGCCGATGCATGCGTGTTGCAAGTGGACCGCAGTGCATCTGGCCGTCAGCGGGAATTGTTCAGCCGAGCGCTGCTCAAGGTGAGCCTGTTGCAGATCACCGTCAACTTTACCTTCTCGTGGGGCTACTGGGGCTTGCAGACCTGGCTGCCGACGTTGTTACAGCAGCGCGGCTTAAGCTTGCCCCAAAGCTATGGTTTTATCGCGCTGTCGGCCCTGTGCATGATCCCCGGCTATATGGTGGCGTCGTACCTGACCGCACGCTTGGGGCGCAAGAAAGTCATCGTGGGTTTTATCAGCGCATCCGTGCTGGCCGGGTATGGGTTTGCCAACGCACACACCCTGCAAATGCTCTACCTCAGCAACTTTGCCTTGGCGTTTTTCAGCCTTGGCGCATGGGGCGTGTGGGGGGCGTGGATCGGTGAGCTTTACCCTACCCCCCTGCGCACGGTGGGCTATGGCTGGGCGATTTTTGCCCAGCGCGTGGCCAATGTGCTGGCGCCATCGTTGATCGGTGCGCTAATCGCGTACGGCTCATCGTTCAACCTCACGACCACCATCATCAATGGGTTTTTGCTGGTGACGGTGGTGCTCACGGTGTTCATACCTGAAACGGAGGGCGAGGCGTTGCGCTGAGGCGGGCCTGTGTGCACCACTGTCAGCCTGCCGGGCGCTGATATCGAACGCGCCTGCATCGCCGGCACCTGGATGAATGACTATGGCTCGGTGATGACGCTGGACGTTTCAGGCCAGCACGTTAGCGGGCGCTATCAGTCCTCTACCGGTTCAACCGGCCATTACTCAGTCACAGGATGCCTCGCAGGCGAAGCCGCTTCCCGTACCAGGAACCAACCGCTGGCGTTGGCTATCGATTGGCATGACCTTGGCGACGGCGCACGAGACCCCAGTTGGAACTGGGTGTCGGGCTTAAGCGGGCAATTCAGTGTCACGGACCGAGGCGATACCTTGACGCTGTCGCACCTGCTGGTTGCATCCGGCGACTTCCCGGAATTGGCCCACCGAGGCACCTATATGGACAAGTTGATTTATCGACGAGTTGAAGAAAAATCGCGGCTCGCAACGCCCACTGCTGCAACCGCCGCTCTTCCGATCGAAAACACGTTGACGGGCAATTGGGTCGCCGAGGACGGGAGTTCCTTGATCTTGAGTGTATGGAGTGATAGCGAACGGCGATTCGGCGTTGTACGCGGAACCTTCGCATCCGCCGGCACGAGCAGTGAGCTGACAGGATTCACAGATATCAACACGGTAGGCAGCAAACTTGAGCGTCAATCAGTGAGCCTTGTGGTTTCCAATACTGAGGCCACGACTGTGAGCGCATTGTGTGGTGTGTTGGATTTGGTGGGGGGCGCGCTAAGCCTGTTGGTCCTGGCTAGCTGCGCGGTTGCGCCGGAACATGCCTACCTGGCGACGCAGGTTTCAGCGCTGCACTTCAAACGGGGGGATTGATCATGAACGCGGCGCGACAGGTAACGAATCCGTTGCCAGCCCGTTAAAGACAACACGGNGGTTTCAGCGCTGCACTTCAAACGGGGGGATTGATCATGAACGCGGCGCGACAGGTAACGAATCCGTTGCCAGCCCGTTAAAGACAACACGGCCTCTGTGGTGAGCGGGCTTGCCCCAATGCCAGTCAGTTAAGGGTTAGAAAGAGTAAAAGCTAACCTGTGGCGAGGGAGCTTGCTCCCGCTGGACTGCGCAGCAGTCCCATCTTTGGGGCCGCTACGCGGCCCAGCGGGAGCAAGCTCCCTCGCCACACTGACGGTGTTTGCCCTTAACTGACTGGCATTAGGGCTTGCCCCGCTCACTACTTGACCAAGCGCTTCTCCTTGGAGGGCCGGTAGCCGAAATACGAGCTGTAGCACTTGCTGAAATGGCTCGGCGACACAAACCCGCACGCCACCAGCACTTCCACCTGTGACAGCTCGGTGTGCTGCAACAAGCGGCGTGCTTCGGTGACGCGCAGTTCCATGTAGTAGCGCTGCGGCGTGGTGCCCAGTTGTTCCTTGAACAAGCGCTCGAGTTGGCGACGGGAGCGGCCGGCGTACACGGCCAGTTGATCGAGTTCCAGGGGCTCTTCGAGGTTGGCGTCCATCAGCTTGACGACTTCCCGCAGCGGCGCGCTGACGCTGACGTTCTCGGTAGGCTTGATGCGCCGGTAGCGCGACTCCTCAAAGGCCAAAATGTCTTCGATGCCCTCGACCAGGGCTTTGCCGTGCAGGCCTTTGATCCAGTCCAAGGCCATGTGGAAGGCGCCAGAGGGGCTGGAGGCGGTGAGGCGGTCGCGGTCGATGACGTAGGGTTCGCTGGTGACCTGGGCGGCCTTGGCCACCTCGGCCAGGGCCGGCCGATGTTCGGGGTGGATGGCGCAGCGGTAATCCTGCAGCAAGCCGGCGCGGCCCAGGAACCATGAGCCATTCCATAGCCCGGCCAGGCGGATGCCCTGCTCGGCGGCGCTGCGCAGCAGCTGGATAAAGTCTTCGCTAGCCTTGAGTTCAGTGCGAAAACCACCGCAGATCACCAGCAGGTCGAGGTCTTGCAGCACCTCGGCGTCAAGACGCGCATCGGGGCGGATGACCAGGCCAAGGTCGCTGATGACTTCATCCGCGCAGCAGCCGAAGGTGCGTGAAGCAAACAGGTCGGGGCGCAGCAGGTTGGCGGTGACCAAGGTGTCGAGGGTTTGGGTGAACGCGGGCAGGGAGAAGTGTTCGAGCAGCAAGAAGCCGACGCGGGTGACCGACGCTGGCTGCTGGGTTTCATTGAGGTAGCGCAGGTTCTTACCCTTCATGCCACCGCTGAATTGACGTCTTTCCATCGAGGGTCAGCCCACTTTTATTGTTGATTGCCGTGGGCGCCATCTTAGAGGATTGGCGCCCCGAAACGGCGAAATCGTGGCATCCAGTGATCCAGGATCTGCGCGGAGGCGAGGATATGGTGCGCGTGGCCGATCAGCAACCGGCGCGGCACAAAGCCGATGTAGCGGGAGTCGGCGCTGTTGTCGCGGTTGTCCCCCAGCATAAAGTAGTTGTCGGCGGGCACCACCAGCGGGCCGAAGTTGCGCCGGGCGCGCACTTTGGGCATGAACTGTACCGTGCGTTGGCTCGCGGCAGCGTGTTCGGTGAGCTTGATGCCTTGGATGAATTGGCCGGGAGCAACCCGCTCGCTGATGGACTGCGCATCCAGGTAGGTCGCCGGCACGCCGTTGATCCACAGCACTTCATCCTTCATTTGCAGGGTATCGCCTGGGATGCCGACGATGCGTTTGATCAGCCGCACACCGTCCTTGGGCGAGGTGAAGGTCACCACGTCGCCGCGTTGCGGGTTGTCCAGCTTGATCAGCGAGATGTCCGTGAGGGGCAGCTTGAGGTCGTAAGCCACACGATTCACCAGCACCACATCGCCTTCCACCAGGGTTGGGCGCATGGAGCCGGAGGGGATGGGATTCCAGTCCGCCAGGGACGTACGGAAGATGCCAAAACACAGCCAGAAAAGAATGGCGTAACGGTATTTGCTCAACCAACGGTGCATAGGTCCTCGCTGCCAAAACTCACGATCAGCGCGGAAGATTACAGGTTGTAGGGCGACACACAACGACTTAAACGACTGGCGCCTGGCTGATCACTAAAAAAACATCGCTCTGCAAAGCCCGAGGACAAGCGTCGCACGGGTATCTGATACGGTTTTTTGATTGCTATCTGCGTCTGTACCGAAAACGGCCCTGGGCGGACAATAGCCGCATTCGCGACACGCCTGTCGCCCTTCCCTTTGGAGGCCTTATGACCAAGATGGCACTTTTCCTGTTCGGCTTTTTGGTACTGACCATCGGTATCGGCTTGCTGGCGACCATTTCGCCGGTGTGACTGTCAGTTGCCAAACAGCATCGGGTACAGCGACAGCACCAGCAACGCGGCCATCGACCCGTTGAACAACCGCAGCCAGCGCGGCTTACGCAATACATTGCGTAATCCCGTGCCGCAGCCGACCCATACGCAGACGCTCGGCAGGTTGACCACTGCAAACACCAGCGCGATCACCAACACATTGGTGACATACCCTTCGGCGGGGGTGTAGGTGGTGATGGCCCCCAGCGCCATGATCCAGGCCTTGGGGTTGACCCACTGGAACGCTGCGGCGCCGAGGAAGGTCATGGGTTTGCCATGTTCATTGTGGCTGTCGGACATGCCGCCCGCCGTCGCAATCTTCCAGGCCAAGTACAGCAAATACGCCGCGCCCACGTAGCGCAATACGGTGTAGGCCCACGGGAACACCTTGAACACTTCGCCCAGGC
Source organism: Pseudomonas sp. 18175 (assembly GCF_050432925.1). Taxonomy (NCBI): domain Bacteria; kingdom Pseudomonadati; phylum Pseudomonadota; class Gammaproteobacteria; order Pseudomonadales; family Pseudomonadaceae; genus Pseudomonas; species Pseudomonas sp. 18175. The sequence continues at coordinate 324,656 of NZ_JBKFTO010000004.1, read as the reverse complement.
CCAGGCCGACCGAAATCACCAACAGCATGAACCCCACACTGATCCCTAATGCGTGGGGCATGGAACGGCGGAACCCGAAGTTCACCCCCGAGGCGAGCAACATGGTGTTATTGGGCCCCGGCGTGATTGAAGACACGAAGGCGAACAACACGAAAGCCGATAAGAGGCTGGTAGACATGAACATGGGGCGGTATCCGAACGGTGGTCTATGCCCGTGACAGTAGTGGGTTCAGGATGCCGACGCCCCATACAGCCAGGTGCGGATTGAGGCATACACTTTGGCGCTGCCCCTCAAGACTTTTCACAAACCTTTCACAGACGATGACCTAGGGTGGACCCAGCTCCTAATGAACATCCTTTTAGCCCGCACGCCCCATGCGGGCTTTTCTTTGCCTGGGATTTATTCCAGGCAAAGAAAAAGGCAAGCCACTTGCCATGGCTTGCCTCTATAGATTGTTACTAGCGCTGGAAGCCACCACCGCCGCCACCGCCAGGGCCGCCGCCTTGGCCATGCCCGCCACCACCGTGGCCACCGCCACCACCCGGTGGCATGAACATCCAGCAGCCCGACAAGGAGGACAACAGCGCGACAACAACGGCCGCCTTAGTTAGGTAATTCAACTTCATGACAACACTCTCTACTTAACGAGATTAACTTCTCGCTGGGTAAGACAGCGCAAACCCGCGTGCGTCACGGCTTTCGTGTAACACGTTGGTAGGGTTTGTAGGGTTGGCGATACACTCGATACGCGGCGTTCAAGCCCGCCAGAGCCGCGCAAATTGAGGATGGGTCAGAGAAACCCAAGGCAATAAAAAACCCCGTAGACGTTAATCTACGGGGTTTTTAAGAGTGGAGGCCGAGGTCGGAATCGAACCGGCGTAGGCGGATTTGCAATCCGCTGCATAACCATTTTGCTACTCGGCCTCAAACGATCAATGTCCAGACAGCTGACACTCACCGCATAAAAACTTGAGTGGGCTATAAAACCCTGCCTCTACTCTAACTCATTGAATACATTGAAGTTTTTAATGCTTCATTGCGTTCGATGGGCGCCATTATGTACGTATTTACCTATGCGTGCAACCCCTTGATTTCAAAAATATTTCGTATTGGCATCAAGGGGTTGCGTGGCCGCTTTACTCCTTGATCTGTTGCTGCTGGTAGTGCGGATCGGCCTTGATCTGGGCTTCGGTGAAGGGCAGCGGGCTGAGTTTTTTCTGGGAGAAGGCTTGGGTCTGGTCCTTGCTGTGTTCGGACGCTGGGTTGCTGGACAGGGAGAACGCCAATACGCCCTGGGCATGGGGGCCCTTCTCGTCGAAGGTGACGATTTGCAGGTAGCTGCTGCCGCTCACTACCTCACGCTTGCCATCCGCGCGGGGCACGGTTTGCATGGCGTTGTAGATGCCCAGTTCCTGGGGGCCGCCATGGATCGGGGTTTGCCCGGAAACCTGGACGTCGCCCCAGTGGCTGTCGGCGCGCAGGCCACGTTTGGCGACGTCTGCGGTGGAGGCCAGCATGGCTTCGCGCAGGGCCTTGGCCACTGGCTCGCGGTCGATGGCCAGGCCGCGGGGCGTGGTCAGTGGCTGGGCCGGGTCGAAGGCGACGCGCCAGGCGTCGGGAATTTGCTGCAGGTGATGCGCCAGGTTGATGAAGTGCACCAGGCCCACGCCGCTGTCGAGGTTGGCGTGCTGGTCCCAGTTTTTCAGGCTGGTGCACAGCGGTTGCAGGGCCGTGCTGTCGGCGCCCAATTGCTTGGCGCAGAAGTCCAACAGGTCGGGCATCACCTGCCCGGCCAGGTAGACGTCGTTGTCCATCACCATGTGTTGCAGGTCGGCGACGGTGATCGATTGTTTGCCCAGGGACTGCAGGCGTTGCAGGGCGAAGCGCGCACGGGCGCCGAGGCCGATGTGGTCTTGGCTGATCAGCGGGGAGAACCCGGTCAGCGGCGCCTCGGGGTTGGCCAGCCAGGCGGAGTCGTTGGAGTGCTGTACGTAATCGGTGCGCTCCAGTTGCGGCAACTGGTCTGCTGGGAAGATACCCGCCTGGGCGGCACGCGGGTCTACGTCCCAGGCGCAGGCACTGTGGGCGCCATCGAGCATGATCATTTGCAGCCCGGCACGCGGGTCGCTGCATTGCGCCAGTTTGGCCGCGCTGACGTTGGGCACCACCGAGAGGTTCATGTACAGGCTCTGGCCCTGGTCATCGGCCGCCAGGGTATTGACCCACGGGATACCTTGCAGGGTGTGCACCGAGCTTTGCAGCTCTTTGAGGTTGGCGGCGCGGTTCATGGCGTACCACTGTTGCAGCACGCGGTCGTTGCCCAAGTTGGCGTCGCGCAGGCTGAAGGCGTAATGGTTGTCCCAATCGAGCTTGCCGGGCCATTGCACCACGGGGCCGAATTGCGAACTGTAGACGGTATGGGGCTGGGCCTTGAGGCTGCCATCGGCTTGCTTGACCTGCACGTTCACCGTGGTTTTCTCCAACGGCAGGGATTTGCCATCAAGCAGGTAGCGTGTGGCGTCCTTGGGGTCGAGGGTCAGGCGGTACAACGTGAAGTGCTTGGAGGTATCCACGGTGTGGGTCCACGCCACGTGCTGGTTAAAGCCGATATTGATCACCGGCAGGCCCGGCAATGCGGCGCCCATCACATCCAACTCACCGGGGATGGTCAGGTGCATCTGATAAAAACGCATGCCGCCCACCCACGGAAAATGCGGGTTGGCCAACAGCATGCCACGGCCATTGAACGAGCGGTCACGGCCCACGGCCACCGCGTTACTGCCACGGTCAAAACTGAAGCGCTGTTGATTGGCAGCGGCTATTTCAAAGGACTTGGCAGCAGGCTGAACGCTGGCGCCGGCCTGTGGCGGCGTCGCGCCCACTAGGGCTTCGGCGAACTGACCTACTCCACCTTCTACTAAAAGCCTACGGGTCAACTTGACCAAGTCCTCGGCCACCAGCGGTCGCACCCAGGCGGCCTGGCACTGTACCGGTGCGCCCTGCTCTTTCAGGTAGCGGTTGTAGCCGGCTACATAGCCCTCGATGCGTTGGCGGATCTGCGGGGTCTGCGCTTTCCAGAACGCGGCAACGGCGTCCGGGGTGTTGAGCCAGGTGAAGAACACGTCACTGGCCAGGTTGTTGCGTGCTTCCAGCGTTGCCTGCTCGGGGCCGAAGTAGCGTGCACGTTCGCCATTCACCGTGACCACTTCATTGGCCAGCAGGCACAAGTTGTCTTGGGCATAGGCGTAACCAATCCCGAAGCCCAGGCCACGCTCATCGCTGGCGCGGATATGGGGCACGCCAAAACTGGTGCGACGGATATCCGCCGAAGCCTGCGCCGCTTGTTCCCGCGCCGATGCCGCCAGGCTTAGCCCCAGCAACACTCCTGCCACGCATACCCTGGACAACCCTTTGGAAATAATCACGCAGACTCCACAGTCAAATTGAACATCCTCACCAGGGGCAACTACCCCACCCGTAAGGACGCAAAAAACCGGGAACAATTTAGCGTAGGCAGGCGTTTATTTAAGGCGGTCAAGGTGTGACAAAACCGATACCGACAAAATTTCTACATCCATCACTTCATGATTTCGCTCGCTCGTTCGTCTTATTACTTAAGAGCGCTCATTTTTTCCTGATCAGGCTCTGATAAGGAGTGTTTTGCATGTACAACCCGCAAGTGCCCACGGATGGACATTCACCGGCCGCCGATGCCAATTTTGGCAGCGGCACGCAAGCGTTCGGCAAAGCGCCCGAACAACAAGGCAACCAACGTATTCGTCATTTGCTCAAGTGCTTCGGCCTGCGCACCAGCCTGATCCGGCTGAAGGTCATCGACGCCCTGCTCACCGCTGCCGACAACCAGCGCACCCTCGGGGTACGCGGTGTGCACAGCCATTTGCTGGAGCTGGGCATTCCGCTGTCGTTTCTCAGTGTGCGCGAGGTGCTCAAGCGCCTGTGCAGCGAGGGCGTGATCACCCTCAACGCGGATAAAAGCTACAGCCTCCATGAAGAGGCTGCCAAGGTACTCGAAGGTCGCGACTGACGCCGACGTTACAGCTTGACCTTGCGACGCATGATGCCGTTGATCACCACAACCACCACGGCGACGGCAATGGCGATGGTCTGGAACGTTTTCTCGCTGATAACCCCGGTGTTCTGCAAGTAGGACAGGCCAAACATCGTCGCCAGTACAGCCAGGGCAATCAGAATCGAATATTTCAAACGTTGCTTTTGAGTCATGACGGGTTCCTGAACCTGAAAAAAGATATCTACTTCGTATTGCCGAGCAGGCCAGACGCATACCCCGTAATGGGGATGGGCCAGGATCGGTGGGCCTTATGTTACAGGCGATGAAATATTTTGGCTTGTCCCACGCCAGCACCTCCCGCGAGCGCCTGGAGGATTGTGAAGTGATCCGACGCATCACGCCGCCGATTCCGTGCTGGGACGCGTGTAATTCGCCTACACAATGTCGTCAGAACCTATCGTTCCCGAACGACCACCTAGCTGACGCCCCCAAGGAAAGATATTCACTTAAACCTCCAGGAAGCATGGGTACCACTCAATTGAGTTAAACCGATGATCACTGCGCCCCTTCACTTCAACATTCCGGCCGCTACCACAACCCCCAACACACCGGCTGGCAAGGTCGACAAGCCCACAACGACCACTCGCCCCACACGTAGCCCTGGCAATGATTTTTCTCCTGCAAAAGGTTTAGAGATCGCCGCAGCCAACCGCACGAACCTTCACGAACTGGCCAACCACCTGCGCGGCCTTGACCTGTTGTGGAATGACGGCACGTCCGAGGAAGACATTGCCTCCGCGCTAGCGGGATGGAAAATGCCAATCGCCTCGGGCTCCACCTATACCTTTGAAGGCGTCAATGACCCCAGCCTGACTGAAGTAATAACCCGGTTGGGGTTCGAAATTCCCAGCACCAGAGCCCAGGCGGTCGCCCTGAGAGATCTATTGGATCAGCGGGCATTAGCCCCCCTCCTCGGCAACGCGGGCGGCGCCCTGTCTTGGCCCGTGCCGCTGCTGCCGGCGCAGCAGCAGAAAGTGAACGACATCCTGAACTACAATACTGCGCGATTGCCCGGCCTTCCCCTTGCCGAACCGCTAAAAGGCGCCCTGGGCTACCTTATGGCAGCGACGCCTCTTTCCCCCGAAGACCTGCAAGTACCCCACAAGGCGCTGGAAAAACTGCTCAGCTCACCGCAGGCGCACGCTTTGGGGCTGGCGATCCAGCGTGATCTGGAGGGCATTTCGACGCCATTTAGCCTTTACGAGCATGTGCTCAGCGCGATCCATCTGGGGCTTGATCGCGAGTCCATTGAACCCCCCCACAGAAGCAAGGTGGCGGGGTTTGACCTGGCCCAGCAACAGCTTTGGGGCAAGCCTGCGTCAGATGTCGTCGACGCCCTCAAAAAACACTTGGTCAGCTCCGGCAAAGCCTCTCAGGCCACGGCACACTTCACTGCGCACCTGTTACTCGCCCGAGTCGCACCCCAATTTCTGGTCAAGGACATACCGGATCGGGTGGCGCCAGGCAGCCAGGCCTGGGTCAATTTCTACTTGGCGGTGGCCAAGGTGGAGGCTGAGGCGCCCGGCGTATCGAGCCAGATGACGTTTGCACAGATCATGCTGCGTGCCGACCTCATTACCGACCCTGCCCCTGAGCATGCCCTGCACAATGCAGTGATCGACTGGGCGCTGGCCAGCGGCCTCCTCCCAAAGGCTACCGATGAGATTTACACCCCGCAGCAGTTGGAAGTTGCCAGGGCGGCCTTTAACGAACGGCAAAACCAGCGGATGGCTGCCAGCGAAGCCATCAATGCCCACCTCCCAACGCGCAAAGAGGTCGCTCTGGCGATACTCAAGGAGCGTTTTCCAGACACCGCCCCCGGCCTGTTTGAGAAGCCCGTTCTACAACTCGATGAAGACTACAAACAAGGCCCCCAGCCGCTCCATAACCCAAACCTGCGCCCCGTAGGCCTTTACTTTTCGATGCTCGATATTTTCATGGGTGAAAGCACACTGGGCAAATGGAAAACCCAAGACACGCGCATTCCGATCGACAAGATCAATAACAGCCCTGCGCTTGGCGTGCATCAGGCGTTCAATACGGCGTTCACCCAGGCAATAGAGACGAGAAAAAGCGGGGTTGCCACCACTGTTCGTCACCTGATTTCGCAGCTTCCTCTGGAGGATCGTCAAAAGCTGGAAACGGGAAAAATTAGCTTTTTCCATGAGTCCACTTACGACATCGCGCCCTCCCCCGACCTTTTGAAATCAAAAAACCTCGTGCTGAGTTTCAAGGTTGAACAAGGCGGGCAACGGACGATTTATGAATTGGATATTCAGAACCTGAGCATCCGCAGGAAAGACAACTACATCGACTTGAAGGAAACGACGTACCGCGATGGCAACCTCGAAACCCGTCGAACCGAATTCAAACCCAAACAGGGTGGGACTGTCGCGCAAGGCGAGCAGGCGCTTGCGGACACAGCAGTGCTGGATAGTTTTTCCAGTCCCCGTTCCCATCTCATCGCAAATGCCTTCGTGGAGCACCTGGAATACGACAACCCGGCAATCAAACAAGAGGCATCGGGCGCGACACCCCACGAACAGCAATTACAGGCCCAAAAGGACGTCGGCGATTTCTTTCTCAACCTGATACCGTTTCGCTCGGCCATCGTTAATTTTGCCAAGGGCAATTACGCTGAGGGTGCGCTGGACCTGGGTATGGACATTTTTGGCTTCCTGACCGCTGGCGTGGGTGCCGGCGCCAAACTGGTCAAAGTAGGCTCCACCACCGCGTCTGCCGGCGCCAAGTTTATCAAGGGCGCCAAGGTTATCGGGGTAGCCACCCTGGGCGCAATCAACCCACTGGACGGCGTGGGCGACCTGGCGACGGGCGCTGCGAGGACTGTTCGATACGCCACAACTCAGGTCGCCCGAGGGGTGCGAAAAGTCGGCAATGCCGGGGTTTCCTTACTGGCCGACGGTATGAATAGCTTGAGAGGAACATCCGCCAGCCACGACGTGGTCAAGGCCGGTAGAAGCCACGGTGTCAGCTCAATAGGCACATTCAAAGTGGCGGACCAGACGTTCGAAGGCGTTGCGGTTCAACGCGACAAGAACTGGTACGCCTATGACCCGACCACCGACCAACCCTTCGGTGGCCCTTTGAATGACTTCCAGCCTTCGTACACCCTTGATCCCACGTCGCCCAGATCCAATGGTGTAGCGCCGCACAGTGTGCGACATACCCCCTATAGCACCGGTGCGCGCCCAGCGCGTGCGCGCACGCCTCTGCCCCAAGGGGAATACGCCTCGGCGATGAAAGGCAAGCTGGAAGCCGATCATTTCAAGCCAGACACCAAGCACGCCACGATGAAAAAGTTCACTGAAGAGCTGCGCGACCATTACTCCAAACTGGCACTCACACCACCGGTGCGCCCTGTCACGCTCTCGCTCCGAGCGTCGATACCGACAAAGGATATGCTCGAAGATGCATTCAAGATGACGGATGGCCTGGTTCTGGGGGAACGACATAATCAAATGGCCAGCTTTAGAACACTGTTTGATAGCGTCGATACGCTCAAGCGATCGGGAGTCAAGCGTGTTTACTTTGAAGGGTTATTGTCACGACCAGACCTGCCCGGTGGGCTCCAGGTAGATGGGATCGACAAGCTGATTGGAACAGGCAAGGCCCGCAGCAACCCGAGCTTTAAGGAACTACAAGCCAAGCTTGAAGCGAATGGGATAGAGGTCCTGCCGCTTGACCATTACTACCTGACACGCCACAAAGACGCCAGGCTTCAGAATGGCGCTACCGCACCGGGGAATGGATCAATAAGACGACTCGAAGAGTTCAACTATTACGCAGCAAAAACTATAGAAGCCACCTCCAATGGCGAGAAATGGGTCGCGCTGGTGGGTCTGTCCCACATGAAAACCTCGGAGGGCGTACCTGGGTTGGCCGAGATGACCGGGAGCACAGCCGTCGGGGTGTTTGAGCATAACAAAGCGCACCTGCCCCGCACCTCAGGATTCGGCCCAAGTCTAAAAGCTGCCGACCCGTCAAAACCGATTACGGCTGATGACTTTCCGGGAGATTTGCGCATTTTTGTGAAAGCGCGGCCTGCAATGTCCACACAACCCTGACAGGGGTGGGCTCAAGCCTGGCGTTGCAACCCATTGCCGGGCTGGGCACACAGGTCTACCAGCCAGTCGACAAACACCCTCACCCGCTGTGACAACTGACGGTGCGGCGGATACAGCGCCGTCAGCGCCATCTTCGGCACCGTCAGTTGTGGCAGCACTTGCACCAGCGAGCCATCGGCCAACTGACGCTTGGCGTGATAATACGGCGCCTGGATCAAGCCATAACCCGCCAAACACGCCGCGAAATAACCGTCCGCGCTGTTGACCGCAACGCGCTTGGGCAGGTTGAGCTGACGCAGCTGCGCCCCTGCCTGAAACTCCAACCCAAACCGTTTGCCGCTGGTACTGGAGACGTACTCGACCATCTGATGCCTGGCCAAATCATCGATGCACGCCGGCGTTCCCATGCACTCCAGATACGCTGGGCTGGCCAAGGTGACCTGATCCATCTGTGCCAAAGGCCTTGCCACCAGTGATTCATCCAACGCCAGCCCGCCCCGCAAGACGCAATCCACACCTTCGCGGATCAGGTCAACGGGGTGGTCGTTAAGGCCGATTTCCAGCTCGATCTGCGGATAGCGGGCGGTAAATGTAGGCAGCGCGGGAATCACGATCAAACGTCCGATACCCGAAGGCATATTGATGCTCAAGGTGCCGCGTGGGTTTTGACGCTGGGTGGAAAACACCGCTTCGGTTTCCTCAAGGTCCGTGAGCAGGCGCACGCAGCGCTGGTAATACGCGGCGCCATCCAACGTTGTGCTCACCTGCCGGGTGGTGCGCTGCAACAGTTGCACACCGAGGTGCGCTTCCAACTGTTTGATAAGGATCGTTACCGACGCGCGGGGCAATTGCAGGCTGTCGGCGGCCTTGGCGAACCCACCCAGTTCGACAATCCGAGTGAAGACGCGCATCGCATTAAAACGGTCCAAGGGGCGGCTCCTCAGGCAATTATTTAGATATTACAAATAGTGATAGTGCTTTTAGCCGGTTTATCCAGCTTTTGTCGAGGATAACAATGGAGGCCTTACCCACCCAGGAGCTGTCCCCATGCAAACGCGTCAACTCGGTATCAACGGTCCCCACGTCAGCGCCATCGGCCTTGGCTGCATGGGCATGACCGACTTCTACACCACCGGCACTGACAACAAAGAAGCCATCGCCACCCTGCACCGCGCCTTGGAACTGGGGGTAAATTTCCTCGACACCGCCGACATTTATGGCCCACACACCAATGAACAATTGATCGGCAAAGCCCTTGCCGGCAAACGTGACCAGGTGTTCCTGGCCAGCAAGTTCGGCATCGTGCGCGACCCGGCCAACCCCGCGTTGCGTGGAGTCAACGGCCGTCCCGAGTACATCCGCAACGCCATCAATGGCACCCTGCAACGGCTGGGCATCGAAACCCTGGACCTGTACTACCAGCACCGCATCGACCCGGATGTCGCCATCGAGGAAACCGTCGGCGCCATGGCTGAGCTGGTGCAACAAGGCAAAGTGCGTTACCTGGGCCTCAGCGAAGCCTCGGCGGCCACCTTGGAACGTGCCCACAAGGTGCACCCCATCAGCGCTCTGCAAAGTGAATTTTCCCTGTGGAGCCGCGACCAGCAAGACAACGGCTGCCTTGCCGCCTGCCAACGCCTGGGCATCGCCTTTGTGCCCTACAGCCCATTGGGCCGGGGCTTTCTCACTGGCGCGCTGCAAAGTCCTGACGACTTCGCCGCCGATGATTACCGCCGGTTCAGCCCGCGCTTTCAGGGTGAGAACTTCGCCAAGAACCTGCAGTTGGTGAAACAAGTCCAGGCCCTGGCGAGCGACAAAGGCGTTACAGCCGGGCAACTGGCGTTGGCCTGGGTATTGGCGCAGGGCGACTACATCATTCCCATCCCCGGCACCAAGCAACGCAAATACTTGGAAGAAAACGTCGCGGCCCTGTCCATCCACCTCAGCCAGTCTGAACTGACCGCGTTGGATGCAATTTTCCCAGCCGACGCCACCGCGGGCCTGCGCTACCCCCAAGCGGTAATGGCGATGCTCGATATCTGACAAAGGAGCGCCTGAAAAGGCGCCTCCACTTTCTTGCACGCCCGTACCTAAAGCTCCTCCTCGCCAAGCCGATAGCCCGATGAAGCTCTAACAAAGCCGCGTCAATAATAAACGCTTCGTAAGGACGGCCCCATGCCACCACTGCGCTCTATCCAAGCCCGCTACACCCTTTTTTTGGTGCTGTTCGTCCTGGTGTTACTGGTACTGACCGTGGTCGGTATCGGCCAATTGGTCGCGCCCACGTTGCGCCACACCGAAGAACAGGTGGTGCTCAACCGCATCAATGAAGTCGCCGAGCGGATTCAGGGCGAACTGAACAAAGTCCAGGCCCAGCAACGCAGCATCACCCAAACCATCCCGTTACTCGACAGCGATGCCATCGACAAGGTCCTGCCTGGCCTGGTCGATCAGTATGGCGAGCTGAAAGTCTTTGGTGGCGGCATCTGGCCGCTCCCCAACCAGCGCACGCCGGGGCGCAATAAACACAGTACGTTCTGGCATCGCGATGCGTCGGGCAAACTCACCGTCAATACATTCTGGAACAGCGACCCCGCCCCCAACTACTACGACCAGAGTTGGTACAAGGGCGGCCTGGCCTCACCCCGTGGCCAATGTGCCTGGGCCGCAGCTTACAAAGACGATGCCAGCCAGGAGCCACGCACCAACTGCGCCATGGCGATCCAGCGCGACGGCGCGCCTTACGGCGTTGCCACCATCGACGTGACCCTGGGCTTCTTCAATGACCTGGTGGCCAGCAAAGAAAAAGACATCGGCGGCCAAATGCTGATCGTCGAAGGCGACGGCAAGATCATCAGCAACAGCTCACGCATCAGCGGTCCGGTGGTGTTGAAGAACATCAACGAGCTCACCGGCACGTCGGCGTTTGCCACCCAGGTCAGCAAAGCCCTGGCCCATCGTGATCAGGCCCTGCAACGCAGTGAGTTCGACAATGGTGGCGTGGCCAGCACGTTCTATATGCGCCCCATCGAAGGCACGCCGTGGTTCCTCGCCACTGCCCTGCCCACGTCGCTGATCACCGCCCAGCGCGATGATGTACTCGGCACCCTGGCCTTGCTGCAGATTCCCATGGTGTTGCTGCTGGTGCTGCTCGCGGCCTATGCGATCCGCCAATTGGTGCAGCGTATGAAGTCGCTGAAAACCAATATCGATGCGCTGTCCGCCGGCGATGCCGACCTGACACGACGCATCACCATCCGCGCCGAAGACGAACTGGGTGCCATTGGCCACTCGGTGAACCGCTTTATCGTCTACCTGCAAAACATGATCGGCGAAGTGACCCTGGCCACAGGTGCCATGTCCACGGGGCTTGAGCAACTGCAGCAGGCCTCGGCGCAGACCAACCGCATCCTGGTGCGTCACGCTTCGGAAACCGATCAGACAGTCACGGCCATCACCGAAATGAGCGCCACCGCCGATACCGTCGCGCAGAATGCCGCCGAAACCGCTGCGTTCACCCAGCGCGCCAATGAGCACGCCGACCGTTCCAGGGTCGTGGTGGGTGAAGCCTCCAGCAGCGTCAGCGCGTTGATCGGCGAAGTCTCCAGCGCTACCCACAGCGTGGAAAACATGCGCCAGGACGCCGCTCGCATCACCGAAACCCTCGGCGTCATCGGTGCGATTGCCGGCCAGACCAACCTGCTGGCCCTCAACGCCGCCATTGAAGCGGCACGTGCCGGCGAGCAAGGCCGTGGGTTTGCGGTGGTGGCCGATGAAGTCCGCGCCCTGGCGGCACGCACCCAGGCCAGCACCTCGCAGATCAACGAGATGCTGGCGCGCCTGACCAGCGGTGTAAGTTCATCGGTGGCGGCCATGGAGAACACCCAGGCCAGTTGCCAGTCGGCGGCGGATGCCACGGCACGGGTAAACACGGGCTTGGATGAGATGGCCGGTTCCGTCAGCCATATCAACAACCTCAGCACCCAGATCGCCACGGCCGCCGAGCAGCAAAGCGCGGTGACCGAAGAGATCAACCGCAGCATGGTGCAGATCCGACAAATGGTCGAAGAGCTGGTACAGAGCGGCCACGCCACGCAAACCAACACCCAAAGCCTGCTGGAAGCCAATGGCCGGGTGATTGGGTTGATGGGGCGATTCAAGGTACGGTGATAAACGGATGAAACACTCCCGTGCAATGTGCGGGAGTGGGACTATTCTGACAGCTCCTAGTCGCGACACAGGAGGTGTGCCATGCGCGCAGCCGAGCAATCGGTCCGCTTGGAGCGGATCAGTCAGGAACGTTTTATCAAGGCCCCCATCGATGCCGTCTATGACTATGTGACCCAGCCCGATCGCTGGCACGAATGGCATCCCACCTCCCTGAGTGCAGACACTGGCACCCACGGTTCACTCCCCGCGGGTGCCCGCTTTACCGAGTTCATTGACCTGCTGGGCGTGCGCGTGCCCATGAGCTACCGCGTGCAAATCGCCCGGCGCCCCGGCGAATTCAAAACCGTGTTTACCTCCCTGGCCGTCGATGGCTCCATCCATTATTTCCTGATATCCCATCAAGGCGGCACGCTGTTCAAGCGGGTGCTGACCTACGAAACCGAACTGCAACTGGCTACGCTGCATGAACGCATGATCGAGCTGTCGGCCATCGCCCTGGACCAGCTCAAGCACCGCCTGGAAAACCCGCCCTTCGTATAATCTTGAAACATTACCACCCTGTGGGCGCTGGCTTGCCTGCGATGACGTCGTCATGATCGCCCCGTTCTGACGACGTTCCCAACCTGCGAGCCCCACCATGAAAACCCCATTGCGATTAGCCCTGCTTTGCGCCCTTTTCACGACCACCCTGGCCCAGGCCGCCGACCTGATCCCCATCGACGTACACCGCGACGCCAACTGCGGCTGCTGCAAAAAGTGGATCAGCCATCTGGAAAGCAACGGTTTCAAGGTAAACGACCATGTGGAAGCCGACATGAGTGCGGTCAAGCAACGCCTCGGGGTCGCACCGCGCCTGGGCTCGTGCCATACCGCCGTGATCGACGGCAAATTTGTTGAAGGCCACGTGCCGGCCGAACAGGTGCTGGCCCTGCGTAAACGCAATGACTTGCTCGGCATCGCCGCCCCAGGCATGCCCATGGGCTCGCCGGGCATGGAGGTGCCGGGTCGCAGCGAGGCGTATGAAGTGATCGGCCTGACCCGTGACGGCAGCGATGTGGTAGTGGCCGAATACCCGGCAAACTGATCGGTGCTGATGGGTTACCTGGGGTTGTTCGTCGCGGCATTTGGCGCCGCGACCTTGCTGCCCCTGCAATCGGAAGCCGTGCTGGTGGGCCTGCTGGTCAGCGGGCATTACAGCCTGTGGTTGCTGCTGGGTGTCGCCACCCTGGGCAATGTGCTGGGATCGCTGGTGAACTGGTGGTTGGGCCGATGGGTGGAGCACTTCAAGGGGCGGCGCTGGTTTCCCGTGAGCGACAAACAGTTGGATAAGGCCCGCAGTCACTACGCGCGCTGGGGGCATTGGACCTTGTTGCTCAGTTGGGTGCCGATCATTGGTGACCCGCTGACGCTGGTGGCCGGCGTGATGCGCGAGCCGTTGTGGCGATTTTTGTTGCTGGTCACCCTGGCCAAAAGCCTGCGCTATGGCGTGCTCGCTGCGCTGACCTTGCATTGGGTGTTAATCCCCACTTAATCCCCTCCCAACAGCATCCGGGCACCCTTTTCGGAGCGCTGTCCATGTCTCTAACCCGTGCCATTTGCATTGCCGGCCTGCTGACTGCCAGCGCCGCCCCCGCCTTCGCCGCCCCCTACGGCCCCGAGCTGCAAGGCTTCCAATACCCCTATCCGCTTGAACACTTCAAATTCCAATCCCAGGGTAAATCCCTGCAAATGGGCTACATGGACGTTGCCGCCAAAGGCAAACCCAACGGCCGCAGCGTGGTGCTGATGCACGGCAAGAATTTCTGCGGTGCCACTTGGGGAGATTCGATCAAAGCCCTGAGCGACGCAGGTTATCGGGTGATCGCGCCGGACCAGATCGGTTTTTGCACCTCCAGCAAGCCCGAGCACTACCAGTACAGCTTCCAGCAACTGGCACTAAACACCCATCAATTGCTGGAAAAGCTCGGCATTCAAAAGGCCACGATCGTCGGCCACTCCACCGGTGGCATGCTGGCCACCCGCTATGCACTGCTCTACCCCGCACAAACCGAACAGCTTGGGCTGGTCAATCCTATCGGCCTGGAGGACTGGAAAGCCCTGGGCGTGCCCTACCGCAGTGTCGACCAATGGTATGAGCGCGAGCTGAAACTGAGTGCCGACGGTATCCGTCAATACGAGCTCAACACTTATTACGTCGGGCGCTGGAAGCCCGAGTACGAACGCTGGGTCGATATGCTCGCCGGCCTCAACAGCGGCCCGGGCCACACCCAAGTCGCGTGGAACTCGGCACTGATTTACGACATGATCTTCACCCAGCCGGTGTACTACGAGTTCAAGGACTTGCAGATGCCTACCCTGTTGCTGATCGGCACGTCCGACACCACCGCCATCGGCAGCGACATCGCGCCGCCAGCGGTCAAGGCCAGGCTGGGGCGCTACGAGGAACTGGGCAAGCAAGTCGCCAAGCTGATCCCCCATGCCACCCTGGTGGAATTCCCGGGCCTGGGGCACGCGCCGCAAATGGAGGAGCCGGCTCAGTTCCACACGGCGCTGTTGCAGGGTTTGAACGCCCTTTAATCCAACTTTTTTCGAGGCACTCGTGAATGTCGGTACAGATCGCAGTCATTGATGATTGGCAAAATGTGGCCAGTGGCGTGGTGGACTGGTCGGCCCTTGAGGCGGTAGGCCAGGTGCATTTCCTGCACGACTATCCGGCGGACACCGCTGTGATGATCGAGCGCTTGCAGGGGTTTGAAGTGATTTGCGTGATGCGCGAGCGCTCAACCTTTGACAAAGCCTTGCTGCAGGGTTTGCCCCAGCTCAAGTTGCTGGTGACCGGTGGCATGCGCAACGCCGCCATCGACATCCCGGCCGCCAAGGCGCTGGGCATCACGGTCTGTGGCACCGACAGCTATAAGCAAGCTGCGCCGGAATTGACCTGGGCGCTGATCATGGCCTCGACCCGCAATCTGCTGGCCGAAGCCAATTCGCTACGCGCCGGCGGTTGGCAGGTTGGCCTGGGCGGCGACCTGTATGGCAAGACGTTGGGGATACTGGGGCTGGGCAGCATCGGCCAGAAGGTCGCGCAGTTCGCCCAGGTGTTCGGCATGCGCGTGATTGCTTGGAGTGAAAACCTCACGCCAGAGCGCGCGACTGAGGCGGGTGTGACGTGGGTCAGTAAGCGCGAGCTGTTTGAACAGGCCGATATTCTCACGATTCACCTGGTGCTCAGCGCGCGCAGCCGTGGCCTGGTAGATGCGCAGGCGCTGGGCTGGATGAAACCGAGCGCACGCTTGGTGAATACCGCCCGTGGGCCGATTGTGGATGAGCAGGCACTCGTGGCCGCACTGGAAAGTGGTCGCCTCGCCGGGGCTGCGCTGGATGTGTTTGCCGAGGAGCCGCTGCCGGTGGATCACCCGTTCCGGCGCTTGCCCAGTGTGTTGGCCACGCCCCATGTGGGTTATGTGAGCGAGCAGAATTACCGGCAGTTCTACACCCAGATGATTGAAGACATTCAAGCCTGGGCCAGCGGGGCGCCCATTCGCGTGCTTGGCTAACGCACCATTCGGGAGCGCCTGCCCCCTTGTGGCGAGGGAGCTTGCTCCCGCTGGGGCGCGAAGCGGCCCCGCATATTGTTTTAAAAAGCTGGGACTGCTGCGCAGCCCAACGGGAGCGCCTCGCCACATGAAAGTCACCGTTCAGAGGCTTTTTTCAAAGCCGCATATGGTTACAAGTTTTTTGTCCTACAAAATCTTCCTACAAACCCTACGGGCTCTAGGATCTGTCCTAGACTGATGACCGATGGGTCCGATCGAAAACAAAAACCCCGCAAAAAATCGAAACTTTCCAACTCTGCCGTAGGTCCAGTTTTAAGGTAAGGCGAGCACCCGGCGTTCACAGCCAATGCCCGTCCATCCAATCTTTTTTCGCAACTCGTGCAACTGGCATACGCCTTGCCAGTTTGTACAGTGCTTGTGCGCCTGGCCGCAGGACGCGGTCATCGGAGCTAATGGCAGCGGGCCGTTAGCCAACCAACATGTGGGAGAGAACTATGATCAGTGCCGCTGTAGATATTCAGGGAGAGCGTGTCAGTCAGCCGGTAGGGGGACCTTCGCTGGTCGACCTGCCCACCACTGTGCGGCCGATCGTGAGTCAGAACCCTAACCGCAAGAAAGTTCTGTTTGTGACCTCCGAATTTGCCGATCTGGTCAAAACCGGCGGCCTGGGCGACGTGTCTGCCGCCCTGCCCCGCGCCATGGCTCACCTGCATGATGTGCGGGTGCTGATCCCCGGTTACCCGCAAGTGATGGAAAGCGACAACCCGATCCATATCATCGGCGAACTGGGTGGCCATGCAGCGCTGCCGCCATGCAAGATCGGGCGCATGGACCTCAAGGACGGCCTGGTCATCTATGTATTGATCTGCCCTGAACTCTACGAGCGTGAAGGCACGCCTTACGGTGCCAACAACGGCCGCGACTGGCCAGACAACCATATCCGCTTTGCCCGCCTGGGCCTGGCCGCCGCCGACATGGCCGCCAACCTGGCGCAGATCCATTGGTGCCCGGACTTGGTGCATGCCCATGACTGGCCCGCAGGCCTCGCTCCCGCCTACATGCACTGGCGTGGGTCACGTACCCCAACCCTGTTCACCATCCACAACCTGGCGTACCAGGGTGTGGTCAGCCTGGCCTCCACGCCGGAGCTGGGCATCCCGCCCCATGCCCTGCAACAGGAAGGCATGGAGTTCTACGGCAAGATGTCGTTCCTCAAGGCCGGCATGGCGTACTCCAGCCACATCACCACGGTGAGTGCCACTTACGCCGAGGAAATCACCACCCCCGAATTCGGCTGCGGCCTGGATGGCTTTTTGGCCAGCAAGACCCAGCAAGGGTTGCTCAGCGGTATTCCCAATGGCATCGATGAAAGCTGGGAAACCTCCACTGACACCCACCTGACCCACAACTTCAACATCGGCGACTGGGAAGGCAAGGCCGTCAACGCCAAGCATGTGCGTGAACTGTTCGGCTTGCACGATTCCACCGGCCCACTGTTTGCGGTGGTCTCGCGCCTGGTCTATCAAAAAGGCCTGGACCTGACCGAGGCGGTTGCCAGCTTTATCGTCGAACAGGGCGGCCAGATCGCGATTATCGGCCGTGGCGAGCCGGAAGAAGAGCAAGCCATGCGTGAACTGGCCCTGCGCTTCCCTGGCCAGGTTGGTGTGCGCATTGGTTTCAACGAAACCGATGCGCGCCGCATGTTCGCCGGCAGTGACTTTCTGCTGATGCCCTCGCGCTACGAGCCCTGTGGCCTGAGCCAGATGTACGCTCAGCGCTTCGGCTCGCTGCCGGTGGCGCGCAATACCGGCGGGCTGGCGGACACCATCGAAAATGGCGTTACCGGTTTTCTGTTCAACGAGTCCACCGTGCAAAGCTACGAAGAGGCCCTGAGCCGTGCGTTCAAGGTCTTCGCCTACCCAGGCCTGCTCAATGCCATGCGCTGCCGTGCCATGACCCAACCCTTCAACTGGTGCCAGGCGGTGGAACCCTACGCCGAACTGTATGAACAGTTGGTGGTTAAAGCACAGGGGAAATCCGCTAAATAATCCAAGGGAGGTCTCTGTAGATGCCGTCACGGACTCTGGAAACCTGGCCCCACGGCGCAATCATGCTGGACGCGCAACACACGCGTTTTGCATTGTGGGCGCCAGACGCGTTTTATGTCAGCGTTGAATTGGAAAACGGCAAGTCCATCGCCATGCTGCCCCAGGCGCAAGGCTGGTTCGAAACTGAAATAGCGTGCCCAGCGGGCACGCGCTACCGCTTCAATATCGACGGGGAAAAGGACGTCCCCGATCCAGCGTCCCGGGCTCAGGCCTCGGACGTACATGGCTGGAGCCTGGTGGTCGATCCACTGGCCTACGAATGGCGTCACAGCCAATGGCAAGGTCGGCCCTGGCACGAGGCAGTGATCTACGAAGTGCATGTCGGCGCGCTAGGTGGCTACGCCGGGGTGGAACAACATTTGCCGCGCCTGGCCGAGCTGGGTGTGACCGCCATTGAGTTGATGCCGCTGGCGCAGTTCCCCGGCGAGCGCAACTGGGGCTATGACGGCGTGCTGCCTTATGCGCCGCAAGCGTCCTACGGCACCCCCGAACAACTCAAGCACCTGATCGACAGCGCCCACGCACACGGCCTGGCGGTGATCCTCGACGTGGTCTACAACCACTTCGGCCCCGACGGCAATTACTTAGGCCAATACGCCCAGGGTTTCTTCCGCGAGGACGTGCACACGCCATGGGGTGCGGGCATCGACTTTGACCGTCGCGAAGTGCGGGATTTTTTCCTCGACAACGCTTTGATGTGGCTCCTGGAGTACCGCTTCGATGGCCTGCGCCTGGACGCCGTGCACGCCATCGATAACCCCGGTTTCCTCAAGGAACTGGCCCAGCGGGTACGCCAGCAAGTGGACATTGGCCGCCACGTCTGGCTGGTGCTGGAAAACGAATTCAACCAGGCCAACCTACTGGAGCACGATTTTGACGCGCAGTGGAATGACGACGGCCACAACGCCCTGCACGTGTTGCTGACCGGCGAAACCGACGCGTACTACAGCGACTTCGCTGCCGATACCACGGCCAAACTCGCCCGCTGCCTGGGCGAAGGCTTTATCTACCAGGGCGAGTCCACCCGCCATGGCCACACCCGCGGCGAACCCAGCGCGCACCTGCCCCCCAGCGCGTTCGTGTTGTTTTTGCAAAACCATGACCAGATCGGCAACCGCGCCCTGGGTGAACGCCTGCATCAACTGTGCCCGCCCCAGGCGCTCAAGGCCGCTACGACGTTGTTGCTGATGTCACCGATGATCCCACTGATGTTCATGGGCGATGAAGTCAGCGCCAGCGAGCCCTTTTTGTTCTTCACCGACCACCACGGCGAGTTGGCCGAAGCGGTACGTGAAGGCCGGCGCAACGAGTTTGCCGACTTCGCCGCGTTCCACGACCCCGAGCGGCGCGAGCGCATCCCCGACCCCAATGCCCTGCCCACCTTTGAGCAATCGGCGCCCTCATTTACCGAGAACGCGCACACCCGGCTGTACCAGCAACTGCTCGCCCTGCGCCATCGGCATATCGTGCCGCACCTGCCCGGCAGTGTGGCGTTGGGCGCCCAGGTGCTCGCCGACGGCGCCGTCACGGCCCGCTGGCGCTTGGGTGACGGCAGCCTGTTGCAGATCGACCTGAACTTGAGCGACGTCGCACTGGCGCATCCCGCACCGCAACACCTGTTGTTTGCAACGCCTGCCAACCAGGGCGCGCACCTGCCGCCCTACAGCGCACGCGTCACCCTATCCCCTGTTGGAGAGCACCCTTGAGCGAAGCGAACCTGGAAATTCTCGCCAGCCGAGCGGGCCTGGCCGTCGATTGGATCGACGCAAACGGCCGCCCGCAACGTGTGACACCCGACGCCCTGCGCGCAGTACTCAAAGGCCTGGGCCACCCGGCTGACAGCGACGCCGAGGTCGACGCCAGCCTGTTGGAGCTTGAGCAAGCGCAACAAGACAAACACCTGCCGCCGCTGATGACCATCGACAGCGGCGACGGCCTTGACCTGGCCCGCTACTTCGAACCCGACACCCTATGCCGGGTCAGCCTGGAAAACGGCGAAACCCTGGAACTGCGTCTGGACGGCGATGGCGTGCTGCCCGGCGTGATCGCCCTGGGTTACCACCAGGTGCACATCAACGACCAGGTCTTCACCCTCGCCGTCGCCCCCACCCATTGCTACAGCGTGGCCGAAGCGGTAGACAGCCAGCCCGCCCGCGCCTGGGGCCTCAGCGCCCAGTTGTATGCGCTACGTCGCCTGGGCGATGGCGGCTTCGGCGATACCCTGGCCCTGGAGCACCTGGCGCGTTCGGCGGCCGAACGCGGTGCCGATGCCCTGGCGATCAGCCCGATGCACGCGATGTTCAGCGCCGATACTGGGCGCTACAGCCCATATTCGCCATCCAGCCGGTTGTTTCTCAACAGCCTGTATGCGTCCCCCGGCTGTATCCTCGGTGAGCGCGAAGTACGCAACGCCATTGAAGCCCTCGACCTGACGGACGAGTTGCGCAGCCTGGAACAACTCACCCTGATCGACTGGCCTGCAGCCGCCAAGGCCAAGCAACGTTTGTTGCGTGCACTGTATGAAGACTTCCGCCACGGCCAGCACCCCCAACATGCCGACTTCCTGAGTTTCCGCCAGGCCGGCGGTGAAGCCCTGGAAAACCACTGCCGTTTCGAGGCTGTCCAAGCGCTGCGTGCCGCTGCCGGCGAAGACCTCGACTGGCGCCACTGGCCCGAAGCCTGGCGCAGCCCACAAAGCCCCGCACTCACCCGCTTCGCCGAAGAACACGCCGATGAAATCGCCTATTTCGCCTTCAACCAGTGGCTGATCGCCCGCTGCCTGGAACGCGCGCAGCAAGCCGCCCGGGGCAGTGGCATGGGTGTGGGCCTGATCGCCGACCTGGCCGTGGGTGCCGACGGCGGTGGCAGCCAGGCCTGGAGCCGCCAGGATGAATTACTCGCCGACCTCACCGTGGGCGCACCGCCCGACATCCTTAACCGCGCCGGCCAAGGCTGGGGCATCTCGGCGTTCTCGCCCGAAGGTCTCAAGCGCAATGGCTTCCGCGCCTTTATCGAAATGCTGCGGGCCAATTTCGCCCACGCCGGCGGCTTGCGCATCGACCATGTGATGGGCCTGCAACGCCTGTGGGTGATCCCCATGGACGCCTCGCCCCGCGAAGGCGCGTACTTGTACTACCCGGTGGATGACCTGCTGCGCTTGCTCGCCCTCGAATCCCATCGCCACCAAGCCATTGTGCTCGGTGAAGACCTGGGTACCGTGCCCGATGGCCTGCGGGAGAAACTCATCGGCCGTTCGATTCTGGGCATGCGCGTGCTGTTGTTCGAACAGAATCACGATGGCCACTTCAAGCCGATCCTCGACTGGCCGGACAACGCCCTGGCCACCACCAGTACCCACGACCTGCCCACCCTTAATGGCTGGTGGCACAGCCGCGATATCGAATGGAATATCCAGCTCGGCCTGATCGATGCGCCGACCGTGGAACAGTGGAGCGAACACCGTCTGCGCGAACGCCAGGCCTTGCGCCAGGCACTGAGCCAGGACCCGCAGAACTTTGTCGATGAGATCCGCAATGACACCGACCATATGATCGACGCCAGCGTGCGCTACCTTGGCCACACCCGTGCGCCTCTGGTTTTGCTGCCGCTGGAGGACGCGCTGGGTATCGAGGAACAGGCCAACCTGCCCGGCACTATCGACACTCACCCTAATTGGCGGCGACGCCTGCCGGGTGAAGCCTCCGACCTGCTCGACAATGACAGCGCCGCCCGCCGTCTGGAGTTACTCGCCGTTGCGCGCAACCAAGCCTATGAGCGTGATCGATGAAAGCACTGCCCCTGCGCGCTACCCAGCGCCTGCAATTTCATAAAGGTTTTACCCTGGACGACGCGGTGCCGTTGGTGCCGTATTTCGCTCGTCTGGGCATCAGCCACCTGTATGCCTCGCCGTTGCTCAGCGCACGCGCCGGCTCCATGCACGGCTACGACGTGGCCGACCCCACCCGCGTCAACCCGGAGTTGGGCGGTGAGGCAGCATTGCGCCGGCTGGTCGCGGCATTGCGTGAACACGATATGGGCCTGATCCTCGATATCGTCTCCAACCACATGGCCGTGGGCGGCGCCGATAACCCCTGGTGGCTGGACTTGCTGGAATGGGGCCGCTTAAGCCCCTATAGCGAGTTTTTCGATATCCAGTGGCATTCACCCGACCCGCTGCTCAAGGGCCAGTTGCTGATGCCATTTCTGGGCAGCGACTACGGCGAAGCCCTGCTGACGGGTACGGTTGCCCTGCGCTTTGATGCCGCCCACGGCGCGTTCTACGTGGAGCATTACGAACACCGCTTCCCGATCTGCCCTCGCGATTACGCGGCGATCCTCGGCCATGATCCATTGCTTAAGCCGCTCGCCGAGCGTTTCAGCGCCCTCGCCTACCAGGACGACGCCTACCACGAAGCGGCATGGCTCAAACAGGCACTGGCCGAACGGGCGACCGAGGGCGACGTGCTTCGCGCTATCGAACAACAGTTGGCGACATTCGATTTCGACCGGCTGCATTCATTGCTGGAGCAACAGGCCTATCGGCTCGCCAGCTGGCGCACGGCGGCAGACGATATCAACTGGCGGCGTTTCTTCGACGTCAACGAACTGGGCGGCTTGCGGGTAGAACGCAGCGCTGTGTTCGAAGCCACACACGGCAAGATCTTCGAGCTGATCAGCGAAGGCCTGGTGGATGGGCTGCGTATCGACCATATCGACGGCCTGGCCGACCCGCGAGGGTATTGCCGCAAGCTGCGCCGCCGGGTGGACGCGTTGTCGCCAGATCGGCACCTGCCCATCTTCGTAGAGAAAATTCTCGGCGAAGGTGAAACCCTTCGAGAAGATTGGCAAGTGGACGGCACCACCGGCTACGAATTCATGAACCAACTGTCACTGCTGCAACATCATCCGGACGGCTTTGAGCCGCTGGCCGACCTCTGGACCCGCCACAGCGAACGCCCCTCGGCGTTTGCCGAAGAAGCCCGGTTGGCGCGCCAGCAAATCCTCAATGGCTCCCTCGGCGGCGACTTCGAAAGCGTGGCCCAGGCCCTGCTGCAAGTGGCCCGCGACGATGTCATGACCCGTGACCTGACCCTGGGTGCGATCCGCCGCGCCTTGCAGGAACTGATCGTGCACTTTCCGGTGTACCGCACCTATATCAGCGCCCGTGGCCGCAGCGCTGCGGACGATGCGCTGTTCCAGCAGGCCATGGACGGTGCGCGTAGCACCCTGGGCGAAGGCGACTGGCCGGTGCTCGATCACCTGGCCAATTGGCTCGGTGGCCAGCCCTGGCGTGATCGTCCGGTGGGCCGCGAGCGCAAGATCCTCAAGCATGCCTGTGTGCGCTTCCAGCAACTGACCTCGCCTGCGGCGGCCAAGGCGGTGGAAGACACGGCGTTCTATCGCTCGGCGGTGCTGCTATCGCGTAACGATGTGGGGTTCAGCACTGAACAGTTCAGCGCGCCGCTGGGCGAATTTCATGCGGTCAACCAACAGCGCCTGCAGTCCTTCCCCGACAACTTGCTGACCACGGCCACCCATGACCACAAACGTGGCGAAGACACCCGCGCGCGTCTGGCGGTACTCAGTGAGTGCGCGCCCTGGTTTGTCGAGCAGGTGGAGGAATGGCGCACCCTGGCTGCACCCTTGCGCGGAGAAAGCAGCCCCTCGACCGGCGATGAGCTGATCCTGTATCAGGTGCTGTTGGGCAGTTGGCCGCTCGACCAGCCCCATGACATCGAAGGCTACCGGCAGCGCCTGTGGCAATGGCAGCAAAAAGCCCTGCGTGAAGCCAAGCTGCAAAGCAGCTGGAGCGCGCCCAACGAGGCCTATGAACAAGGCGTCGAAGGGTTCCTGTCGCGCCTTTTGCTCAGCGATGAAGGCCACGCGCTGCGCACCGCCATTGGCAACGCCGCCCAAGCCATCGCGCCCGCCGGTGCAGTCAATAGCCTGGCGCAATCCTTGCTTCGCATGACAGTGCCGGGCGTGCCAGACCTGTACCAGGGCGATGAGTTCTGGGACTTCAGCCTGGTGGACCCGGACAACCGTCGCCCGGTGGATTTCAATGCTCGGCAACGGGCGTTGGATACCCCGCCGGATATCGGCGAACTGTTGTTCAACTGGCGTGACGGGCGTATCAAACAGGCGTTGATTGCCCAGGTATTGGCCGTGCGCAAGGCGCATCCTGGGGTGTTCCGTAACGGCACCTACACGCCGCTGGACGTGGTGGGAAAACATGCCGAACGGGTGGTCGCGTTTTACCGCGAACACGCGGGTAAACGCCTGTTGGTGGTGGTGCCACGCTGGTCCCATCACCTGCTGGAAAACGGGGTGTCCCCCCAGATCAATGCGCAGGTTTGGGGCGATACGCGGGTGAAATTACCGTTCACCGTACCAACACAAAACTGGAAGGGACTTTTTCATACAGGCGCAGTCACACCAAACAAGGAGCTGTTGGTCAGCACTGCCCTGGGGGATTTCCCGGTCAATGTCTTTATCAATCCTGATGATCAAGAAAGCTGAAAATTTTCTGTGAGGAGCATTGCGATGAGTACTGAAGACAAACGCGTACGCGAGTTGGCGCATCAGATCTGGGAGTCGGAAGGCAAACCCCACGGGGAGGACGCGCGACATTGGGAGATGGCGCGCAAGCTGGCGGAAGCCGAGGCGCTGACGCCGAGTAAGCCCAAGGTTGCGGCTAAGCCGAAAGCTCCCGCGAAGCCTAAGGCGGCAGCCGCCAAGCCTGCGGCCGAGAAAAAGCCCAAGGCCCCGCGCAAGCCTGCCAGCTAAACACAGATCCCTTGTGGGAGCAGGCTTGCTGTGGCGAGCAAGCTTGCTTGCGCTGGGGTGCGAAGCGCCCCTAATAAGCCGGCTCCAGCTGCGCTGTCGAACGGGAGCAAGCTCCCTCGCCACGGCAAGCCCGCTCCCACAGGGGGATCGCACTCCGAATCGAATTACTCACTGACGCCCAGTCGTCAGCACGGTGCCGTTCGGCCCGAAAAAAGACCCTTGCAGGAGCAACACCATGAGCAAACCCGACAAAACACAGGCGACGCCCAGCAACGAGCCGTCGCGGATTCGTGAAGGTTTGCCCTTCCCCCTCGGCGCTACCTGGGATGGCCTGGGTGTGAACTTTGCGCTGTTCTCGGCCAATGCCACCAAGGTCGAACTATGCCTGTTCGACGACACCGGCGAAGTGGAGCTGGAGCGTATCGAGCTGCCCGAATACACCGACGAGACCTTCCACGGCTACTTGCCTGACGCCCACCCCGGCTTGATCTACGGCTACCGCGTGTACGGTGCTTACGACCCGGCCAACGGGCATCGCTTCAACCACAACAAATTGCTCATCGACCCCTATGCCAAGCAGTTGGTGGGCGAGCTCAAATGGTCCGAGGCCCTGTTCGGCTACACCATCGGCCACCCCGACGATGACCTCAGTTTCGACGAACGCGACAGCGCGCCCTTTGTGCCCAAGTGCAAGGTGATCGACCCCGCCCACACCTGGGGCAACGACCAGCCGGTGCGGGTGCCGTGGGACCGTACGATCATCTATGAAACCCATCTGCGCGGCATCAGCATGCGCCACCCCTCGGTAGGTGAATCGGTGCGTGGCACCTGTGCCGGCCTGATGGAAGACGATGTGCTCAAGCACATTCGCCAGTTGGGTATTTCCTCGGTAGAGCTGTTGCCGGTGCATGCCTTCGTCAACGACCAGCATCTGCTGGAAAAAGGCATGACCAACTACTGGGGCTACAACAGCATCGCGTTCTTTGCCCCCGACCCACGCTACCTGGCCAGCGGCAAGATCGCCGAGTTCAAGGAGATGGTCGCGCACCTGCATGAGCAGAAGCTCGAAGTGATCCTCGATGTGGTCTACAACCACACGGCCGAAGGCAACGAGCGCGGCCCGACCCTGTCCATGCGCGGCATCGACAACGCCTCTTACTACCGGCTGATGCCTGACGACAAGCGTTTCTACATCAACGATTCCGGCACCGGCAACACCTTGGATTTGAGCCACCCGTGCGTCTTGCAGATGGTCACCGACTCGTTGCGCTACTGGGCCAACGAGATGCATGTCGACGGGTTCCGCTTTGACCTGGCAACGATCCTCGGGCGCTATCGCGACGGCTTTGACGAGCGCCATAGTTTCCTTGTGGCCTGCCGCCAAGACCCGGTATTGCGCCAGCTCAAGCTGATCGCCGAACCGTGGGACTGTGGCCCCGGCGGTTATCAAGTGGGCAACTTTCCACCGGGTTGGGTGGAGTGGAACGACCGCTTCCGCGACACCGTGCGGGCGTTCTGGAAAGGTGACGACGGCCAGTTGGCCGACTTTGCCGCGCGCATGACCGCCTCGGGCGAGATGTTCAACCATCGTGGGCGCAGGCCTTACAGCTCGGTGAATTTCATCACCGCCCACGACGGTTTCACCCTGCACGACCTGGTGTCGTACAACGACAAGCACAACGAAGCCAACGACGAAAACAACCAGGACGGCAGCAATAACAACCTGTCCTGGAACCACGGCGTCGAAGGCCCCACCGACGACCCCGAGATCAACGCGTTGCGCTTGCGCCAGATGCGCAATTTCTTCGCCACCCTGCTGTTGGCCCAAGGCACGCCGATGATCGTGGCGGGTGACGAGTTTGCCCGCACCCAGCACGGCAACAACAACGCCTATTGCCAGGACAGCGAGATCGGCTGGGTCAATTGGGACCTGGACGATGACGGCAAGGCGCTGCTCAAGTTTGTAAAACGTTTGATCAAGCTGCGCCTGGCCTACCCGATCCTGCGGCGCGGACGCTTCCTGGTGGGTGACTACAACGAAGACATCGGCGTAAAAGACGTGACCTGGCTGGCCCCGGACGGCAACGAAATGACGACTGAGCAATGGCAGGACAGCCATGGTCGTTGCCTCGGCATGCTGATGGATGGCCGTGCCCAGGAAACCGGGATTCGTCGTCCAGGGGCCGACGCCACGTTGCTGTTGGTGGTGAACGCCCACCATGACATGGTCAATTTCCGCCTGCCGCCGGTGCCCGAGGGCGGGTTCTGGACCTGCATGGTGGACACCAACCAAACGTCGGTACGCGGCCAGGAGCGCTTCGAATTCGATCACGAGTATGCTGTCACCGGTCGTTCTCTGTTGTTGTTCGAGCTGCAATACGAGGAAGAGGTGTGAAATGGCACTGCATGGACTCCTTCAAGGCAACCGGGCCTATGCGGATACGCAAGCGCTGTGGAACGCCCTGAAGTCACTTCAGGACGAAGGGCTGGACCAGTTGCCGATGCCCGGTAGCGGCCAGACGTTGGAGCGTTTCAGCCGCCTGGCGCAGGTGGCTGGGCATGACCTGCGCCTGTGCAAGTTGTATGAAGGCCACACCGATGCGTTGGCCATTATCCACGAACTCAACAGCCCGCTACCGCCCGTAGGCAGTACCTGGGGCATGTGGGCAGCGGAGCCGCCCGCTGCCAGGGTGCAGGTGCGCCGCGAAGGCCCGCGATTAGTCGTCGATGGGCGTAAAGCCTGGTGCTCTGGCGCGGCGGTGGTCAGCCATGGGTTGTTGACCGCCTGGGACGAAACAGGTCATCAGCAACTGGTCGCGGTGCAGATGCAGCAGCCCGGTGTCACGGTCACCGCAGAGGGCTGGAACGCCGTGGGGATGGCCGCCACGGGCAGTGTCGAGGTCGTGTTCAACGGGGTCATGGGCCTTGCCGTCGGCGGCCCGGGGGACTATCTGTCGCGGCCGGGTTTCTGGCACGGCGGTATCGGCATTGCCGCCTGCTGGTACGGTGCGGCGCAACGTCTGGGCGAAGTACTGCGCGAGCAATGCGCCAAGTACGCCGAGCCCCATGCCCTTGCCCATCTGGGAGCCGTTGATAGCGCACTGAACAGTGCCGCCTGTGTGCTGCGCGACAGTGCCGCGCAGGTTGACCGTGAGCCGCTAGCCAATGCCCGGCAAGTCGCCCAGCTGACCCGCGCGTGTATCGAGGACGTGGTCGAGCAAGTGATGCATCACGTGGGCCGGGCCGTGGGCGCGGGGCCGTATTGCAAAGACGCGCATTTCGCCCAGTTGATGACGGACTTGCCCGTGTATATGCGACAAAGCCATGCCGAGCGCGACCTGGCCTCACTCGGCGAACAGGTGGCAGGCGAACCCAGCGGGCGGTGGCAGTTATGAAACCCAATCCAATCGTTGGCCAGGGTACGTCGCTGCAGCATTGGCAGGCGTCGACGCGGCTGGCAGAGCTACCCAACATCAGCGCCGCGCAATTGGTACCCGAAGGGCACAGGGCGGTCATTATCGCGCCGCACCCGGACGATGAAGTGCTGGGCTGTGGTGGCCTGTTGCAAGGGCTGGCGGCGCTGGGCCGGCCGATCCAGTTGATTTCCGTCACCGACGGCAGCGCCAGCCACCCTGGCTCCAGCCGTTGGCCGGTGGAGCGCCTGAGCGTGGTACGCCCGCAAGAGTCGGCGCAGGCGCTACACCGCCTGGGGTTGCCGTTGCACCGTTTGAAGTGGTTGCGGGCGGGCTTCCCCGACGGGCAGGTGGCCGCACGGGAGGAAGAACTCGTTGGGTTTATCCAGCGTTACCTCAAGCCCACCGATGCTGTGTTTACCACGTGGCGCGAGGACGGCCATTGTGATCATGAAGCCGTCGGCCGGGCCAGCGCCAAAGCGGCACAACGCGTGGGGGCCACCTTGTACGAGTTGCCGGTGTGGACCTGGCACTGGGCAACCGCCGAGGACAGCCAGGTGCCGTGGCATCGTGCACGCAAGATCGCCCTCAGTTGTGCCACCATCGCCCGCAAGCGTCATGCCATCCATGCCTTTGCCAGCCAACTGGAGGGTGACCCGCAGATCGGCCTGCCGCCGGTGTTGGCCCCCTATGTCATCGAACGTTTGCTCATGCCTTTTGAAGTGGTGTTTGTATGAGTGTGGCCACGCCGTATTTCGACCAACTGTTTGCCGACAATGATGACCCTTGGGCTTTTCGCCAACGCTGGTATGAACGGCGCAAACGTGCGCTGACCTTGGCCGTGTTGACTCGACCGCGCTATGCCTCAGTCTTTGAGCCCGGCTGTGCGAACGGCGAGCTGAGCGCCGAATTGGCGCCCCGTTGTGACCGCCTGCTCAGTTGCGACACCGCCAGCGCCGCCGTCACCCTGGCGAACACCCGTTTACTGGGATTCCCCCATGCCCACGTACAGCAGGCGCGCCTGCCGGAACAATGGCCGGCAGGCACGTTCGACCTGATCGTATTGAGCGAGTGGTGCTACTACCTCGATGCCGATGACCTGAACCGCCTCATCGACCGCGCCCTCATCGCCCTGGGCGACACCGGCCAACTGCTCGCTTGCCACTGGCGCCCCGCCATCGAGGGGTGCCCACAGACCGGCGAACACGTGCACGCCCTGCTCCACCAGCGCCTGTCGATGCCCCTCGTAGCAAGCCATCACGAACACGACTTTCTCCTCGACCTGTGGAGCCGGGACGGCACCTCGGTTGCCACCCTTGAGGGCTTGCGATGATTGGTATTCTGATCCCGGCACATAATGAAGAGGCGTTGCTCGGCGATTGCCTGGAGGCGGCGATAATCGCAGCCAGCCACCCGGGGCTGCTGCGTGAAACCGTACATATCCTGGTGGTACTCGATAGCTGCAGCGATGCCAGCGCGGCGATTGCCGAAGGATTCGGCGTGCAATGCCTGCACGTGCAGGCGCGCAACGTTGGGCATGTGCGCGGAGTGGGTGCGCGGCACCTGCTCAATCAGGGCGTGCGCTGGATCTCCTGCACAGACGCCGACAGCCGCGTCGCGCCTGACTGGCTGGTCGCGCAGCTGGCGTTGGGCACCGATGCGGTCTGCGGCACGGTGACGGTGGACAGTTGGGACGAATCGTTCGACCGCACGGCCCAGATTCGCTATCACCAGGCCTACCAGGCGCACGACGGGCACCGGCATATCCACGGCGCTAACCTGGGGGTGAGCGCCGGGGCGTACGTGCAGGCCGGCGGGTTTGAACCACTGGCCTGTCATGAAGACGTGCAATTGGTGCGCAACCTGGAGCGATGTGGTGCCTCCATCGCCTGGAGCCACACCCCACAAGTGATCACCAGCGCCCGCCTGGACAGCCGAGCAGCGGGAGGATTTGGCGGTTACCTGAACGGTCTGTTGCAGAGCGTATGAAAAAAACGACATGACAAAATGTAAAAGCGCCGAATCCTTGACTATGCTGATCACGCCTTGCCGGTAATCCAGGGTTGGAATGCCGCGCAATCACCACGGCGGAGTCTGCGGTGAATAAATAGAGTGTCGTCCCGGCATCGGGGTACGACCCAGCATCAACTGACAAGGATGTGTCACCCATGAAACCTGCCTCCCTAGGCGAAGGCCGTCGCGGCCCCGAGCAAGTCTGGAACAGTGCGCCCCAACTGGCCCAGATTCCCGTCATCCATCCAAATTCATTGGTGCCTCCGGGCGCACGCGTGGTGGTGATTGCTCCTCACCCCGGCGATGAGGTGCTGGCCTGTGGCGGTTTGCTGCAGTTGCTCAGCGCCCTGGAACACCCATTGCAACTGATCTCCGTGACTGACGGCAGCGCCAGCCACCCAGGCTCCCATGTATGGCCGGCCAGCCGTTTGAGTGTGGTCAGGCCCCAGGAAAGCGCCGAAGCCCTGCGGCGCCTCGGCATGCCGTTGCATAGCCTGAAATGGATCCGAGGCGGCTTTTGCGACAACGCCCTGGCCGCACGCGAGCAGCCCTTGAGCCAGTTCATCGCGCGTTACCTGCAACCGGGCGATGTGGTCTTCACCACTTGGCGCAACGATGGCAACGACGATCACGACGCGGTCGGCCGCGCCAGCGCCAAGGCCTGCAGCCTGGTAGGCGCGCGTCTTTACGAACTGCCGATCTGGGCGTGGCATTGGCCGGCGCGGGAAGGCTCGATCATTCCGTGGCAGCGCGCCCGCAAGGTCCGGCTCGACAGCTGGAGCGTCGCGCGCAAGCTGCATGCGGCCCATGCGTATGCCAGCCAATTGGTCGGCGACCCCGAGATTGGCCTGGCGCCGATGCTCGCTCAGGTCTTGCTTGAGCGCATGCGTGATCCCTATGAAATCGTGTTTGCATAGGCCCTGACTCGTCTATACCTGTTAGTTCTGACAGTAGCGCCTTGGTTTATCTGCAACTAAGGTGCAAACAGCGCTGCGCAGCGTGATGTGCAGTCGAGAAAGCCATGCCAACCCTTTGCATTGGCCGATGTTTTCCGAAATAGGTTATCGCTGTCCCTGATCCGTATCGTGCATCACGTTGTCATGGTCTGGTCCGCGCCCGCCGTTGCAGGTTGCGGGCACCTTCCCTCTTGCTTGAGGACGGATCATGCGCACACGGATAACCGCTGCTCGTTTTCTAGGTTTCGCTTGCTCCCTGGCCGTGGTCATTTGGCCTGCCATCGGATGGGGCGCCTGTGTCATCGTGCCCACGGCCGGGGACGACACCTACAACTGCACCAGCGGCATTGCGGCGGGCTTCACCGACACCGGCGGCAACAATACATTGAGCATGAGCGGGACCGGCACCATCGCAGGCAATGCCACGTTTGGTGCTGGGATCGACATCGTTACAATCCTCGACCCCAGTAGCACGGGCATGCAGATAAACGGCTCACTGAATCAGGGTGACGGAAACAACATTTTCCAGATGAACAACGGCACGATTACTGGCGCGCTGATCCAAGGATCAGGCTCGGATATCGTGCAGTTCAGTGGCGGTACGATTGCCTCGGTGAACCAGGGCGCGGGGGTAGACAGCATCAGTATCAGCGGCGGCACGATCCTTGGCGATGTGGATCAAGGTGACGGGCTCGACGACTTCTACATGAGCGGGGGAACCATTGTCGGCGCGTTTTTATCCGGGGACCACGCGACCATGACCGACGGCAGCATAGGCCGGGTCAATATGCTGCTCGATGACAATTTCTTCGATATGCAAGGGGGTACCATCATTACCAACCTTGTGACCGGCTTTGGCAACGATACTATTTTGGTTTCGGGCACCAGTTATATCGGCGGCAACATCAGCGTCAGCGGCGGTGCAGACCTCGTACGCATCACCGGCGGCACGGTGAATGGGCAGATTTTGATGAGCGTTGGTGCGGACCGGCTCGAATGGATCGGTGCAGGGAAGGTCAATAACTTTATCTTGATGGGGGGCGATAATGACACCGCACTCTTGCAAGGCCTGACCGAAACAAACGTGGCGTCTACCCCGCTGATCGATGGGGGAACCGGCTTCGATATCCTCACCAGCGATAACAGCCAACTCACTACGCCAGAAAGGTATTTGAACTGGGAAGAAGTAAACCTGAATAACAACGCACAGTTCACCCTAGGTGGCACCTTGACCCTAGGCGATACCGGCACTGGAACCGGTACTCTAAACGTCAATGTCTCCAGCGCACTGATTGTGAGAACGGGCGTGATCAGCGCCTACGACCCTACCCTGTCGGCGACATTGAACAACCTCGGCACCATCGACATGACCACCGGCAGTACCAGTGCCACCGACACCCTGACCGTCAATGGCAACTACAACGGCGCCAGCGGCAAGCTCGCCCTGCAAACCGTGCTGGGCGCCGACGGTTCGGCCAGCGACAAGCTGGTGGTGAGCCAGGGCACCCTCAGTGGCACAACCGGCATCAGCATCACTAACCTGGGCGGCGCGGGTGCAGCGACGTTGCAAGATGGCATCCAGGTGGTGCAGGCCATCAATGGCGCCACTGGCAGCGCCAGTTCTTTCAGCCTTGCCGGGCCTGTCTCGGCGGGGGCATTCAATTACTACTTGTTCAAGGGCGGCGTCACCGCCGGCACTGCCGAAAACTATTACCTGCGCTCCACCGTGCCTGTCGTTCCGCCACCGGACCCAGACCCATCGATTATCGTGCCGCTGCCAACCCCGGTGGATGGAACTCCGCCACTGCCGCCTGACCCGGGGACGCCGATCTACCGCGATGAAGTGCCGCTCTACGCAGCGCTATTTCCTGCCGCCCAGCAACTGGTCCAGGCCATGCTGGGCACCTACCACGAGCGCATGGGCGACCAGAGTCAGCAACAACAGGCCGCCCCCTTTACGGCGGGCTGGGCGCGGGTGTACGGCAGTAACGGCCGACAAAGTTTCGCGGGAGACGCCGCCCCTACACTCGACAGTTCGACCACGGGGTTTCAGGCAGGTATGGATCTGCTTTCCAGTACCCTGGACAACGGCATGACGCAGCGTGCCGGGTTCTTTGTCGGTCATAGCCGCTTGACGGGCGACATCAAAGGTTTTAACAACGGCTGGCAAAACATGCAGGCCGGCAGCACCACCTTGCGCAGCGACAGCCTTGGCGTCTACTGGACATTGATCAACCCCAGCCAAGCCTACCTGGACCTGGTGGTTATGGGCACACGCTTGAACGGCAACAACGAGTCCGATCGCGGAGTAAAAATGAAGACCCGCGGGCACAACGTTGCTGCTTCGGCAGAAGTGGGTTGGCCATTGCCGTTGACACAGGACTGGATCATTGAGCCCCAGGCCCAAGTGATCGTGAGCAAGACCAAGCTGGACAGCCAGAACGACGGTATTTCCGATGTGTCCTACGACGCCAACACGAGCCTCACCACCCGCCTGGGTGTGCGCCTGCGTGGCGACTACCAACTCAGCGGCATGCCGCTGCAACCCTATCTGCGCGCCAACGTCTGGCATACCCGTGCGGGGAAAAATACGGTGACCTTTGCCGATGTCACCGACATCGACACCGAACAGAAGTCCACCACGATGAATGTGAGCCTCGGTGCCACCGTTAAGTTGGCACGCGATTTCAGCCTGTACGGCGAAATGGGCTACAACCACAACCTGGACAGCAACACCTACAATGGCCGCCAGGCAACGGTGGGCTTGAGAATGGACTTCTGACGCGGGCTTTGTATCGCAGTGTGTACAGGGGCCACTGCGATACACAGTCTTTAACTCTCGCACTTTCCTGAAACAGAGCAGATACAGCACCGCGTTCAACTGTGAGCCAGGCACACATCAAGCCACAGGAGGCTCGCCATGCACGCTCAGTTGAATCGCCGCTCCAAACGCCCACTCTTTTTGGCCTTTGCCCTGTTGCAGTTCGGCGTCATGGGCATGGCCAGTGCTGAAATGCCCGAGGTCAACCTGCCCATGCCGGCCCATGCCAGCCCGGCAGGCTTCGGCGCGCTCAAGCACGTCAAAGCCGGGCTGCTGGATGTGGCGTACGCCGAGGTTGGCCCGGCCAACGGTCAGCCCGTGATCCTGCTGCATGGCTGGCCCTACGATATCGACAGCTATGCCCAAGTGGCGCCGATGCTGGCAGCCAAAGGCTACCGGGTGTTGATTCCTTATGCCCGTGGCTATGGCGACACTCACTTCCTCTCGGACAAAACCCCGCGCAACGGCCAACCTGCGGCACTGGCCAGTGATGTGATCGACTTCATGGACGCACTGAAGATCAAGCAAGCCGTACTCGGCGGCTACGACTGGGGCGCACGTTCGGCGGATATCGTCTCAGCACTGTGGCCAGAGCGGGTCAAGGCATTGGTGTCGGTCAGCGGCTACCTGATCGGCAACCAGGCGGCCGGCAAGAACCCGCTGCCGCCCAAGGCCGAATTGCAGTGGTGGTACCAGTTCTACTTCGCCACCGAGCGCGGCGCAGCCGGTTACCAGAAAAACACCCATGACTTTGCCAAGCTGATCTGGCAAACCGCCTCGCCTCAATGGAAGTTCGACGACGCCACCTTCGACCGCAGCGCCAAGGGCCTGGAGAACCCGGATCATGTCGCCATCACCGTGTTCAACTACCGCTGGCGCTTGGGCCTGGTCCAGGGTGAAAGCCAATACGAACCGCTGGAGCAAAAACTCGCTCAGGCGCCTTCCATTGGCGTGCCGACCATCACCCTCGAAGGCGACGCCAACGGTGCGCCCCATCCGGCACCCGAGGACTACGCCAAGCGCTTCACCGGCAAGTATGAATTCCGCCTGATCAACGGCGGCATCGGCCACAACCTGCCGCAGGAAGCGCCCGAGGCGTTCGCCAAGGCAGTGATTGATGCGGATCATCTGTGATGAAGCGCGTGTACTTGGTGGTAGCAGCGTTGGCCAGTTCAGCCAGCGCCATGGTCCTGGCCGACAGCGCCGCGTCGCCGATCTACGGCGTGACTATTCCTGACGGCTATCGCCAATGGGAACTGGTGGCGCCCGCCCAAGAGGCCGACCCGCTGAACGAACTGCGCGTGGTATTGGGCAACAGCGCTGCGCTCAAAGCCTACCGGGAAGGCAAGCTGCCCTTCCCCGACGGCACCGTACTGGCAAAGCTTGCGTGGAAGCATGAGCAATCGCCGGACTTCAAGACCGCTTCGATCCCCGGCGCGGCCACTACGGTGCAGTTCATGGTCAAGGACTCGAAGAAATACGCGGCCACTGGCGGTTGGGGCTTTGGCCGGTTTATCAACGGCAAGCCGGCGGATGAGGCGCAGCACCAGACGTGCTTCGCCTGCCATCAGGCATTGGTGAAGGATCGGGATTATGTGTTCACCAAACTGGCGCCCTGAAAGCAAAAAATCACCTGATTAATGTCGTCATCCTTTGGGGCGTAAACGCCAATGTTTACGCCTCTTTACATTGCAGGCATGGCCAAATGCCTCTAATTGATATGTGAAAAATTCGTTAACTAATTCTTCCCAAAGACTTTTTTGCTCTGAAACGTTCTGTCACACTGATGCGAATAATTATCAACACTTTTATTATTTGCCAGGGACGGCATTCGGGGAGAGTACGTTCCATGTCTGTGCACCAACACGGCGGCAAAGGTTTTTCACCCAGCCTGATGGCCCTGGCTATCTGTCTTGCCAGCTCACAAGCGGCCTTCGCCGCCGACGCGCAGCAGCCAACCACCACACTTGAGCTGGGGGCCACCGAGATTTCCGGCCAGCAACTGGGTGAAACCACCGAGGGCACGCAGTCCTACACCACCGGCGAGATGGCGACGGCAACCAAACTGCCCCTGACCATGCGCGAAACGCCCCAGGCGGTGACCGTGATTACCCGCCAGCGCATGGACGACCAGGCCATGACCAGCGTCAACGACGTGGTAAAAAACACCCCCGGGCTGTTCCTCAGTCAATCCAGTGGCCCCGGCCGGCAAACCTACAGCTCCCGTGGTTTTGACATCGACAACATGATGTTCGATGGCCTGCCCAGCGCCTATTCCGGCTACAGCAACAGCGTGCAACCGAACCTGGCGATGTTTGACCGCGTGGAAGTGATCCGCGGTGCCACCGGCCTGGTCACCGGCGCGGGCAACCCCTCGGCGGCAATCAACTTTGTGCGCAAGCGCCCCACTGCTACACCCCAGGTATCCATCACCGGAGCCGCCGGCAGCTGGGATGACTATCGCGGCGAGTTCGACGCCTCCAGCGCCCTGAATGACAGCGGCACCGTGCGCGGCCGCGTGGTGGGTTCGTACCGTGATGCCAACAGTTTCCGCGACGGCGAAGACAGCGATCACGGCCTGTTCTACGCCATCGGCGAGGCCGACCTGAACGAGGACACCACCGCCACCCTGGGCTTCTCACGGCAAGAGGATCAAACCAACTTCTTCTGGGGCGGCTTGCCCATCGGAACCGACGGCCATCACCTGAACCTGCCCCGCTCGACCAACCCCGGCAGCGACTGGGAAAACAAAAAACTGACCATCGATACGGTATTCGGCGAACTCGAACACCGCTTCGACAACGGCTGGAAACTGCACGTCGCCGGCTCCTCGTCCCAACTCGATGGGGTGTTCACCGGCACCTACCAGTCGCGTTACAACACCACCCTGGCACGCACCGCCTACCAGTCTCACCAGGACGACAAGCAGTACGCCTTCGACACCTTCGCCAGCGGGCCAGTGGAAGCCTTTGGTCGTACCCATGAAGTGGTGGTCGGCACCAGCAAGCGCATTTACGACGCCACCTCCAAGGAATACAGCCCCTACGACACCAACTACCCGCTCAATGGTGCCAAGCCGAACTTCACTCGCGATGGCAAAGGCCACAGCATCACCACCCAGGACGGCGTCTACCTGACCACCCGCCTGAACATCGCCGACCCGCTCAAGGTGATCCTCGGCGCCCGCCTGGACTGGTACGACTACCAAGACCGCCAGACCGCCGACAGCGACTACAAGGTCACCCGCAACCTCACCCGCTATGCCGGGGTCATCTACGACCTGAACGAGCAATACTCGGTCTACGCCAGCTACACCGACATTTTCACCCCGCAAAGCAGCAAGGACCTCTCCGGCAAAGTGCTGCAACCCATCGTCGGCGAGAACTACGAAGTGGGCATCAAGGGCGAGTACTTCAACGGTGCCCTTAACGCCAGCCTGGCCGTGTTCCAGATCGACCAGAAAAACCGCGCCACCGAGGCCGCCACTCAACTGGGCTGCCCGGAACTCACCTGCTACGAAGCCTCAGGCCTGGTGCGCAGCCAGGGTATCGACCTGGAGTTGCAAGGCGCGCTCACCGAAAACTGGCAGGTCGGCGGTGGTTTCACTTACACCCGCGCGCACTACATCAAGGACACTAATGCGGCCAACGACAACCAGCGCTTCGACACCGACACCCCGGAACGCCTGCTCAAGCTCACCACGTCGTACCGTTTCCAGGGGCCACTGGAAAAACTGCGCATCGGTGGCAACGTTTACTGGCAGAGCCGTATGTATAACGACGTCACCCTCGCCAACGGTGGCAGCTACCGCCTGGAACAAGGCAGCTACGCCGTTGCAGACTTGATGGCGGGCTACCAGGTGAACAAGCACCTGGACCTGCAAGTGAACGCCAACAACATCTTTGACCGCACCTACTACTCCGCCATTGGCACCAGCCCGACCTGGGGCGCCACCGACACCTACGGCAACCCGCGCAGCTTTGGGGTAACGGCCAAGTACAGCTTCTGATCCCGACCGGATCGACGGCTACCCATCCGGGTGGCCGTTCCTAAAGTTCCCCTCTCCCCATGCCGATAAATCTTGGCACCCCTGCGTGCCATCGTGGCACGCCGCATGCTTTGTTCCTGGCTCGACCCTCCGGAGTAAAAGTGAATGCCCCTGCGCACCCGTTTCCTTGAGCACTACCGCAAGGCCGACCGCATCATGCTGGCGTTGATCTGGCTGATGTTCGCGTTCTCCGTAGGCCTGGCGTTCTGGCACGACACGTTGCTGCAAGCCGTAATCGTCGGCGGTGGCACCAGTGTGGTGCTGACGGCCTTGTACCGTGCGCTCGGCGGGACCCGTGTGATGCGATGCTGCCTGGGTGCGGGCCTGATGGTGATGGCTGCACTGCATATCAACCAGGCCCAGGGCGTGATCGAATCCCACTTCGGCATCTTCGCGCTGTTGGCGGTGCTGACCTTCTACCGTGACTGGCTGCCGATCCTGGTGGCCGCGCTCACCATCGCGGTGCACCACGTGGTGTTCCATGCTTTGCAGCATCAGGGCTTGCCCGTGTTTGTGATGGACCATCACGGCGGCTGGGGGATGGTGTTCGTGCACGCTTTCTACGTGGTGATGGAGACCGTCGCCTTGCTCTACCTCGCGGTACACAGCCAGGCCGAAGCGGTGGAGAGCCAGGAGATGCTCGAAAAAATGCTCTCCGTCACCTCCCAACTCACCGTGCAAACCACCCAGGGCGAAGGCAAGGTGCATGTCTCCCTGACCAAGCGCTTCGACCACTTCCTGCAACAGCTCACCCACCTGATCGACGGCGTCACCCGCGATTCCCACGGCCTTGGCCAACTCGGCCAGGCGCTGGCCAGCGCCAGTGGCACCCTGGAAAAAGGAGCCCGCCACCAGTTGGCGCAAATCACCCAGATGAATGGCTCGATGCAACGCATGGAAGACGCCATGGGCGACATTACTGTGCACGTCGAACAAGCGGTCGAACACGCGGGCAAGGCCAGCCAACAAATCCTGCGTGGCCAGGAAAGCGTTGGCCGTGCCCAGGATGAAATCACCCAACTGGCGACCCGCCTCATCGGCACCAACGAAACCGTCGAAGGCCTGGCCGTAAAAGCCGAACAGATCGGCACGGTATTGGAAGTGATCAACAGCATCGCCAACCAAACCAACCTCCTCGCCCTCAACGCTGCCATCGAAGCCGCCCGCGCTGGCGAGCAAGGCCGCGGCTTCGCCGTCGTCGCCGACGAAGTCCGCAGCCTGGCTCAGCGCACCGCGGTCTCCACCCAGGAAATCAAAACCATCATCGAAGGCCTGCAACACGGCAGCCGCCAAGCCGTAGACGCCATGCACGACAGCCGCCAGGGGGTAGAGCGTTGTGTGGAAGACAGTCAGCTCGCGGTGGCCATGCTAAAGGCCGTCGGTCATGACATCGCCCATATCGATGAACTCAATGGGCGCATTGTGGCCACCACGCGGGAGCAGACGTCGGCGAACCTGGAGATTGTCGAGCGCTTGCAGTCGGTGCAGAGCATTGCTCAAAGCACCGCCGAAGATGTTCAGACGTTGGCGCGCAGCAGTGAACAATTGCCACCGATTGCCGTTCGGCTGGATGCGTTGGGTCGCAGGTTTCATCAGTGAGCCGGCAACCGGACCATCACGGTTCATTCCACCCTTTTTGCACACCACACCAGGCATAATCCAAACCCCACTCATACCAGGCCTGCATCAATGACTACCGAACGCTACGACCAACTGGCAATCTTCGCCATCGTGGCCCAGGAGCGCAGCTTCACCCGCGCGGCCGCCCGGCTGGGCATGTCGCAGCCGGCACTGAGCCGCGCCATGCGCCAGTTGGAAGAACACCTGGGCGTGCGTTTGTTGGCGCGTACCACCCGCAGTGTGTCGGCCACGCAAGCCGGTGAGCACCTGCTACAGGTGATCGCGCCCCGCTTCGAAGAGATCGACAGCGAACTGGCCTTGCTCAGCGAATACCGCGACAAGCCGATGGGCAAGCTGCGCATCACCGCAGGCGAGCATTCGGCGATCACAGTGCTGCACCCGATGCTGGCCAAGTTGCTGCCGGACAATCCTGACCTCAGCATCGAGATCATCGTTGACTACGGGTTCACCGATATCGTGGCGCAAGGCTTCGATGCAGGCGTGCGGTTGGGTGAACAAGTGGCCAAGGACATGATCGCCATGCGCATCGGCCCGGATATGCGCATGGCGGTGGTGGGCGCGCCTGCATACTTCGCCCGCCACCCGACGCCTACGATCCCCAACGACTTGATGGCGCACAACTGCATCACCCTGCGCATGCCCACCCATGGCGGGTTGTATGCGTGGGAGTTTGAAAAAAACGGACAGACCTTGAACGTACGCGTCGAGGGCCAATTGGTGTTCAACACCATTGCCATGCGCCTGGAGGCGGCGTTGCAGGGCTTGGGCCTGGCCTACATGCCCGAGGACTTGGTGCTCGAACACGTGGCGCAGGGCCGGTTGGTGCGCGTGCTCCAAGACTGGTGCGAACCCTTCTCCGGCTACCATTTGTACTACCCGAGCCGACGCCAGAGTTCACCGGCGTTTACCTTGTTGCGCGAGACGTTGCGCTATCGGGGCTGAGAGGGCCGTTGTGGTGAGCAGGCTTGCCCCAATGCCAGTCAGTTAAGGGTTAGAAAGAGTAAAAGCTAACCTGTGGCGAGGGAGCTTGCTCCCGCTGGACTGCGCAGCAGTCCCATCTTTGGGGCCGCTACGCGGCCCAGCGGGAGCAAGCTCCCTCGCCACACTGACGGTGTTTGCCCTTAACTGACTGGCATTGGGGCTTGCCCCGCTCACCACAAAAAGCCAGCTCGTTACAACGCTTCGGCCATGGCCTCGGTCGCACGCCTGGCCGCTTCCACCTCGCCCTGCTCTGCCAGCAACGCGGCCAGTTGGCGCAATTGATCCATCGTTACACCCACCCGAAGGCTGGCCGCCACATGGGAGCGCAACTGCGGCTCCACCCCTGGCATGGCAGCCAGGGCAGCCACCGTCGCCAGTTCGCGGCTGTGCCAATCGAGGTTGTCTCGCGCAAAGATGTCGCCGAACAAATGCGCTTGCAGGTACTGATTGATCACGGGGGCAAAGTCGAACAGCGGCCCCTTCACCTCGGCACCAGCGATTGTCGTCTGGTTGGCCTTGCCCAGTACCAACAGTTGCTCACCCACCGGAATGACGGCCACAGGCTCACGCCCTTGGTCATCCTTGATGCCCCGTTGCTTGCGCGCCTCCACCACGCGCATCAATTCACCCAACGCATTCAGGCTGCGCGGGAAACCGGTATAGGCATACAACTGCACCAGGATTTCCTTCGCCTCACTGACCGCCAAGCCGGCATCCAAGCCCTGGTTCAACGCCCCATTAAGCGCAGGCAGATTACTGGTGGCCATCGCCGCCGCAATCAACGGGATGGACTGCTGCTTGGCCGACAACGCACTGTCGCTGCGCGCCGAGGGGTTCAGTGACGCACCGTATTCGGCATCGGTGACCTTTTCCATCCAGTCGACGTTTTTACCGTCCACCGTGCCCGTCACTGCCAAGTGCATCATGGCGCTGTTCGGCGCGGCGCCGTGCCAGTGCTTCACCCCCGGCGGGCAGACGATCACATCACCCGGCAAGATCCGCTGTACCGGTTTGCCCCACTCTTGGGTCAACCCCACGCCCGACATCACCACCAAGCGCTGGCCTGCCGGGTGGGTATGCCAGGCCGAGCGGGCGCCCGCTTCAAAGCTGACATAGGCG
Source organism: Pseudomonas sp. 18175 (assembly GCF_050432925.1). Taxonomy (NCBI): domain Bacteria; kingdom Pseudomonadati; phylum Pseudomonadota; class Gammaproteobacteria; order Pseudomonadales; family Pseudomonadaceae; genus Pseudomonas; species Pseudomonas sp. 18175. The sequence continues at coordinate 282,867 of NZ_JBKFTO010000004.1, read as the reverse complement.
CCGGAAGCATTGATCTCATCCGAGGCCGGAAACAGCGGATCGACACGCACCTGCCCGGAGAAATACGCCTCCGGCCCGGCAACACTCGCCTGGCTCTGCGCGCGGCGGATCTCCTGGGACTCAGTATCGCCCGCAGCAAACGGCGCGGTGGCGCACATCGCAATACCCAGTAGGGTTTTATTCATGGTGCTGGCCTCCGAATCAAAGGGTTCTGGCGTAAAACGCGCTCAGCTGCACGATGGCAATGTCGACATACGCGGGCACCCAATAGGTCTCGATATGCGTCGCGCCGTCGATCTTGAATAGTTGCTTGTCCTGGGTGCCGGTGGCCTTGGCGAAGGCCTGCTCGCTCATGTAGAGGCTGTCGGCCTTGCTGCCGGCGATCATCAGCAACGGCTTGTCGATCAGCTCGATCTGGTCGGTGGCATCAAAGCTCATCAGGTCCAGCAAGCTGCTCAGGGTGTATTTGAAGGTGGAGTTCGGATGGGCGTGGGTCTTGCCGTAGTACTCGAAACCCTGTCGATACAGGTCGAACGGCAGCTTGGCGATTTGCTCGTCGGTCAACTTCGCATCGCCTGTGTACACCACTGGGCCACCGGCGGCTTCTTGCGCGCGGGCAGCGGAGGCCTGCTGCAAACGCTGCTGGATCGTGGCCACTTGCGAGTCCTGGTAGCCATTGCGACGCACCAGGCCTGAGTTGAACATACTCACGGTGGCGATCGACGCAAAACGCTTATCGGTGCGCGCCGCCGCCAGGGAGTAGCCACCGCCGCCGCAGATCCCCAGCAGGCCCAGGCGCGCAGCATCGGCACCTGGATAGTTGGCGATAAAGTCCGCCATGCCGTGGATGTCTTCGATGCGATACGCCGGTTTGTCGACGTTGCGCGGCTCACCGCCGCTGGCCCCCTGATAGGCCGCATCCGCAGTGATGGTGATGTAACCCTGATCAGCCATGCGCTGGGCATACAGGCCCGCGACCTGTTCCTTCACGCCCCCGTTGGGGTGGGCGATCACAATCACCGGATAGTGCTTGGCCGCGTCATAGCCTGCCGGCGTGTAGACGTTGGCGGCGATGTCCAGACCGTTGAGCTTGTAGCTCACGGGGTGAATATTGACCTTGCCCGGTTCGTTGTTTTTCAACGCACCGTCGTAGGCCAGGGTGAAGGGGTTTTGCTTATAGTCCGCCGCATGAAGTTCAGCGCCCGACATACCGATCATGGCGGCCATGAACGAGGCTTTCAGGGTGGTTCGCATCGTGTGGGTGCTCCCGGCTAATCATTGGATGATGGCGTGGGGAGCAAACTACCGGGTTAGGCATTGATCGATAAATGGGCTGAATCGTATAGGACTGATACCACAAACGCATAAGACGCCAGCATCGGCTCAAATCGAACGCTGATTGACCCGCGCCATCAGTTGCTCAGCCGACTCCTTACGTTCCGAATAGCGGTCCACCAGAACCCCTTGCTGATCACGCAGCAACAGCGTGAACTTGACCAACTCTTCCATCACATCCACGACGCGGTCATAGAGCGCTGACGGTTTCATCCGCCCAGCTTCGTCGAATTCCATATAGGCTTTGGGCACCGAAGACTGGTTGGGGATGGTGAACATGCGCATCCAGCGTCCCAACACCCGCAGTTGATTGACCACATTGAACGACTGCGAACCGCCACACACCTGCATCACCGCCAGGGTCTTGCCCTGGGTCGGGCGCACCGCCCCAAGCTCCAGCGGCACCCAGTCGATCTGCGCCTTGAACACCGCCGACATTGCACCGTGTCGCTCCGACGAGCACCACACCTGGCCTTCCGACCACAGCACCAGGTCACGCAGCTCTTGCACTTTGGGATGGTCCACCGGGGCATCGTCGGGCAACGGCAGACCGCTGGGGTTGAAAATGCGCGTCTGCGCTCCGAAATGTTCCAGCAGGCGTGCGGCCTCTTCCACCAGCAGGCGGCTGAACGAGCGCTCACGGGTCGAGCCGTAGAGCAACAGGATGCGCGGCCTGTGGGAGTCGAGCCGCGACGGCGGTACAGCGTCGAACAGGCTCAGGTCGAGGTTGGGCAGAGGGTCAGACATGATTGCTCCTTAAATTGCGCCGATTCGATCAAGCTCGGCTTTGAGCCCATCGTGGCTGAGCATGTTGAGGGGCAGTGCGAGGAAGGCCTCGCAGCGTTGCTCAATCAGCGCCAACGTGGCGCTAAAGGCCGCGTCCATCGTTGCCTCGTCAGCCGTGACGTCCGAGGGGTCCGCAAGCCCCCAATGGGCTTTCAATGCCGGGCCGAAATACACCGGGCAGCTTTCACCGGCGGCCTTGTCGCACACGGTGATCACGATATCCGGCGGGTTACCTTCGAAGGCGTCATTGCCTTTGCTGTACAAGCCGTCAGTCGAGATGCCGGCCTGTTGCAGCGTCGACAGGCTTCGCGGCAATACCCGGCCCTTGGGAAAACTGCCGGAGCTGATCGCCTCAATGCCGTGGGGCGCCAGGTGATTGAAGACCGCTTCTGAAAGGATGCTGCGGCAACTGTTGGCCGTGCACATAAATAGGACTCGCATGAGGTGCTCCGTCAAAGACGCAAGAGGGTGTCAGCAGCAGGCGGCTTCACGCACAGGCCGCCCCTCCATGTTTCGCAGGCGAAAGGCGTTCTGCTGGAGCCAATCGATGTTGGCCTTGGACGTCACCCGCAGCACTTCGTGAACCCAGCCCGGCAGGTCCGGGTTAAGGCGGTAATAGACCCACTGGCCCTGGCGGCGGTCGAGCAGCAGACCACTGCTGCGCAGTTGCGCCAGATGGCGGCTGATCTTGGGTTGGCTATCGTCCAGGGCGCACATCAACTCGCAGACGCACAGCTCACCCTGATCGGCAATCAGCAGGGTGGCACGGGTGCGGGTTTCGTCGGCCAGGCTCTTGAAGACTTCTGGGGGGGTGATCATGGGCGCATCTCAAATCCGAAGATTCGAATATACGGATATCCATATATAACTAGCAAGGCCTGATTGATCGCCCGCTCACCCCAACCTCGAAAAATCAGGTAGGTCGATGGCATCCGCCTTCGGCGCCAGAATCTTCCCAAACACACGCCTGAACCCCGGCACGCTGGCCAATCTCAATACCGCGTGGCCCAGCGCGATGCCCAGGCGCGAGTGCGGCGAGGCCAGCCTGGGCGCGAACTTGGGCACGCTTTGCGCTTGGGCAACGTAAGGTCGCATCAGTTGCTCATACGCCGCGAACGCTCGAGTGTGATCGGCATGGCGCCCCAATTCGCCGGCCAGCACATAGGCGCCGCACAATCCCAGGCTGGTGCCCATGCCACTGATGGGCGATGCGCAATAAGCCGCGTCGCCCACCAGTGCGATGCGGCCCTTGGACCAGCGGGGCATCTTGACCTGGCCCACGGCGTCCAGGTACAGGTCGGTGGTGTTGTCCAGCGCCGCGAGTACACGCGGTGTTTCCCAACCGACGTCGGCAAACAAGGTTTTTAGCAAGCTGATCTGCTGGTCCTGGGGCAGTTTTTCATAGCCGCTGGGCGCTTGCTGAAAGGACAAAAACGCGCGCGTGGTGCCCAGGTTATCCGGGCGCAAGCACACGCAACGGCCGCCCGGAATGTTGTACCAGCGCATCACCTGGCCGTCGCTGGGTTGGCGCGGCACGGTGAAATAGGCGGTATACAGATCCAAAGGTCGGCGCTGCACCTCTGCGCCAAACACCCGATTACGCGTCGCCGAACCGATCCCTTCGGCCACGATCACCAGGTCGTAGGCCTGCTCACTGCCCTGCTCGAAACGCACATGCACTTGCTCGCCGTCGTCCTCAAGGGTTTCGATGCTGTCGCCGAAACGGTACGTGACCCGGTCCTGACTGTGCTGGATCAACAGCTTGGCCAGTTCGCCCCGCAGGATCTCCAGTTCGGCAATCGGCCCGTCGCCGTCGAACGCATCCACACCAATAAACGCCTGGGTTTGGTCATGTTGGTCAACAAAAGCGATGCCCTGCTCCTGCGTGGTGTTCGCCCGAACCTGCGCCTCCAACCCCATGCGCTGCACCACCACCCGCCCGGCGCCACGCACGTCGATGGTTTGCCCGCCATCACGAAAGGCCGCAGCCTTCTCCACAACCGTGACGTCCATCCCCTGGCGCGCCAGCCAATACGCCAACGCCGGCCCGGCGATGCTGGCGCCGGTGATCAAAACTTTTTGCGTTTTCATCAGGCGTCCTTGCTCTCAACGGTGCTGCCCGGCAACGTGCTGCGATACACCTCGACCACCTGCCCCAAAAAGGCCTCGACCACCTTCCGATCCTGTCCACCCAACGCACCCAGCACAGCGCTCAGACCGTTGAGCATCGGCGCGATATGCCGATAGGCCTGCGCCACCGACGCAGGCACCGGACACACCAGCACGCGGCGCTTGTCATCGAGTTGACGCTCGCGCACCACATGGCCAGCGCGCTCCAGGCGGTCGATGACCTGGGTGATGCCGGCAGTGGTCACGCTCAGGCGCGTTGCGAGTTCGGTGGGCGGCAGTGGCCCGTCGGTGATCAGGTGTTCAAGGGCCGCCACGTCGGTCTGGTTGATGCCCAACGCCGCCCCCAGGTGACTGGCGGACTTGCGCGTCAGGATGGCGATCTGTTGCAACTGTTGGCCCACGGTGTCACTGGCGATTTGCAGGCTGCGGGGGTCTTCGGTTGGGAGGGGGGACTTCATAAGGTGGAGTGTCCAGGCGGCTGAGAACAGCGAAACTAGCATATAGCTAACTTACTTAGCTACCTTTGTGAAGCCGATTGCCAGGCGGACATCGGTCAAGAGCAGCCATTGAAACGATGCGCTAGGATGCACGCCATGATTTTGAAAGTGGTTTCGAAAGGGACCCGATGAACGCATTGAAAACCAGCAGAGCAACACATGAACGTTGACTCACCCCCAAGCACAAGAAAAAAAATCACGGTGTGTGTCATCGCGTTTTCAGTGCTTGGCGCCCTGTTTTCTTACATGCTGTGGGCCACTCGCCTCTCACGGCAAACCGTCTTGATGCCGTGGATTCCTGAGTGGACGATCTACCTGGCAATCAGCGCCCTCCTCGGGCTCATCTTCGCAGGCAGAACGCTGTTGCGGCGCCCTGCCGACAGAACCTTAAAGCGCCTCGGCGATTCTTTTTTCAGTGGCGCCTGCATCGGCTTTGTTCTCTCCTTGAATAGTTTCAGCGTGGCGACGTACCTGCTGCCAAGCGAGATTGTTCAATACGCATCAGGCTACGAAATAGCGGTGCCGGGGCCGTCTTTGGGGAGATCCAACCGTTGCGAAGCCGGTGTGTGGATCAAGGACTTGAAGACCGAGCGGCGTATTCAACTGTGTACGTCTGCGGCTGAGCTGCGCAATCAGCTCGTGCCGGGTATGGACGCTGTGTGGGTTACTGCGCGTACAAATGCAATCGGGTCTTATTGCAATCGGGTCTTATATTGCTGAGTACAGATTTATCTATAAGCAAGACAGTTCGCGCGGCGAAGGCCAATAGGGCCGCCCCGCATAACCCCCTGTGCATACGGAGCCGCCATGGACCTCGCTACCCTCACCCTATTCCTCCCCGCCTGCTTCGCCCTCAATATGGCGCCCGGCCCCAACAACCTGTTGTCCGTCAGCAACGCCACCCGCTACGGCTACCGCACCTCGTGCCTGGCGGGCATCGGTCGCCTGCTGGCTTTCGCCGGCATGATCGCCCTCGCCTCGGCAGGGTTGGCGGTGGTGTTGCAGACGTCGGAGTTGTTGTTCTATGGGATCAAGATTCTGGGGGCGGCGTATCTGTTTTATCTGGCGCATCAGTTGTGGCGGGCCAATCCCCAGGCTGAGGTTGAATCGGCTGGGGCCAGGGTGGGGTTGTGGGGGTTGGCGCGGCAGGAGTTTTTGGTGGCAGCGGGCAAGCCTAATGATGGGGAATATTAATTCTTTTGATAGGCTGCTTTCGGCCAAGAACGGTCACTCATGATCGACTGTTATCGACCCTTAGAGGACGTTGTCAGTGCACTGAGTAACTAGTTAAAAGGTCATCTCCAATTCTAGGTGCTGAAACGAATTTATGATTACTGGCTATGGTCAACGCGTTTGTAATCGGTGCGGCGAGTCAATTACTGCTTATTGTCCATCAGCTGAAACGCTAGCAATCATTGGGATTTTTCACGGAAAAGGTGATCAGGCAGTAGTAGATGAGATAGTCCGCAGAGAAATTATTGATCCGGATGTTGTCTGGGAGTATTTCCACCATCGGATGAATTCTCTGTGCAAGCAAAAGCTTGCCAAGTGCTCATTCTGCGGAGGTCAGTTGAGGACTTGGCGCGCACGTCAATGCATGCACTGCTTTAGAGACTGGCACTGATACACAGCGATTATCGAGCTGAGCTTTCATGTTCTGAATTGCATTCTGACGATTTCTGACTGATCGCTTCTGGTAGGAAGCAGTCCGCTGCCAACGGCTGCTTTTGGCCGGTAGCGGTCGCTTGTGAGGGGCCGCTAACTGCCAAAAGCAGCCATTCGGATACTTGCTGCTTCTGTGCTCTCGTAACTATGAAGCTAATCATCCATTAAATTTAGATTTGAAATGTACAGCGAGTTGTCCAGCAGCGATATTCAGAAGCATTTGAAATACAGATGCTACGATAGTTCTATTTTCGCGCCAGCGAAGGTAGAACAAAAAACTTGGTTCCAATATATACACCGTCTTATCGCACTTACTCCATTCTAGCAACTCAAAATTTCTTTTGTCTTGAAAATTCTTTAGAGATGCTAGGGTGCTGTTGATAGATGCTGCGGGCGGCAGTTCAGAAGCGGCTAATCCAGCAGCTTTCAGGCGGATATCAATTTCGTGCCTGGTAAAACTAAATGTCGGGGGATCTTGGGCAAAAAGTGCAAGAATTATTTTATATGTATCGTATTTTCTGGCCTGCTTCCTAGGCCCTTGTACAAGCTGGGCATACCACGATTCGAAATTTGAATAACGGGTCTTAGCAACCTTGTGCATCGCTTTTTGAGCATCACTCTTAGTAAAGGAGATACTGTTTGCGGGATCCCACTCGGTAATGCCTTTGTCGATAAAAAGTTGAGCGCATATTTGTTGAGTAAGAATTGGCAAGCCTGCACTTTCTTCCGATATCGGATTTACTACTAGAGATTTATCAGCAACATTCAACAATGTCAGGCCCTTATTGGCGATGGCCTTTAGGTCACTGTCCGACCACCGGCCAAGGTCAATGTGCGTGATTCTACCAATTAGATCCGAGTTCGCTGTTGCCAAATCAACACCATGGTGAGTGGTGCCAACAACTATCACTGAAACCTCATTATCCGTGAAGATTTTCCATTGCTGAAAAACCTCTTGCTGTACCTCTTCAGTTAAGTAATGAAAATCCTCGACCACTAGTACTGCATTTGATTTTTTAAGCAAAGGAACCAGATGAGTTGGAGATGGTTTCGCGAGTATGGCGTCTTTCACTTCCTTTTCAGCTTTAGCATCGGTGATACCTACCCCTACTGTTCCCTTTAAGCTCGCAAGCCATCCCCAGCCTAAAGTCCCGCTTACGCTACCTGTTCCGCTAATTGTTCGGGCGCCCCCATCCTCCAAGGTCTTTAGGCGAGAAAAATCTAAATTCTCTAATGGATAGCTCCAGAAATCATCAGCTTTAAGGGATGCACTGCATCGTACACGAAGAGGTTCCTTATCAAGTTCCAACAATACTTTTTGGTAAAGGGTCGTCTTTCCTGTTTTTGAGGATCCGGTGATTAAACAAAGAATTCCATTTTCCAAGATTCCCTGCTTGAGCTCTGCTTCGTATCTCCCTTTTTCACGTTGGACATAGGTTTCACTAGAGGCTTTGCCCCCATTAAAAACGTTAGCGATAGTGATCATGTGCCGTCCTTGCAAAATTTGAAATTCTAAAAAATAATGGCGTAACGTATGATTCTACTATATCGCTTTATCATGGCTGATAGCTATCAGTGCTAATGGGAAAGCCAGACACTGTCGCCACGGTTACCGCCTCTGATTTACTCGTAGTGTTTGGCTGACGGCCAATGGCCGGTATCTGACCACAACAGGCCGAAGCCGGCCAATTGGAGACGTTCGAACCAACCTGCTTCCGACATTAAATGAAAACTCAGGCCAAAGCAGTGATCGTTGAACGTCGGTGGGCGACGCCTGGATTCATCGTATGGACGTTGCACGCGATCTGTCGATCGCCTAGCGTCGCAGCGGTTCAAGAAGCGATAATCCGCAGCGCACATACTCACCCTGGCGCATAGGGTTAGCCAATAAGGATGGTTAGAAATATGGACTGGAATTTGTTTTTCGGCTCGTTATCGCAGTCAGCCGCAGCTATCACGGGTAGACCAGGATCAAAAAATGCATTTTGAAAAAAAGTGGAATCGCAGATTTACTGACCCGTCCGCGTTACTTGGTGCTTTAATCATAGTCCTCATATTAATTATTATCATTGAGGTAATGTATATTTATGCTTCTGCCGATTTCTGGACAGTAAAATTTATAGATATAATCAACGCAATAGCTCAGCTTGCCACCGCTGGGGCATTTGCGCTTGCAGTATATCAATATACAAAAAGCAAAAAAAGTGAGAGACAAGCGGTTCTGATCCAAGAATGCAGAGACCTCATATTACAAATGTGCGCTGTAGCGAATTCTTTCGAGCAATCATCAGAGCACGATTTAGACCGCACTTCTTTTTTTACAGAGAAAATGGTTAGCCTTGGCGGGAGTTTTAACGCCATTTTTAAAGAACTAGTAGAAGACACTCACAAAACTATAGTTAGGATGCGCTGGCAGGAAATGTATTTCTCTGATCTCCGGCGCGCTATGGAAAAATGGAGCTTAAGATTAATTTTAACCGACATCGGCCTCGACAATAACGCATACGAAATCCTTGAGCAAAGTTATCGTTATTCTTTAAAGCAGCGGGAAAAAACAGATTTTTTCATCTCCAACGACCCATTCGAACAGTATAACGAAGTAAAATTCATAGTTTCACAGCCACAGGTTCAAGCTGTATTAGAGAGAAAGAGAACCATAGGTAGTCACTTTCAGTTCTTTGAAAGGCAATTTTTTACAAACTCCGAGCTAAGAGATCATCTATATGGCTATATGAATATTATCGATGTGAGAGCTCGAGCCCCTGCTTTAGCAGTTATTAATGAGACGCTAGATGCTACCCTTAGGGGGATACTTTTGGCGCAGGCGGAGCAGAATCAAACAAAACATCAATCAGGACGTAATTAACTTTAACGGAGTTGACAGAGCAGCAGCCTTTTCTGCCTCTGCCTCTGCCTCTGCAGTGAATAGTGCCGTGGTGGTTCGCTCATAGCCTGAGCCGCGGTCGTGGCTCGTCATCTGGACTGCGATAACATCGACTAGGTCTAAATTTTCACATAGCACTTTAAAGATATTAACGTCTTTGGACCCAGCATGGTTTTAGGGAGCGATCAGACGCTTCCCCATCTCAGCCATACTCTTGCGCACGCCCTGAATCCTTTCCTGGCCGATTTCTGCCTTTCGCCATAAGCGGACGCATCTCCCAAACCTCCTGAGCCCCTCTCGGCAGGAACTGCTGATGCAGGCCTTCCAGCTATTGGGTAGTCGGACGCTGCCAATCGAGGGTGGCCGGACAAACCTCTCAATGGTTATAATCACCTATGGTCGTATTTTTATCGTCATTTTGCAAAGCCAGCCAAATTAACAGGCGACTGGATATGGCTGAAATAGCGTGTGAGTCCAAGCTCAACCTGTCTGTTCACCTTATGCGCCGCACAGCATTGCTTGGCTCCTATCAGTCGCCTTTATTCATACTAATAAAACGCATAGCGACTACGACTATCAGCAAACAGAATGACTACTCAGCCACAAGGAAAAATAATGGAATATAAACTCAGCGATGGTTATGCCGCGACTCGCGACATCACCGCGATTTTCTGCGGTCTTAGCATGGCATGGTCCGCTTTGCAGTTTGAGATAAACAGCATTCAGACGGAAACATTTGGCGAAGTGGACTTGAGTGGAGCATCCATCCCCCTTCTGTTCATAACGATCATTGCTTATAACTCATTTCGTACCACGGTAGAGTTCATGATGCAATCTGTGGAAATCCGGCGATGGCGGTATGCGCAACTTGATTTCAAGTCAATTTTTTGGCTTACCCAAGCATCACTCACCCTACTAGCTGCAAGTGCAATACATCGCTCATTTGAGACTCTCGGGTATGTCGCACTCGCATGGATTGCGATACCTATTTCAGTAATCATCCTGACAGTGCTTATGTACGTTGTTACTTTCCCCATGACTCTTTTCATAGGAAGTCTCAAGAAGAGAACTTCCGTCGCTTCGATGGCAATGGAGGGTTTTGCTTGGGCAACACTTTTAGTCATTTTGATAGTTATCGTTGGAATTATAGGCGGATCTTTGGCGGTCGCAAAATATGAACCAATTCGTTCGCTATGGTTGACACCTCCTAGCCCTTTGAACATCGGTTTATTTGCGACCACCGCAGTAGCGGTAACCTTCATGATGTTCAGCAGAGAAAACCTGTTCATTAATGCGTTTTCGATGAGCTCAATTACAGTGCACGAACGTAATCACAAGGGGAAGCCTATACGGATGACGATTGGGAATCCGCCTCCCGTCACAACTGACTGGTATCAAGTAAAGCGTGAAGATAGCATTCAAACATCAGCAAACCCAGAAGATGCATAGAGGTGTTTCGCCCGAGCTTCGGCTTGGTCGAGTCTATTGACCAGATTAAATAGTTGTAAACGTCCGCCCGGCCCACTTTGAGCTTATAACAGGCACCCAACTACACCGCAACAGGTCAGTAATCTCACTCGCGCGCTGCATCGAGATGCGTGCAAAAACATCTTTCGGGTCGCCTTAAAGGGGAGTCGTCTCGGATTTTTCGGGCAAGGTGAGTGACCGCTTCTGGCCGATAGCTGCCCCTACCTACAAGCCACAGACCAGAGCTGATCAAGCTTCGTCGTATAACTCCGACTCATCATCTCACGGCGCATGCCCCAATCAGGATCTACCGGCACACAAGCCGACCGCAACGTCCCCCTGCCCCATCGCTCATTGATTTGGTCCATGACTGTCATCACCCGAGTCGCCTCCACCGGCTGTGATACAGCAAACAAATCATCGGTGTACTCCCCTGGCTGGCAGAGGCCGAGCAACATAACCTCAGCCTTGCTGTACTTAAAACCTGGTCGAAATATCCGATCAAGCGCGCCCACCGCAGCTTGAGTCAGCAACCGCACATCGTCAGTGGGATACGACATATCCACCACCACCCCATTCGCATACTTCGCCTCCTCCGGGTTGAACATGCCAGTACGAATGCACACACGCACCTTCTTGCACAGCGAGTTCTGAGCACGCAGCTTCTCAGAGGCCCGCATCATGTAGGTGGCCACCGCTTCCTTGATGGGCGCCAACTCCGTCAGCCGCTTGCCAAACATGCGGCTACAACAGATCTCCTGCTTTGGCGGATCCGGCTCGTCCAGCTCCAGGCAAGGCGTGCCGCCCAACTCCCTGGCCGTCTTCTCGATGACAATGCTGAACTTCTTACGGAGCGTCCACGGATCGGCCGTTGCCAGATCCATAGCCGATTTGATACCCATGGCATCAAGGTGGAGTTTCATCTTGCGACCGACGCCCCACACCTCCGCCACGTCGGTATTACGCAGCACCCAGTCACGCTTCACCGGGTCGGTGATGTTGACCACCCCACCGGTTTGGGATTGCAGGCGTTTCGCGGTGTGGTTTGCCAGCTTCGCCAGAGTTTTGGTGCGCGCGATACCAACACCGACAGGGATACCAGTGCAACGAAGCACCTGGGCGCGAATCTGTCGGCCTAAGACATCCAGCCCACCGATACCCGTCAGGTCGGCGAATGCCTCGTCGATGCTGTACACCTCAACTGCCGGCACCATCGCCTCGATCAGGCTCATCACGCGCTCGCTCATGTCGCCGTACAGCGCATAGTTGGAGGAGAACGGGACAATGCCGTGCTGCTTGAGCTTGTGCTTGATCTGGAAATACGGCTCGCCCATCTTGATGAACGGTTTGGCGTCGTAGCTGCGGGCGATGACACAGCCGTCGTTATTGCTCAGCACCACGATAGGCACCTTCGCCAGGTCGGGCCGGAATACGCGTTCGCAACTGGCGTAGAAGCTGTTGCAGTCGATCAGTGCAAAGGTCGGCTCTGGCTTAGACATGACTGCGCACTGTGCTGGTGATCACGCCCCAGATCGACAGCTCGTCGCCTTCGAGAATGTAACGCGCCGGGAACTTGGGGTTCTCGGAAAGCAGCACCACCTCCTGGCCGCGCTTACATAGGCGCTTGCAGACGGGCTCGTTGTTCAGCAGTGCCACCACCACATGCCCGTGGATCGGCTCGATGGCACGGTCCACCACGGCCAGGTCACCATCGAAGATCCCAATGCCCTGCATGCTCTCACCGGTGATTGCTACCAGGTACACGTGGGGCGCTCGGATATTCAGGACCTCATCCAATGAGATGTGCTGCTCGATGTGGTCCGCTGCCGGCGACGGAAAACCGGCCGGAACCTGGAACGAGCACAACGGCAACTTCGCGCCGACCTCAGCGATGGGACCTAGAATGGTGAAGCTCATGATGCGGCCTTTTACATTTACTGTATGAATGTACAGTTAACTTTGTAGGACGCTTGCGGTCAATTTTTCTGTAGGGGATTTCGACAAGCGGAGAGGTGCGTACGTGCAGCAGGCCCGCGCAGTTCAAGGGGATAGCGATCTTCAATGATGAATCCACCTGTCAGAACGCGCGCTTCGCGGCCCGACGCCTCTTTTACAATCTCATCGTTGATCCCCAAACCCAATGCCGCTTATAGTCCGCCCCGTCGCCCATATGGCGATCAGGTTTGGCGACCTGACTATCGGATGCAAAAGCACTGCGCTTTTTTTGCAGAGGCTATTGCACCTTCGCAAAGCTGTCTTCTATGGCGGCTGTGCGTGGGAGACCTTCGGGTCTGCCGGGTCTCCGATACCGGTTCGCCAACCTGCGCACAGCTGCCACCCTTTCGTTTGGCGACGACAGAGTGGCGGTCAACCGCTGCATTTATCGGAGCTTCAAAGATGGAAAGATACATCCCCCTCACTGGCATTGACCTCGTTCCTGCGTCGTTGCTCATTGATTCGCAAGCGCCACTCGATGTGCTGCAAGCGATGGCGGACTACCGCATACGTACCGTGACGCAAGTCTTGGAAAACATCGCGTTTCGCAGTGAGTTGGAAGCAGATTCAGTCGTGCTTTCTGACTTCGCACAACTGCTGGCCATCCCGTTACGTGATGGCTGCGACTTGATGGAAGTCATTGGCCAACGCTTGCGTGCCGAGGTCTCAACCCCCGACGAAACAACTGCAAGCCAACTCTAAGTCGCTGCATGCGCGTTGGTGTCATCGCTGATTCAACGCGCACATTGTTCATCCACGCCGCGCCCCTTATCCTCAACCCACTCGTCCCCCTGCGCACCCGGAGCCGCCATGGACCTCGCCACCCTCACCCTCTTCCTCCCCGCCTGCTTCGCCCTCAACATGGCGCCCGGCCCCAACAACCTGTTGTCCGTCAGCAACGCTACCCGCTACGGCTACCGCACCTCGTGCCTGGCGGGCATCGGTCGCCTGCTGGCCTTTGCCGGCATGATCGCCCTCGCCTCGGCAGGTTTGGCGGTGGTGTTGCAGACGTCGGAGTTGTTGTTCTACGGGATCAAGATCCTGGGGGCGGCGTATCTGTTTTATCTGGCGTATCAGTTGTGGCGGGCCAATCCGCAAGCTGAGGTTGAATCCGCTGGGGCCAAGGTGGGGTTGTGGGGGTTGGCGCGGCAGGAGTTTTTGGTGGCGGCGGGCAACCCGAAGGCCATCCTCATCTTCACCGCCTTCCTCCCGCAAATTCGTGGTGCCCGGCCAGCCAATCACGCCGCAGTTCGCGCTGCTGGGGGCGATGTTCCTGGGGCTGGAATGGGTGGCTATCAGCGCCTACGCCTGCATGGGCCTGCATATGCGCCGCTGGTTCGCCGAGCCGAAGGGCAAGCGCCTGTTCAACCGTTGCTGCGCGGGGTTGTTGTCGGCGGCGGCGACGGTGTTGCTGATGGCGCGTCGGGCTTGATGGCTGTCCACTTTTGTCGCTTTTGTCGTAGTTATAACGTGGGACGGAAAAGGGGGACAGATTTATTTCTCGGGAAAATGGGAAAATAAATCTGTCCCCTTTTGTCCTCAATAGCATCTCGGCGTACTCACAACGCACCTGGGTAACCACCGACTTCATTAAACAGCTTGCGAAGCTTCTGCCGGGCCGTCGATGACAGACGCGGCGAATAGCGCTGAAACTCCTCCTCGGCTGCCTCAGGCACGCCGTTCAACGCCAATACAAACGCATACGCAAGCGCGTGCTGCGTGTAGTTGTAAAACCCCAGCCCCCCTGTAGACAGGTGCTGTTTGACGTGCTCGAAAGCGCAAGGCAGGTCGTCTACCGTACGGGCGATGTTCCAGAACGACTCAGCTTTTGGAGCAGCAGCACTAAGCACACCGGGTGCGCAGTTCGCGATAGTTTCAGGGCCGTAGCTGTAGGAGATGTCAAACGCGGGGTCGCGTACATCAAACATCAGATCAGGGCGCGCTGACTTTGCAGTCCTGTGCCATTTGAAATCATTTCCGGAGAGATGGGGAACAAAATCCAACGACAACCCAAATGCCGGAGCCAGCGCACCGCCCTTCCATTGCACAAGGCGAAAGAGCTGACGAATGGGGGCGTTGGTGCTGCGAATCCAAGACAGCGGGCCTTGAGCCTCAAAACCCAACGGCAATAAAAGGGACTCTACGGAGGGTGAAACTATTTCGTGGATTTGGTCTATCCGCACTATTTCGAATGCTGTGTCTTGCATCGCAGGCCTCCATGCTCAAAATCGAACCCAACTTAAAGGGTTAAACCGCGTTCATCAACCGCCCCGCAGGCCTGGGCCAGCCATTGTGCGATGCACACAGCCAAGCCTCATTTTAAAAGAGGAAGTCACGTCATGACCCCAGACGAACTCACCACCCTCTACCACCGCTACATCACCTGCCTGAACCACCAGGACTGGGACGCCCTCAGCCACTTCGTCCACCCCAACGTCACCTACAACGGCACCCCCGTCGGCCTCGCCGGCTACCGCGCCATGCTGGAGCGGGACTTTCGCGAAATTCCCGATCTGGTGTTCCGCATCCAACTGCTAGTCGCCGAACCGCCCACGGTCGCCAGCCGCCTGAATTTCACCGTCACGCCACGAGGCGAATTTTTCGGACTGCCGATCAATGGCCGCACGGTGAGTTTTGACGAAAACGTGTTTTACGAATGCATCGACGGCAAATTTGCCCATGTCTGGTCGGTGATCGACAAGGCGGCCATCGAACAACAATTGGTTGGCTAAACTCCTTACACCCCTTTCCATGGAGACCGACCATGACCCACAAAGCCACGCTCTGCCTCTGGTACAACGGCACCGCCCTGGAGGCGGCCACCTTCTACGCCATGACGTTCCCGGACAGCAGGGTAAACGCGGTGCACTTGGCGCCCGGCGACTACCCGTCCGGTAAACAGGGCGATGTGTTGACCGTGGAATTCACCGTGCTGGGCATCCCCTGCCTGGGGCTCAATGGTGGCCCGATATTCCCGCCGACCGAGGCGTTTTCCTTTCAGGTACACACGGAAGACCAGGTAGAAACCGACCGCTACTGGAACGCCATCGTCGACAACGGCGGCGAGGAAAGCGCCTGCGGTTGGTGCAAGGACAAGTGGGGCGTGTCGTGGCAGATCACGCCTCGGGTGTTGACGGATGCGGTCAGCCACCCCGATCCGGCGCTGGCCAAGCGGGCGTTCGAGGCGATGATGAGCATGACCAAGATCGACATTGCAACGATTGAAGCCGCCATCGCGAGGGCTTGACACATTCGCTCACATGCCCTGAAGATGATCGCCACATTCAGGGTGTGACAATTCATGTCTGCTACGTCGCTGCTTAACCTTTGCGCTATTGGCTCCATTGCCAAGGCGCAAGGCTGCGTGGCGAACGCCCTCAAATCGAAGAAACAGTCGCTCATGTGACCGGGGCGCGCTGTCCCGTCAGATGAGCTGACAGGACATTGAGCGCGACGGTCTCCCCCCCTTTGCACAATTCCCTCTGCCCTTCTGACGGTGACTTTAGCGGTCAATCATCAGGAGAAAGTGCATGTCATCGTTCCAAGGTATCTGGGTTCCCGTGGTTACGCCGTTTCATGACGGTGCCATCGACTTTATCGGCCTGCGCCGTTTGATCAACCACCTGTTGGAAAAGCACGTGGCCGGGATCATGGTGTGCACCACCACCGGGGAAGCAGCGGCGCTGAGTCGCCAGGAACAACTGCAAGTGCTGGATGCGGTGTTGCAGTGGGTGCCGGCGCATCGCGTGGTGATGGGGTTGGCGGGCAATAACCAGATTGAACTGCTGCAGTTCCAGCGCGACATCCTGCAACGTCCTGTCGCCGGTTTGTTGGTACCGGCACCGAGCTATATCCGCCCGTCCCAGGCGGGGCTTGAGGCGTTCTTTCGCACCGTAGCCGATGCGTCCAGTGTGCCAATTATTTTGTACGACATTCCCTACCGCACCGGCGCGACCTTCGAACAGGCCACGTTGCTGAACATCGTTGCCCATGAGCGCATCAAGGCGGTCAAGGACTGCGGCGGCAACCTGGGCAATACTTTGGCGCTGCTGGCCTGCGGCGAGGTGGATGTGTTGTGTGGCGAGGACGTCCAGATTTTCAACGCCCTGTGCCTGGGGGCAACCGGGGCGATTGCCGCGTCGGCCCATGTGCACACCGAGCAATTTGTGGCGCTATGGCAGCAGGTGCGGGATAACCAACTGGCCGAAGCTCGGGCGACGTTTTTCGGATTGTTGCCGTTGATCAACACGATGTTCATGGAGCCCAACCCTGCGCCGGTAAAAGCCGCATTGGCCCTGGAAGGGTTGATCGGCAGCGAGTTGCGGGCGCCGATGCAGGGGGCCAGTGCAGCGGTTGTCAGCCGTTTGCAGCAGCTGTAGGAACCTACCGACAGAGGCGTTCGATGCAGCACCGAGTCGCCTCTAACGGCAGTTACCAATCGTCATATATTTTCATGCCGCCTGCATGGGCAGCCGCGTAAGGTCGGCTGCACGGTGCATAAGCCTCATGGGGAAATTCGATGAACTCACTGCGTTTATTGGTGCTGCTCAGCCTGGTCGGTTGCGCCGACCGCTCACCCGCCGTCTCTACGCCAGCCCCTACCCATTTCGAACAGTATCGCCAGCAGACCCTGGCACAACTTGAGCGTGACCGGCGCTTCCAGAGCCCCGACCATGCGCTGGAACTTGAATGGAACGCGCCACGCGAATGGGTCGCGCCAACGCCCAACGGCCATGGTGTGTTGCTGGTCCATGGGCTGGGCGATTCACCGGGTTCCTTCAGCGACATTGGCGCGCAATTGGCCTCACAGGGTTATCAGGTACGCACACTGCTGCTGCCAGGGCATGGCACGCAGCCGGCGGATATGCTGGACGTGCATATCGATGAGTGGCGCAGCACGGTGGCACAGCAAGTGGCCTTGCTGCGCCAGGAGGTGGACCAGGTGTACCTGGGCGGTTTCTCCACCGGCGCCAACCTGGTTTTGGAGTACGCCATGGACGAGCCGGACATTGCCGGGCTGTTGATGTTTTCCCCGGCGTTCAAGGCGCGCAACCGTTTTATCTGGCTGCTGCCGTGGCTGGCCCAGGTTAAACCCTGGCTGCGCGACCCCGCCGGCCCACGGCAGCAACAGACCGCGCTGCGCTACCAGAACGTGCCTACCAATGGTTTCGCCCAGTTCTACCGGTCCAGTGAAACGGTGCGCGACAAACTCGCTGCCGCCCCCTTCGAGCGCCCGGTGCTGGTGGTCAGTGCGGCCCATGACTCCGTGGTGGATGTGCAATTTGTGCGAGACACCTTTACAAAGCGCTTTACCCATCCTGACTCGCGGATGATCTGGTACGGCGACCTGCCAACCCCGCAGCACACACAGCGCCTGTTGGTACGCAGCGACCACTTGCCGGCTGAGCGCATCAGCCAGTTTTCCCATATGGGCGTGTTGTTCGCCCCAGACAACCCGCTGTACGGGCGCAACGGCAGCCAGCCCGTGTGCCTCAACGGGCAAACCGATGAAGACTTCCAGCGTTGCCGGGCAGGCGCGCCGCTCTGGTATTCCGCCTGGGGTTATCGCGAACCGGGCAAGGTACATGCACGGTTGACGTTCAATCCTTATTTCGACTGGCAGGCGCAGATCATGGGCCAAGTGATGCGGGCTGCCCAACACCGCCCTTGTAGTGAGCGGGCTTGCCCCGCGCTGGGGGGCGAAGCCGCCGTAAATCCAGGCACCTGAGTTCTATCTGGAAGACCCTGCCGCCTGGATTGGGACTGATGGCGCACCCGCTCATCGTCCATGCGCCAAAAAAAGACATTCAACGGCCCGCCTGGTTGCGACCCTCGCTATACCGGCCTATTTTCCAAGCTACGCTCCAAGCTACGTTTCAAGCCATGCTTTGCCGTTTGCTGTCCCCCCTCTCTCAAAGGTGACGACATGCCCACACTGCCCCGCCCCGCCGTACTCGAACTGATCGGCAACACGCCGCTGGTTCGGGTCAGCCGCTTCGATACCGGCCCCTGCACGCTGTTTCTCAAACTCGAATCCCAGAACCCCGGTGGCTCCATCAAGGACCGCATCGGCCTGGCCATGATCGACGCCGCCGAACGCGACGGCCGCCTGCGACCGGGCGGCACCATCATCGAAGCCACCGCCGGCAACACCGGCCTGGGCCTGGCGCTGGTGGGCCGGGCCAAAGGCTATCGGGTGGTGCTGGTGGTGCCCGACAAAATGTCCACGGAAAAAGTGCTGCACCTCAAGGCCATGGGCGCCGAGGTGCACATCACCCGCTCCGATGTGGGCAAGGGCCACCCGGAGTATTACCAGGATGTGGCTGCGCGGCTGGCCAAGGACATTCCGTATTCGTTCTTCGCCGACCAGTTCAACAACCCGGCCAACCCGCTGGCCCATGAGACCAGCACCGCACCGGAAATCTGGGCACAGACCCAGCACGATGTGGACGCCATTGTGGTGGGCGTCGGCTCGGCCGGCACCCTCACCGGCCTGACCCGTTTTTTCAAGCGCGTACAACCTGAGCTGGCCATGGTGCTGGCCGACCCGGTTGGCTCGGTGATGGCCGAATACAGCCGCAGCGGTCGCCTGGAAACTCCCGGCTCATGGGCGGTGGAAGGCATCGGCGAAGACTTCATCCCCTCGATTGCCGACCTCTCCAGCGTGCGCCACGCCTACTCCATCAGCGATGAAGAAAGCTTCGACCACGCCCGCCAACTGTTGCGCGCCGAGGGCATCCTCGGGGGTTCATCCACCGGCACCCTGCTCGCCGCCGCACTGCGCTATTGCCGTGAACAGACCACGCCCAAGCGCGTGGTCACCTTTGTGTGCGACACCGGCACGCGCTACCTGTCCAAGGTCTACAACGACCAATGGATGAACGACGCGGGCCTGTTGCAATACAAACACTACGGCGACCTGCGCGACCTGATCGCCCGCCGTTTCGAAGACGGCCGCGTGATCAGCGTCAGCCCCGACGACACCTTGCTCACCGCCTTCCAGCGCATGCGCCTGGCGGATGTGTCCCAACTGCCGGTGCTGGTGGACGGCCGCGACCTGGTGGGGGTGATCGATGAATCCGACATATTGCTCGGCCTGCACCACGACGCGGCCGACTTCAAGATGGTGGTCGCCAGCGCCATGACCAATACCCTGCAAACCCTTGACCCCAGCGCCAGCCTGGCCGAGTTGCAAGCAGAGCTCGATCGCGGCTTGGTCGCCATCATTGCCGACGCCTCGGGTTTCCATGGCCTGATCACCCGCGTCGACCTGCTTAACCACCTACGGAGATCCCTTGCATGAGTCAGCCTGAAAAAAGCGCCTTCGCCACCCGCGTGATCCATGCCGGACAATTCCCCGACCCAACCACGGGCGCGCTGATGCCGCCGATCTACGCCAACTCCACGTACCTGCAAGACAGCCCCGGCGTGCACAAGGGTTTCGACTACGGCCGCTCCCACAACCCCACGCGCTTTGCCCTGGAACGTTGCGTGGCCGACCTTGAAGGCGGCAGCCAGGCGTTTGCCTTTGCCTCCGGGCTGGCGGCGATTTCCACGGTGCTGGAGTTACTGGACGCCGGTGCCCATATCGTCTCCGGCAATGACCTGTATGGCGGCACCTTTCGCCTGTTCGACAAGGTGCGCCAGCGCAGTGCCGGGCACCGTTTCAGTTTTGTGGATTTAAGTGACCTCTCGGCGTTTGAGGCCAGCTTGCAGGACGACACGCGCATGGTCTGGGTCGAGACGCCGAGCAACCCCTTGCTGAGCCTTACCGACCTCAGTGCCATCGCCCGTATCTGCAAGGCCCGTGGGATTATCTGCGTGGCCGACAACACCTTCGCCAGCCCCTGGATCCAGCGCCCGCTGGAGCTGGGCTTTGACGTGGTGGTGCACTCCACCACCAAATACCTCAACGGCCACTCGGATGTGATCGGCGGCATCGCCATTGTTGGCCACAACCCTGAATTGGCTGAACGCCTGGGCTTTCTGCAAAACTCGGTCGGCGCCATTGCCGGGCCGTTTGATGCGTTCCTGACACTGCGTGGCGTGAAGACCCTGGCGCTGCGCATGGAGCGTCATTGCAGCAATGCCCTCGACCTGGCCGCATGGCTAGAACAGCAACCGCAAGTGGCGCGCGTCTACTACCCAGGCCTGCCCTCCCACCCCCAACACGAATTGGCGCGCCGGCAAATGCACGGGTTTGGCGGGATGATCTCGATTGACCTGAACAGCGATTTGGCCGGGGCCCGGCGTTTCCTGGAAAACGTCAAGATTTTTGCCCTGGCCGAAAGCCTTGGCGGCGTGGAAAGCCTGATCGAACACCCGGCGATCATGACCCACGCGACGATTCCGGCCGCTACGCGAGCGCAGCTGGGGATTGGGGATGGGTTGGTGCGGTTGTCGGTGGGGGTTGAGGATGTGGAGGATTTGCGCGCGGACCTGGCCCAGGCCTTGACCCAAATCTAGCGACTTGCGCCGGACAAAATGTGGGAGCGGGCTTGCTCGCGAATGCGGTGGTTCAGCCAATAAATCGGTTGACTGACACACCGCTTTCGCGAGCAAGCCCGCTCCCACAGGGGATTTGCGTTAAATCGAGATAGTGGCGGCCCGTGCGGCGTGCAGCTTTTTATAGCTCTCAATCAACCGCTGATGCCGCTCCAGCCCTTCCAGCTTCATGCTGGTGGGCGTCAACCCATAAAAGCGCACCTCACCGCTCACCGAACCAATCACCGCGTCCATCCGCTCGTTGCCAAACATGCGGCGGAAGTTGGCTTCGTAGTCGGCCAGTTCCAGGTCGTCGTCCAGTTCCATCTCCAGCACCGCGTTCATCGCCTGGTAGAACAGGCCACGCTCGGCGGTGTTGTCGTTGTACTGCAAGAACATCTCCACGCACTCCTTGGCCTCTTCGTACTGCTTCAAGGCCAGGAAGATCAGTAGCTTCAATTCCAGAATGGTCAACTGGCCCCAGGCGGTGTTGTCGTCGAACTCGATGCCGATCAGGGTGGTGATGTCGGTGTAGTCGTCCAGCTCGCTTTCGATCAGGCGTTCGACCAGGGCCTGCAGTTCTTCCTCGTCGAGGCTGTGCAGGTTGAGGATGTCGGCACGGAAGAACAGCGCCTTGTTAGTGTTGTCCCAGATCAGGTCGTCCACCGGGTAGATTTCCGAGTAGTCCGGTACCAGGATGCGGCAGGCGGTCGCGCCGAGGTGTTCGTACACGGCCATGTAGGACTCTTTGCCCATGCCTTCCAAAATACCGAACAGGGTCGCCGCTTCCTGGGCATTGGAGTCTTCGCCCTCGCCGGTAAAGTCCCACTCGACAAACTCGTAGTCCGACTGGGCACTGAAGAAACGCCACGACACCACGCCGCTCGAATCGATAAAGTGCTCGACGAAGTTGTTCGGCTCGGTCACCGCCTGGGCTTCGAAGGTCGGCTGCGGCAAGTCGTTCAAGCCTTCAAAACTGCGACCTTGCAGCAATTCGGTCAGGCTGCGCTCCAAGGCCACTTCCAGGCTTGGGTGGGCGCCGAACGAGGCGAATACGCCGCCGGTGCGTGGGTTCATCAGGGTCACGCACATCACTGGGAATTCACCGCCCAGGGAGGCGTCCTTGACCAGTACCGGGAAACCTTGGGCTTCCAGGCCCTGGATGCCGGCCAGGATACTTGGGTACTTGGCCAGCACCTCGGCCGGTACGTCCGGCAAGGCGAATTCGCCTTCGATGATTTCGCGCTTCACTGCCCGTTCGAAGATCTCCGACAAGCACTGCACCTGGGCTTCGGCCAGGGTGTTGCCGGCGCTCATGCCGTTGCTCAGGTAGAGGTTTTCGATCAGGTTGGAGGGGAAGTACACCACCTCACCATCGGACTGACGCACAAACGGCAGCGAGACGATACCGCGTTCCTCATTACCCGAGTTGGTGTCGAACAGGTGCGAGCCACGCAGCTCGCCGTCACGGTTGTAGACCTTGAGGCAGTAGGCGTCGAGGATCTCGCTCGGCAGCTCATCGTTGGCGCCCGGCTGGAACCAACGCTCGTCCGGGTAGTGCACGAACGCCGCGTTGGCCAGCTCCTCACCCCAGAACTGGTCGTTGTAGAAGAAGTTGCAGTTGAGCCGCTCGATAAACTCGCCCAACGCCGACGCCAGCGCGCCCTCCTTGGTCGCGCCCTTGCCGTTGGTGAAGCACATCGGCGAGTGGGCATCGCGGATATGCAGCGACCACACGTTCGGCACGATATTGCGCCACGACGCGATCTCGATCTTCATGCCCAACCCGGCGAGGATGCCGGACATGTTGGCGATGGTCTGCTCCAGTGGCAGGTCCTTGCCGGCGATGTAGGTGCCGCCCTCGGAGGTCGAGTTGGGCATCAACAGGGCTTGCGCATCCGCATCGAGGTTTTCAACTTCCTCGATCACGAACTCAGGGCCGGCCTGTACCACTTTCTTAACCGTGCAACGGTCGATGGAACGCAAGATGCCCTGGCGGTCTTTATCAGAGATATCCGCCGGCAACTCCACCTGGATCTTGAAGATCTGGTTGTAGCGGTTTTCCGGGTCGACGATGTTGTTTTGCGACAGGCGAATATTGTCCGTGGGGATATTGCGCGTCTGGCAATACAACTTGACGAAGTACGCCGCACACAACGCCGACGAAGCCAGGAAGTAATCGAACGGCCCCGGCGCCGAACCGTCGCCCTTGTAGCGAATCGGCTGGTCGGCAATCACCGTGAAGTCATCGAACTTGGCTTCAAGCCGAAGGTTGTCGAGAAAGTTGACCTTGATTTCCATGCGGGTACACCAGAATAACGGGCTAAACAAAAATGGCCGCCATTATGGGGTTTTTCATCGGGAAGTTTCAGGCTTTTGACCAATGGCTGGCGAAATATCAAATGTGCATTAATCTTTTCGACGTTGAGGCCGATTGGCTGAGTGCAATCATGGAGTAGTCGGAATGCGCAACAACCTGCCAGTGACACAACGCGAGATTTCACTCGCACCTCAACAAAAACTTATCTCCGCCACCGATGTTCGTGGTGTCATCACTTACTGCAACGATGCCTTTGTCGACATCAGTGGCTTTGACCGCGCCGACCTGATCGGCGCACCGCAAAATATCGTGCGTCACCCCGACGTTCCACCCGCTGTTTTCGCGCATATGTGGAGCGCGCTCAAACAAGGTTTGCCCTGGATGGGCATCGTCAAGAACCGTTCTAAAAATGGCGACCACTATTGGGTCAACGCCTACGTCACACCGATATTTGACGGCAGCACCGTGGTGGGTTTTGAGTCGGTACGGGTCAAGCCCAGCGCCGATGAAATCCGCCGCGCCCAGACGCTGTATCAACGTATCAGCCGTGGCAAGCCGGGCGTGCCGCGCCAGGATGCATGGCTGCCGGCCGCATTGAGTTGCGTGCCGTATGTGGCCACCGCTCTCGCGGGCAGCCTTGCCGGGCTTTACCTCAGCGCCCCTTCCGCCCTTGCGGTGGCCGTGGCGGTCGCTATTCCTGTGGGGTTGCTCTGCTCACGCGTACGCCAAGGCAGCACGTTACGCCTGTTGGAAGGTGTGGAACCTTCGACCTCAGACGCCTTGATCGCCCAGATGTACAGCGATGCACGCGGCCCCCAGGCGCGGTTGGAAACCGCGTTCCTCAGCCAGACTGCACGCCTGAAGACCTGCCTTACGCGCCTGCAAGACAGCGCCGAACAACTCAGCGCCCTGGCCGGGCAGTCCGATCAACTGGCCAGCGCCAGCGCCAAAGGCCTGGACCGCCAGCGCGTTGAAACCGAACAGGTCTCGGCCGCCGTCAACCAGATGGCCGCCACCACCCAGGAAGTGGCCAGCCACGTGCAACGCACCGCCGACGCCACCCAACAAGCCAATACCCTGACCGGACGCGGCCGTGACGTGGCACGGGACACCCGTGAAGCCATTGAGCGGCTCTCTGCCGTGGTGGGCGAAACCGGCGTGACCGTGGCGCAACTGGCCCGGGACAGCGACGAAATCGGCAGCGTGGTCGATGTGATCAAAGGCATCGCCGACCAGACCAACCTGCTGGCCCTCAACGCAGCTATTGAGGCCGCGCGGGCGGGCGAGCAAGGTCGCGGTTTTGCCGTGGTGGCCGACGAAGTGCGCCAGTTGGCCCAACGCACGTCCCAATCCACCACCCAGATCCACGCCCTTATCACCAAGCTGCAGGCCTCTTCCAACAATGCCGTGCACAGCATGGAACACGGCCAACGCCAGGCCCAGGAAGGCGTGGCTTGGGTACTGGAAGCCGACCAGGCGTTGGTGGGCATCAGTGAAGCGGTGTCCCACATCACCGACATGACCACCCAGATCGCCGCCGCCACCGAGGAGCAAAGCGCGGTGGCCGAAGAGATCAGCCGCAACATCACCACCATCGCCGAGTTAGCCGACCAGACCTCGATCCAGGCCCATCAATCCACGGACTTGAGCAAAGAGCTGACCAATACCGCAGCCACTCAATATGCGTTGGTTGAGCGGTTCAATCGCTGATCGGCACCCTGTCCAGCACGTAGTTCAACAACAGTCCCAGGCTCACCTCAAACGGCTCTCGGGCCGTATCGAGATAGAGTTGGGGTCGGTGCGGCGCTTCGTAGGGAGCGCTGATACCGGTGAATTCAGCGAGCTCACCGGCTCGCGCTTTTTGGTACAACCCTTTCGGGTCTCGCGCCTCGCAGGTTTGCAGGTCAGCGGCGACATGCACCTCATGAAAACCCTGGGCGCATAAACGGCGGGCCTGTGCCCGATCTTCGCGGTACGGCGAGATGACCGCGACGATGCACACCAAGCCAGCATCGGCAAACATGCCCGCCACCGCACCCACCCTGCGAATATTCTCGCGGCGGTCGCTGGGGCTGAATCCAAGATCAGCATTAAGGCTTTTACGCAGGGTATCGCCATCCAGCACATAGCACGCATACCCATGGCGCACCAAGGCGCGCTCCAGCCCATTGGCCAGCGATGACTTGCCTGAAGCAGACAAGCCGGTCAGCCAAATCACAGCCCCCTCATGCCCCACGCGCGCCGCGTCCATGGATGCAAGGCCCGTGGACGAAAAACTATTGGCCATCTTCATTGCTCCTCGAACAGCGCGGCAACTCACTGATCAATTGCGGCCATCTCTGTGCCCAATCGCCATCATGGCTCATTGCGGATACGACGCGAACACGTGTGCAATGCCCTGCTGCTGCGCTCGCAAAACGCTGCGCAATGCTCGCGGGCACAATTGTGTCTTCACTGCCGACGTAGTGGATCTGCGGCAAACCGCTTAACAGCGGCGCCATGTCAATGGCATTAAGCGAATCCGGCATGGGTGAAACCCGGTGCATGCGGCTGACTTCAGCCACATCCAGATTGCCCGCCACACTGCGCAGGCTGGCGATATCCTTGCGCCGGGCAGCGAGCAACGCGGCAATATTGGCGCCACCCGAATACCCCACTAGCTGCAACGGTTGGCCAGGCAACCGGGCAGCGTACTGCTCGACAGCCTGGTTCATGCTCACGACCACTTCTTCGGCGAACCGCCTGCTGGTCCAGTAACGCACATCACAGCGCGGGTTGGCGCTCATTGCCGTGAACTGGCAAGGACGGGCAAGGTAGACCACATTCGCAGCCGGGTCCTTAGCTGCCAGTGCCAGGCCCTGCGCCTTGATCGGCGTGGGGTTGAGCGACGGCTGACTGCGCGTACGCCAGGCAAAACCATCGCCTTCGATATACACGGTCAGCGGCTGGTCCGCGCGGGTGATCCGGTAAAAACTGGTGAGCACAAAGCCCTCAGTCTGCACCGGCGCCATGACCAGCCCCCCCGCTTGGGCGAGGGACTGCGCACGCCTGTTCAGCTCGCCCTGCTCCGGCACCACAGCGCACCCACCCAGCCACAGGCTGAGCAGGCACGCCAGTGCCAGCAGGTTAGAACGCCCAGCGCGCTTCAACGGAGCCGGTTTGGTTGAGGTAGTCAGTTCGTTTCTCCAGGTCATAACGCACGCCCAACTGCAGCTGGCCGTTGACCTGGTAGTTTAACCCCGTACCGCCACGCACCAGCCAGCGTTGTGGATCACCCGAATAGGTGGTGAAACTGGCGCCCGGTGCACCGGCAAAGCTGCTGCTGATGGAGTCACGCTCGGCAAGGAAGTCATAACCCACACCCAGGTTGGCGCTCACGTTGAGCTGCTGGGTCAGGTCATGGCTGAGCTTGCCGTCCACGCCCAAGATGAACTGGTCGGTGCTGCGGCTTTTGGCACTCAGGTTCAGGTCTTCGGCGCCCTTCTCACGGTAGGCCTCGTCCTTGATCCAGGTGTAGTCGGCGCGTACCGAGGGGATGAAGCGCGTCTGCTCGGTGAGCGTGAACGTACGGTCCAGGGAAACGCCCGCGTGTGCGGTCCACGAATCGTAGTTGGACTTGGCCTGCAACCCGGCAAAGTCGATATCCCGCGTGCCCTTGTTATGGTTCTGGCCGCCGTCGAGCTGGAAGTTCAGGTCGGTGCGGTCATCCAGGTGATAGCTGCCGTAGCCGACCAGTTGGTACACATCGGTCTTGAGCTGCTGACGTGCCGTGTCACCGCTGTTGCGCGTGTTCACATTGGCATAGATGAACGCGGTGCCCAGCAGCCAGCGGTCGTTGAGGCTGGCATCCAGGCCGAACGCCAGGCCACCCACCGAGGTATTTACCCCGGCGACGCCGCCACGGCTTTCCTGGTCGGCCCAGCTGCCGAACGGTTTGATCCAACCATGCTGATCGGTAAAGGTCGCGTCACCCGAAGACAACCCGCGCACCGCTTCGCTGCGACCCTGGATCACCCCGTTGATGCCGCTCAATGCGGTACGTGCAGACTCTGTAGAGCCGCCCGCCATCAACGGCAAGGTTTCAGACACCGCCTGGGACACTTCGCCCTGGGTACTCAACGGCACGAAATAACTGGCCAGGCGCCCGCTGGGGTTGCCGGCGATCACACCGTCCAACACCCGCGCAGCGCCACGGCCCGGCGTATTGCCCAGGGCCTGGACGCTGCCCTGCACCGTGTTGCCATTACCACTGTTGCCACCGGCATCGGCGACAATATTCAGGCTGACGCTGTTGCTGGTGTAGGTCGGGGTGAAGTTGAACAGCAGGCTGTTGTCGCTCACGGTGTCGAACGTGCCGCTGATGTGACCGGTGGTGGTGACCACATTCAGCAGTTGCTGACTGATGGCCAGGGTGTTGCCACTTTTCACATCCACATCAAGGGCGCCAGCCAGGAACGCATTGCCATCAATGTCGAGCTTGCCGTACCGCAATGTGCTGAACGCGCCGACACTCAAAGTGCCATGGCTGCCCTGGGTGTAATCACCGCCCAGCGACAGCGTCGCGCCGTCAGCGATGTTCAGGTGACCGGCGTTGATCACGCCACCGCCAATAGACGCGGTGCCCGAACTCAGGGTGCCGTCATTACGGATACCCAGTGCGCCTGCCAGCTGGGTGTTGTTTTCCAGCACCAACGTGCCAGCCTGCACATCCCAGATCCGGCTCACGGTGTCGGTGCCGGTCAGCGTCCAGGTGCTGGTGCCAAGCTTCTGGAAACTGTCGAAGCCCTGGTACTGGGTTCCCAGGTCGGAAAGATTGAAGCCGTTGCTCAGCGCATTGACGTTACCGCCAAGGGCAAGCGTGTCGGTGCCGCCAGAGGTGCTGACGACGTTGCCGAGAATCTGCGAACCGGCTTCCAGGACCAGGGTGTTACCGCCGCCGGAAAACTCGATGGCATTGGCCTGCACGCCGTTGCCATCGTTGGCGTAGCCGCCGGCGATGGTCCCGGCGTTGCGAATGGTTGAATTGCCCGTGGACACCAGGCCTACGCCGCCGACGCCAGCCGTTCCGGCCGTGCCAGCACTACCGGCGGTGCCACTACTACCTTCAATGCCGGAACCGTAGCGTGGCCCTGCTGCACCCGCAGCACCGCCCTGGCCCGCAGCGCCTGCCAAGCCACCGTTACCGCCCTGGATCGTGCCGGTGTTGAACACCTGCATATTGAAGCCCACGATACCCGCGCCACCGGCACCACCGTTACCGCCATTGCCACCGTTGCCGCCGATGCCGCCGTTACCACCACGGGGGCTACCGTACTTGCCACTCATCCCGCCCCGGCCGCCGGCACCACCAGCACCACCGGCTGCGCCATTGGCGCCACTACCGCCATAGATAGCAGCATTGTTAGCCAGCGAAAAAGAATTGCCGGAAACACCAGAACCACCACTGGCGCCGACGCCACCGTTGGCCCCTGCCCCCCCGTTGCCGCCGTTAAGCCCGCTATCCGAGCCGAACTGATACCCGCTGCCGCCAATGCCTCCCGCCCCACCGTTGCCGGCAGACACTACCGCGGTGCCGGCGCCGCCAATCAGGGTCGCATTATTGGTAACGGCAAAAAAACTCCCAGTGATAGCGCTTGACGCAGTCCCCACCGCGCTGAGGTACTGGCCCGCCATGCCGTTGCCGCCGGCGGTTCCACCGCCGGCACCAGTGTTATTGACCCCATTGGTTCCAGCAGCCCCGCTGGTAGCGGTTCCTCCGGCCGACGCGGCGCCGTTGAATTGGCCGTCAATGGTTGTGGTCAACGTGCCGGTCGCAGAACCGTTCACGTTCAGCGCGCTACCCGCGCCGACCAGGCTGCCACCTGTGATGGTCAGGGGTGCAGTCGTGTTAAGCACGGTGCCGCCACTGCCCAGGGAAATATCCGAAGCCAGGGTGATCGCGTTGACCGTGGGCGACACGAAGGCACTGCTGCTGTTAGCCAGTTGTTCGCGCAGCGACCCCGCCCCCGAGTCTGCCCCCACTGTCACGGTGTAGCCGGGTGTCGCCCACACAGTGGAAGCCATGCTCATTGACAACACTGCCAGGGGCCAGGTGAAGGCCCTACGGCCCACGGCCGGCGGGGCCGAACCCGATCCGCCCGCACAACCTTTCGATTTCGCAACTTCGGAAACCACCTGCAACGCCCCCAGGCGGGTATTCCATACCAACCGATAAATGCCCTTGTTCATCTACACCGCTCCAGTGTGTTTTTTCTATTTATATAAAACTGTTTAAAGAACCCTGACCCCATGGGGGTTGTATTGCGGGTGTTGCCAGAAGGCATCATTGGAAAACCGTGCGAACAGATCCGGCGGCAACAGCGTCGGTCGAGGGACGGCTTGCACGCTCGGTCGCACATCGTGCAAGCCCGGTGTACCGGCGCGCAGGTCGAATTCCTGGGCATCGAACGTGAGGTTGTGCAGGTCGTGACTGAAGGCCGGCTCATCGATGAAATCGTAGATCCCGTTGAGTACCGCCTGAGGGTCACTCACCAGGCTCTCGTAACGCACCAGCAGTAGCTGGCTTGTCTGTTCACCGTAAAAAGCCTGTTTGAGCGCGTTGTAGGGGAAACCCAGCATGCCTTCGGCGTTCGCCAGGCCATCAGCGCGGCTGTACACGGTACCGCCGGCCTGGAAATTGAACATGGCCGAAGGCGTGATCGCGTTGCGTTGGATCAGACGCTCAACGCTGTCGATGATCCACGGCACCTCGCGCACGCAGGCAATTACCTTGCTGGCGGGAAACAGTTGGGCCAGCAACGGCATCTGCGCGCACCAACCACGGTTGCTGTCGAACAGCACCGGTTGCGTGAACTCCTCACCGTAGAACTGCTCGAACAGCCCTCGCAGAATGCGCACGCGCTGGGGGTCGGAGATGAACAGGGAATATTCATTGCTGCCACCCATGCCAGTGATCAGGCTGGTGATCAACCCCGACACCGGGCTGCTCATATTCGCGTGAAAACGCGGGTTCTGACGCAGCAAGGCTGACAGCAACGTGGAGCCGGATCGGGGCAACCCGGAGATAAAGTGCAACGTCCGTTCAACCATCATGCATCCCCTCCTGCATCCCCTCGTTGGACAGATGGCTCAAACAGCAAATGCCACACGCTTTGCCCCTGCTCGTTGTAGCCAAGGTGTGACAGGCCGGCACGCTGGCTCACACGGATGCCCGCCGGCGTCTCCAATTTTGGGTTCTCAGACACCACCATCATGCCCACCGGCGCTTGAGGTTCATCAACGTACGCGTGGGCCAATTGCAGGTGGGTGCAGGCGAATATGCGCGGTGCCAGCCCCACTTCACGGCAATCCTCACGGATAAAGGTGCGGTAGAACCAATACGGCGAACCCGCACCATAGGCGCCATACACTGAGCTGACACCGACGATCTGCCCTTGCGGGTCAAGGGCTACACACGCCACTTCGAAGGTACGGCGCCAGGCATCGAAGCTGTCCTGGACGGCAGCGTTTTCCTGCCAGAAGCGGATCAAGGCCTGGCGTAAGTCTTGGTTGACCTGCTGCCATACCCAATAAATCTGATGGTTGTTGAATTCACTGATGGCTAGCACGGCAGCATCTCGTCGAGGCGTCGGGAATGGGCGCTTGCCGGCGCTTGCCGATGCAGACGCGCGTCATTCAGAAAGAGTTCGCACCACAGGCGCCAGAGCTTGACCAGCCGCTGTTGACCGCCGTCCTGACGCATCTCGCGGGTCGCGCGGGTCAACACACTGGCGAACGACTGCGCATACAGCCGGCAACTGCGGCAATCGATATTCGGTGTGCAACATTTGCCGCTGCTCTGGCTCAGGTCGGTGTTGTAGTGGCGCAGCGCAGGTGTCAGCAGCACACCACAGTCACGCGTGATGGCGCCGGGCGCTTGTGCGTCCGGGTACAGACCTGCGGGGTCATGGATCAGTCGATTGAAATCGGCGTCATACAAAATGCGTTGCCCTGGCTGCTCCAGCAGTTGCGCGATGCTGTCGTGGGCCTGGCGCAGATGGTCAGCGCCCAGCACCAGGTTGTCATCGGCGGTGCTGCTGATGTGGTACTGATCGGCACCGGCGCCACTGCCGATAAAATCCAGGTACTTGGTGGTGGGGCTGTAGTGATTGAAGGTCAGCGCCAGGCCATTGTCGGCACACAGCTGGGCGATATAGGGAATGTCGTCAAGATTGCGCGCGGTCAAGGTAAAGACAAACACGGCCCTGGGGTCATCGCGATAGTTGCGGATCTGCTTGGCCATCGTATCGGCCCCGCGCAACTGCCGGGTACGCTCTGGGTTGCCCCACAGTGACACGTGCACCCGGTAGCCGATCTCCGTGCTCAGGCGCTTGATGCCATTGGTGAACACCACACCGTAGGGAATATGCCGGCTGGCAATCACCAGTTTCTTTTCGGCCAGGGACGGTTCGGCCCCGCCGAAATACCCGTAGCGCACGCCCCGTGCAGCTTCACCGGCAAAGAATGTCTCGATACGCTGAAGGTCGCTGACGTCTTTATGCCCGAGGTAATCGTCCCCGGAAAAGAACAGGCAGCCTTCGCAGGTCAAGTTACAGACAGACGTGATGTCGTACTGGCTGGGGCGCAGAGGCAACACCTGCTCACGCAACAGCTTCCAGAACTCTCTGTCGTTCATCATTTGAAACCCCGTTTATGTCGACAACCAACGCCTGAGACGCCCATTTCGAGGGGCTGCTACCCGCACTCGAAAATGGATTTGGAACGACACAAAGGGCCTGCGATCGGCAGCTATCCGTTGCGGTTAATTGACGTCAAAAAAATGATGGCAATTTAGTGTCACCGCAGGTTGCATAGTGCCAGTATTCAGGGGCCTTAAGCAACGGGGAGGCCGCAGACACACACTGGATTAACCGCCTGTTATTGCTTGCGATAATACCCCGTGAAGTACGCCTGATTATCCGGCGCCGAGTTGTGCTCGATCACCGCAAAACCCCTCACCAATTGAATGTGATACGGGCCGTTGCCCTTGGGTGCCAGCGGCTCGCGCACGATGATCAGATTTTCGGTTTCCATGGGCACGGTGTGCTGCGCGGACACGAGCGGTTTGCCGGTCTTGATGTCTTTGAGCGTCACGGTGAATTCGGCCACTTCCCTGCCCTCGGCGTCGCGCTCGGGGAGCACCTTGATGTCCAGGTCACCGTCGCGACCGAGGAAGTCATCGCGCATCTGGTAGTGGCCGTTACGCTGGTCGCGCTCCACTTCGCTGAGTTTGTCGTAGTCGGGTTCGCGCTCATCGGCGTGCAGCAGGATCGCCAGTTCCGGGTGATCGCCTTTGGCGCTGCTGACCCAGGTGCCGGTGTAGTTGTAGGGCTCGGTGGTTTCCCGCGTGATGCGCCAGATGCCGGTCTGATGGCCGTCGTTGGCGTATTCGTGCAGGTAGACGAAGGGCTTGTCGTCGTAGTCGCTGCGGTCGCCCACCAGCTTGATGGGTTTGCCGCTGCCGCTCTGGGTGTAGCGCAATTCGCCAATCAGCACGGCGCCCTGCTGCTGGTACCAGAGCTCGACCGGGATCTTGCCGTCCAGGGTGCCGGCGAGCATTTGCGGGTCTTCGTTGACCGGGCCTTCCAGGCGTGGGGTCTCCTGCCATTGGCCGTCTTTCCATTCACCGGTGGTGCGCAGCATGTAGCCGCTGGGCATGCTGGAGTTTTCGCCGAACTCGGTCGGCGGGACGTCTTCCTGGGTGTACGAGCTCACCCGCACCAGTTGACCGTCGCGCATTTGCCACCGGGACGCACGCGTCCAGCAGCAGCCACGGTCGGTTTGTGAGTGGATCACGCCGTCATTGGGGGTGACCGAAAACATGCCGCCGCTGGTTTCATTGGCCAACTCGGTCAGCGGGCCGTTGAGCACCCACTGGCGTTGCTGCGGGTCTTGCAGGTACACATCGTAGTTGGACTGAAAGCCCGCATACGCGCCATCGCCATTGCGGATCGCCAGGTCCATGCGGCCATCGTGGTCGATGTCGGCGAAGTACAGCACGCCGCTCTCGCCCACCAGGCGCCAGTCCAGGGTCTTGCCGTTCGGATCCAACGGCACTGGGGCGGCAGGAGTTTGCAGTTGCTGGAGGATCTCGAGGGTGGTTTTGTCACGCACGGTGATCAGCGCACGGGCGTGTTGTTCCAGGTCTTGCGGCGCATCGGGGAACAGCACTTCCACCAGGAACTGGCCGCTGGGGTCGTTGACCGAGAATGAACGGGGTTCGGCGGTGACCTGCAGGGTCACGGCCAGGGAAAGGAGTACAACGCTGACAAGCGAACGCATCCAAAGCATCCTTGCTGAAATTTGGGGGCGGCAGTGTAAAGGTAAATCTGCGTGGGGTGCTGACTGCCGATGAAATCCTGAATCACTTCGCGGCAGCTTGATGCTCGGCCAATAACGCTGCGATCTTTCTACGCAGTGCTCTACATAACCTTGAGCATTGCTGCTGGACCTGTGGCGAGGGAGCTTGCTCCCGTGACGGCCTGGCAGTCGGGCGGTTTTTCCGGGTGTAAATCGGTTCAAGTGTGGGAGCGGGCTTGCTCGCGAAGGCGGTCTATCATGCGACTGGGTTTTCTGAGATGTACATCGCTCTAGTTGTGTGGCTTGCCTGCGATGGCTATGTGTTAGGCGCTGGAGCGTTTGGGTCGGAGTACATATCCGTTGTTTAGGTGATGGCTGATATAGGTTCCGCCCTTACGGCGGGTCACTTTGGAAAAGAGCCCCAAAGTAACCAAAGGGCTCTTGCCCCACCACTCGGCACCTCGCCTAGGCTCAGTGTGCCCGAACACAGGCTTGAATCCGTGGGCCGCCGCAATGGGCCATCCATGGCCCAGTGCGGCTAACCCGGCGTCCTGCCGGGTTACCCACGGATTCAAGCCTGCGTTCGGCCAGCGTGGTTAACGGGGCGCCTAAGATCAAGATCAAAAGCCAGAGCCAGAGCCAGAGCCAGAGCCGGAGCCGGAGTAAACAACTATCTACAAGATGTATGGAGATCCAAA
Source organism: Pseudomonas sp. 18175 (assembly GCF_050432925.1). Taxonomy (NCBI): domain Bacteria; kingdom Pseudomonadati; phylum Pseudomonadota; class Gammaproteobacteria; order Pseudomonadales; family Pseudomonadaceae; genus Pseudomonas; species Pseudomonas sp. 18175. The sequence continues at coordinate 248,268 of NZ_JBKFTO010000004.1, read as the reverse complement.
TGTGGGAGCGGGCTTGCTCGCGAATGCGGTGCGTCAGTTGATGCATGTGGCGACTGATACACCGCATTCGCGAGCAAGTCGAATCGTCGCACCGCCCCTCCCACAGTTCATCGCTAGTGAGTTTTGCCCACCCTCTTCAATTCTGGATATCACCCATGCGCATTGCCTGCCTTCATACCGCCGCCAGTAACATCGCCGTCTTTGACGCGGCAGCCACTGCACTTGGCATCCGCCCCGGCGTACTGCTCCATGACGTGCGCGCGGAGCTGCTGGCGGCTGCGGAGCTCGCCGGGCAGCTGACCGCCGAAATCGCCGCGGCAACCGCGTCTGCACTGCTTGCGCTTGCAGAGCAGGCAGATGTGGTTGTGCTCACGTGCTCGACCCTGGGGCCGGTGGTTGAAAGCCTTCATTCCCCACGCGCCCCCGTCCTGCGAACCGATGCAGCCCTCGCCGCCACCGCGCTTAAGTGCAGCGGCAACGTCGTGGTGTTGTGCGCGGTACAAACAACCGTTGAGCCTACCTCACGGCTGTTCCACACGGCAGAGGTGCAACGGGTTCCGGGCGCTTGGGACTTGTTCAAGGCAGGCGATATCGACGGCTACCTGGCGATCATCGCCAAGGCCGCCGACCTGGCCTACTCCGGCGGCGCATCGGTGGTGGTGCTGGCCCAAGCGTCAATGGGCGGTGCGGTCTCACGCGTCACCGCCGGCCCGCCGCCGCTCACCAGCGCATCCGCCGGTTTGACCGCTGCCTTGCAGGCCATTACCCCACCGCCAATTCCACCACCCCACCCTTGAGCCGCACCGGCCATACCCGCAACCGCTGATGCGGCGCCTCCAGGCACTGGCCGTCGTGCAGGCGGTAATGCTGTTTGTAGATCGGCGCGGCCACCACCAGGTCGCCCTTGATGCTGCCGATCAAGCCGCGACCGATCACGTTGGCGCCCGATTCCGGGTCGTGATTGTCGATGGCGTACAACGGCTGCTCCTGCGCGCCCGGCAGGTAAAACAGCGCGACTTGCGTGCCGTCCAACCACACCACCACGCCAGAGTTGGTGACCAGGTCCTGTTCGTTGCACACGGTTTTCCAGGTGGGTTGGCTCATCAGGCAATCTCCTCGGCGACGGCAATCAGGTTGAGTTCGGTGGCCATGACCGGCCGACGTTGGCCGCGCTCCTGCACAAAGTGGATATCCGGGTCGGGGCGTTTATCGTTGACGAAGGTGCGGAAGCGCTTGAGTTTTTCCGGGTCTTTGAGGGCGTTGGCCCATTCGCACTCGTAGCGGTCCACTACCAGTTGCATCTGCGCTTCTAGTTCGCCGCCCAGGCCCAGACTGTCGTGGATGATCACGTCCTTGAGGAAATCCAAGCCACCCTCCAGGCTTTCGCGCCAGACCGAGGTGCGTTGCAGTTTGTCGGCGGTGCGGATGTAGAACATCAGGAAGCGATCGATGTACTGGATCAGCGTGGCGTCGTCCAGGTCGGTGGCGAACAGCTCGGCATGGCGTGGGCGCATGCCACCGTTGCCGGCGATGTAGAGGTTCCAGCCCTTCTCGGTGGCGATCACGCCCACGTCCTTGCTCTGGGCTTCGGCGCACTCGCGGGTGCAACCCGACACCGCGAACTTGAGTTTGTGGGGCGAACGCAGGCCCTTGTAGCGGTCCTCGATCAGCAGCGCCATTTTCACGCTGTCCTGCACGCCGTAGCGGCACCAGGTGCTGCCCACACAGGATTTGACCGTACGCGTGGATTTGCCATAGGCGTGCCCGGTTTCAAACCCGGCGGCGATCAGCTCGCCCCAGATCTCTGGCAGTTCATGCAACTGCGCGCCAAACAGGTCGATGCGCTGGCCGCCGGTGATCTTGGTGTAGAGGTCGTATTTCTTCGCCACCTCGCCGATCACGATGAGTTTGTCGGCGGTGATCTCGCCGCCCGGAATACGCGGCACCACCGAGTAAGTGCCGTTCTTTTGCATATTGGCCATGAAGGTGTCGTTGGTGTCCTGCAAGGGCACGAGCGAGGCGTCCATGATCGGCTGGTTCCAGCACGACGCCAGGATCGAGCCCACGGCGGGTTTGCACACATCGCAACCGATATGGCCACGGCCGTGCTTGGCCAGCAGTTCATCAAAGGTGGTGAGCCCTTCCACGCGCACCAGGGCGTAGAGTTCCTGGCGCGTGTAGGCAAAATGTTCGCACAAGCTTTTGTCCACGCTGACGCCACGGGCAATCAACTCATGCTCGAACACCTGCTTGAGCAACCCGGCGCAGCCACCGCAACCGGTGCAGGCCTTGGTCTGGGCCTTGAGCAGGCCGAGATCGCTGCAACCACCGTCGATGGCCGAGCAGATCGCGCCTTTGGTCACGTTGTGGCAGGAACACACGGTGGCCGACTCCGGCAAAGCGCCAGGGCCCAACGCGGGGGCACCGGCAGACGATGGCAGGATCAGGCTGGCGGGCTCAGCCGGCAGCGCGATGCTGTTTTGCATGTATTGCAACAAGGTGTCGTAGTAGCTGTTATCACCCACCAGTACCGCGCCGATTACATGCTTGCCGGTTGCATCCACCACCAGGCGTCGGTAGCTGGCGCTGGCCTCGTCGATAAATTGATAGCTGCGGGCGCCCGGCGTATGTGCGTGGGCATCGCCGATGGAGCCTACGTCTACGCCCAGCAGCTTGAGTTTGGTGGACATATCCGCGCCGACAAAAGGCTCGGCGGCCTGCCCACACAACAACGCGGCGACCCCACGGGCCATCTGGTAGCCCGGCGCGACCAGGCCAAACAGGCTGCCATTCCAGGAGGCGCACTCGCCGATGGCGTAGATATTCGGGTCGCAGCTTTTGCATTCGTCGTTGATCACCACGCCACCGCGCGGGCCGATCTCCAGGCCGGCCTGGCGTGCCAATGCGTCCTGGGCGCGAATACCGGCAGAGAACACGATCAGGTCGGTTTCAAGAAATTCATTATTGGCAAAATTCATGCGGTAGCGATATTCCTCGCCCGCACTGATGGACTGGGTGGCGCGGGACAAATGCACACCCACACCCAAGCGTTCGATCTGTGCCTTGAGCGCCAGGCCACCAAAGTCATCCAGCTGTACCGGCATCAAGCGCGGCGCGAACTCCACCACATGGGCTTCCAGGCCCAGGCTTTTCAGGGCGTTCGCAGCTTCCAGGCCCAACAGCCCGCCACCCACCACCACGCCACGACGCGCATTGGCAGCCGCGCCACGAATGGCATCCAGGTCTTGCAGGGTGCGATATACCAGCCGCGATTCGCCTTCGGCCCCTTCAATCGGCGGCACGAACGGGTAAGAGCCGGTGGCCAGTACCAAGGTGTCGTAGGCCACACAACCGTCTGCGGTGATCACTTCGCGGCGGGCACGGTCGATTTCCAGCACCGGCACGCCCAAGTGCAAGGTTACCCCCGGCGTCTGATACAACGAGGCTTCGGACAGCGCCAACGACTCGGCATCACGGCCGGTGAAGTACTCCGACAGATGCACCCGGTCATAGGCGCGCATCGGCTCCTCGCTGAACACATGCAAGCGGTAGTGATCCAGCGCACCGCGCTCGATCAGCTGTGCCACGCAGTGGTGGCCGACCATGCCATTGCCGACGACGATCAGGGTTTTGAGACTGTTCATATTTAGCACCCGACGAAGCTCATCACGGTTTTTAAAAAGCAAAAAAAAACGCCTGAAACCTTTCGGTTCCAGGCGTCTTTGCCTGTTCTTATGCGGTCATGCCGCTTATGCCCTAGACCGGTGTTGGCCTGTCGATCGTCGTTGACCGAGGTGGGATGAGGGTGGCGCTTGCAGGTGGCGTGCCAATGGGGGCAGATGCCCGCGACAGCAGCTCCGGGCCTTACTAAACGCGTTTGGACACCCCCGTGCGATGCCTCCCACTGGTGCGCCGCGCCTCATAAATGTGCACTCATCCCTGTGGCGAGGGAGCTTGCTCCCGTTGGGGTGCGCAGCGCCCCCAAAAGCGACGCCTGCTGCGCAGTCGAGCGGGAGCAAGCTCCCTCGCCACAAAGCAGCTGTTTGCAGCAGTTCTGGCGCGTGACTTGCTAGAGACTCAACCATCAGCAGTCAACGCAGACTGCCCTCTCACGACAAAGGCGCCGTGCGATCCCCGTTTTTCAACGGAGGGTCGCAAGGCGCCTTTTTTTGTCTACAGGATTTCGGATGGCAAGCCAAAGCATACGCAGCGTGTGTCCTTATTGTGGTGTGGGCTGCGGCATCATCATGCAGGTCGAGCACAACACCGTGGTCAAGGTGATCGGCGACAAGGCCCACCCCACCAACTTCGGCCGGTTGTGCACCAAGGGCACCACGTGCGGGCAGGCCATCGCCGAATCCGGCCGCATGGAACACGCCTACCTGCGCCAGGCCCGCGACCATGACCCGGTGCGCATCGCCATGGACACGGCCATCAGCGAGACCGCCGCGCGCTTGCGCCAGGTCCTCGATGCCCACGGGCCGGAGGCGCTGGCCTTCTATGTGTCCGGGCAAATGTCATTGGAAGCCCAGTACCTGGCCAACAAACTGGCCAAGGGTTTTGTGCGCACCCCCAACATCGAGTCCAACTCACGCTTGTGCATGGCCAGCGCCGGCAGCGGCTATAAACTGTCCCTCGGTTCGGACGGCCCGCCCGGTTCCTACGAGGACTTTGACCGCGCCGACCTGTTCTTTGTGATCGGCGCCAATATGGCCGACTGTCACCCGATCCTGTTCCTGCGCATGATGGACCGGGTCAAGGCCGGCGCGAAGCTGATCGTGGTCGATCCCCGGCGCAGCGCCACGGCAGACAAGGCCAACCTGTTCTTGCCCATCAAGCCCGGGACCGACCTCGCCCTGCTCAATGGCCTGCTGCACTTGCTGGTGAAAAACGGGCATACCGATCCAGCCTTTATTGCCGCCTTCACCGAAGGCTGGGAAGCCATGCCCGGCTTCCTCGAAGACTACCCGCCCCACACCGTCGCCGAACTCACGGGCCTGCCCGAAGCCGATATCCGTCAAGCCGCCGAGTGGATCGGCCACGCCGCCGAATGGATGAGCTGCTGGACCATGGGCCTGAACCAGAGCACCCATGGCACCTGGAACACCAACGCACTGTGCAACCTGCACCTGGCCACCGGCGCCATCTGCCGCCCCGGCAGCGGGCCGTTTTCCCTCACCGGCCAACCCAATGCCATGGGCGGCCGCGAGATGGGCTACATGGGCCCTGGCCTGCCAGGGCAGCGGTCGGTGCTGGTGGAAGCCGACCGCCGCTTTATCGAAGACCTGTGGCAACTCCCCGAGGGCAGCCTGCCGCGCCAGGCCGGCAACGGCACCGTGGCGATGTTCGAACACATGGCGGCCGGGCAGATCAAGGCCTGTTGGATCATCTGCACCAACCCCGTGGCCAGCGTGCCCAACCGCCGCACCGTCATCGAAGGCCTGCAGGCCGCCGAACTGGTGATCACCCAGGACGCGTTCCTCGACACCGAGACCAACCGCTACGCCGATATCCTGCTACCCGGCGCCCTGTGGGCCGAGGCCGAAGGCGTGATGATCAACTCCGAACGCAACCTCACGCTGATGCAAAAGGCCGTGGACGCGCCGGGCGACACCTTGCCCGACTGGCAGATTATCGCCAAGGTCGCCTGCGCAATGGGCTTTGCCGAGGCCTTTACCTACGCCTGCGCCGCCGATGTGTTCGACGAGATCAAGCGGGCCTGGAACCCCAAGACCGGCTACGACATTCGCGGCGCCAGCCACGCCCGCCTGCGCAACACACCGCTGCAATGGCCTTGTGCAGCCGAGGACGGCGCCGAGCGCAACCCGATCCGCTACCTGCACGAGGGTACACTCCGATTCGCCACTGCAACCGGCAAGGGTCAGTTCCTCCCCCGCCCCCATATGCTGCCTGCGGAAATGCCCGACGACGCGTTCCCTTTCGTGCTCAACACCGGGCGCCTGCAACACCAATGGCACACCCTGACCAAGACCGGCAAGGTCGCGACCCTGAACAAACTCAACCCCGGCCCGTTCGTGGAGTTGCACCCCGAAGACGCAACGCGCCTGGGCATCAAGGACAAGGACTCAGTAGAAGTCCGCTCCCAACGCGGGCGCGCCGTGCTGCCCGCCGTAGTCACTGACCGCGTGCGCCCGGGCAACTGCTTTGCGCCCTTTCACTGGAACGATGTGTACGGCGAACACCTGGCGATCAACGCGGTGACCAACGATGCCGTGGACCCGATTTCGTTGCAGCCTGAATTCAAGTGCTGCGCCGTCGCCCTGGCACGGGTCGAACTGATCGACCATCAATTTCTCGACCTTCCCTCCCCTGTTGCAGAGGACTCCACCATGTCGCGCCTCGACGCCTTCGCCGACCTCGCCGGCATCCGCAACCTTACGCCACCGCCCTTGAGTGACCACGAGCGCCTTTACCTCGCCGGTTTCCTCAGCGGCCTGCAAGCCAACGCGGCGATGCCGGGCGTGCCGGTGATGCCGGACAGTGCACCGCTGGCCAAGCCTGCGCGATTGTGGCTGGACGGGGTGCTCGGCGGCTTATTCAGCCGCGCCGGGCAAGCCTGCACCGCTCCCGCCTCGACGGTGACCCTGCTGTGGGCCTCGCAAACCGGCAACGCCGAAGCCTTGGCGGAACGGTTCGCCAAGCGCCTGAACGAGGCCGGAATTGCCGTGGAGCTGAGTGCCATGGCCGATTTCCCACCGAGCAAACTGGCGACCACGCACACCCTGGCCCTGATCAGCAGCACCTTCGGCGACGGCGACCCACCAGACAATGGCGAAGGTTTCTGGCAGAGCCTCAACCGCAGCGAGGCACGCCTGGAATCCTTGCGTTACGCGGTACTGGCGCTGGGTGACCCCAACTACGATCAGTTCTGCAAGCACGGCAAACAACTCGACCAGCGTCTGCAGGCGCTGGGCGCTACCCGCCTGCTGGAACGGGTCGACTGCGACACCGATTTTGAAGCCCCGGCCGACGCCTGGCTGGAGCGGTTCCAACAGAGCCTGCACCCGACAAAACCCATCGCGCCAGCTACACCGGCCGGTAAAACCAAACTGCATGGCTCGCGCCTGCTGCTCAACCGTCACCTCAACCCACAAAGCGCCCACAAGGAAACCCGCCAATTCGCCCTGGACCTTACCGACTCAGGCCTGAGCTACCAAGCCGGCGATGCCCTGGGGGTGATGCCGCGCAACTGCCCGGAACTGGTCAGCGAACTGCTCGACCTCACCCGCCTGGCTGGCACGACCTCGGTGACGATCGACACCTTCGGCGAAGTGGCGCTGCAACAGGCGCTGACCCAGCATTTCGAAATCGCCCGGCCCAGCCACGATACGCTGGCGTTTATCGCCGAGCGCAGCCGCGACCCCCAGCTTAAAAACCTGCTGGAGCCTGAGCACAAAGCCCAATTAAAGGACTGGCTCTGGGGCCGACAGTTGGCGGATGTGCTGCACCAATACCCCATCGAATGCTCGGCGGATGAATTGCTCGGTACCCTCAAGCGCCTGCAACCGCGCCTGTATTCCATTGCCTCCAGCGCCAAGGCGTACCCCAGCGAAGTGCACCTCACCGTGGCCGCCGTACGCTATGGCAAACGCAAGGGGGTGTCCTCGACCTTCCTGGCCGACCGCGCCAGCGACAACGAAGTGCCGCTGTTCGTGCAGCCTGCCAAACACTTCCGCACACCCGCCGATGGCGATGTGCCGATGATCATGATCGGGCCCGGCACCGGCGTGGCGCCTTTTCGGGGGTTCTTGCAGGAGCGGCGCGCGCTTGGCCACCAGGGCCGTAACTGGCTGTTCTTCGGCGAACAGCACGCCGCCAGTGACTTTTACTACCAGGACGAGTTGCAAGGCATGCAGCGCGACGGCCTGCTCACCCACCTGAGCCTGGCGTTTTCCCGCGACCAGGCGCAGAAAATCTATGTGCAAGACCGCATTCGCGAACAAGGCGCGCAGCTGTGGCAGTGGTTGCAGGACGGCGCCCGCGTGTATATCTGCGGCGATGCCAGCCGTATGGCCAAGGACGTTGACCTGGCGTTGCGTGAGGTCGCGCAACACCACGGCGGGCTTGGCGTTGAGGGTGCCGTGGAGTACTGGCGCCAACTGAGCGAGCAAAAGCGTTACCTGCGTGATGTGTACTGATTGGATACAGAACAATCACCTATTTGTATTGTGTACAAAAAACCCTAAAGATTTATCGACGTCGGGCCGAAACAGCAGTGATAGCAGATCGCCAAGCCTTCGGCGGTCTGGCCGCCCTCTAGCTGATGGTCGTCTCGATGAAAATAAAAAATAAGCTTGTACTGGCGTTTGTCTCGGTCGCGTTTATCCCGGTAAGCCTGGTGGCGGTGATCTCCGTCATGAACACACGGACCCAGGCGGTGGACCAGTTCATCGACGGCAGCACCCGGGAAATCCGCCAGATCGACGGCAACATCCGCCAGTTTTTTGATGGCACGCTGCAGAACGTCGATCAAATGGCCGCCGATCCTGTATACACCTCCGTCAATACCCTCAAGGACTACCAGCCTGCCAATGCCGCCAGCCAACCGATGCCGGCACAGGCCCAACAGGTCATTGACCTGTTTGCACGCTATGGCGCAACCCACCCCGCCGCCGCGATCCTGTCCATCGGCCTGGAAGACGGCACCTACGCCAAATGGCCGGATGACCCGCAACTGTCCAAGTACGACCCGCGCACCCGCCCCTGGTACAAGGCCGCCATGGCCAGCCCCGGCAAGACCGTGCGCACCCCGGCGTACTACTACGACAAAGACGACGTAGCACTAGTGGGCACCGCCCGCGCACTGCTGGATAACACCGGCAAGGCCAAGGGCGTGTTTGTGGTCAGCGTGTCGCTCAAGAACCTCACCGAACTGGTCAAGAGCATCAAGCTGGGGGAAAGCGGCTATGTGATGCTGATCGAGGACGGCGTGGTGCTGGTAGACCCGCGTGACGCCAGCCACAACTTCAAGCCCCTCAAAGACCTCGGCGAGCCCTACGCGCAGTTGGCCAATACCCCGCAAGGCTCCACCGAGGTGGTGATCAATGGCGTGCGCTACATGGCCAATATCTGGACCTCCCCCGGCCTTGGCTGGCGCTATGTGGGCCTGATCGAATACAACGAAGTGATGGCCGAAGCCACCCGCATGACCTACCTCACCAGCGTGATTGTCGCGGTGCTGGTGTTGATCTTCGGGCTGATCGCCGCTGCGTTCTCCAAAGTCATCGTCAAACCCATCGGCCAGGTCAGTACTGGCTTGCAGTCCATCGCCCAAGGCGAAGGCGATTTGCGCCATGAGTTGCAGGTGCAAGGCCGCGATGAAACCGCTGAGTTGGCCGGCTGGTTCAACAAGTTCCTCGCGGCGATTCGCCAACTGATCCAGCACATCGGCGCCGCCTCCAGCAACTTGCAGAATGCGTCCAAGGTCAACAGCGAAGTGGCGCACAACATGAACGAAGCCGCTGGGCGTCAGCGTGAGGCGGTGGAGTTGGTGTCCACGGCGTTCAACGAGATGGTTGCCACCGCCAACGAGGTGGCACGCTCTTGCAGCGGTGCGGCAGAGTCCGCCGAGAACGGCCACCGCCGCGTGGCTGAGGGCAAGCAGCAGATCGAAGTCACCACCGATAACGTCAACCGCCTGGGGCGTCGTTTGACCGAGTCGTCCCAAGCCATGGTCGAGCTGGAGGCTGGCAGCCGCAGCATCAATCAGATCCTCGGGACGATTCGCGCAATCGCCGAACAGACCAACCTGCTGGCGCTCAACGCCGCCATCGAAGCCGCCCGCGCCGGTGACCAGGGCCGTGGTTTTGCCGTGGTGGCCGACGAGGTGCGGGCGCTGGCCAAGCGCACCTCCGACTCCACCGGCGAAATCGAACAACTGCTGGGCACCCTGGAAAACAAGACCCAGGAAGTCACGCAAAAGATGGGCAGTTGCCTGGACCTGTCACGGGCCAGTGTGTCGTCCATCGAAAGCGCGCGGGACAGCTTTGAAGGCATCCAGCTGTCGGTCAACGAGATCCGCGACCAGAACCTGCAGATCTCTGCCGCCGCCGAGGAGCAACACAGCGTGGCCGAAGAGATCAACCGGCATATCCAGCAGATCTACGACGAGGCGCGACTGGTGGAAAGCTTGGCCAACTCGGCCCAGGACGACTCGGGGCGCTTGGCCAACCTGTCGGATGAGTTGAATGGGTTGGTGGGCCGCTTCAAGTCCTAACCGGAACAGGCAAAACGCACCGAAAATTCGGCGCCTTTGGCCAGGTTCTGGACCTGCAAGTCGGCCTTGAGGTCGGCGACAAATGAGTGAATCAACCGGGTGCCCAGGCGTTTGTGCTTGGGCATCAGGTTGCCCTCGGGCAAGCCTTTGCCGTTGTCGCGCACGGAGAACACCACGGACTCAACATCTCGGTGCAGGGTCACCGTAATGGTTCCCGCCTGGCCGTCCTCGAAGGCATGCTTGATGGCGTTGAGCACCAGTTCCACCGCCAGCAGCCCCAGGGAGGCGCAGCGCTCGGCGGGCAAGGTGATCCCCACTTCCTTGGACATGATCAGGCGCAGGTTTTTGTCGCCGGCAAAGGCTTTCGCCAGGTCGTTGACCAGGCTGTCGAGAAAACTGGAGGCGTCCAGGTCGACTTCGCTGTTCTGGGTCAGGGCGAACAGTTTCTGGTGCACCAGCGACATCGCCCGCACCCGCTCCAGCGCCTCGGCGGTGGCGGCCTTGGCCTGCGGGTCAAGCATGGCGCGCACCTTGGCCGAGAGCAGGCCTTCGAACACATGGAAGGTGTTCATGACGCGGTGGCTCAGTTCGCGGGTGGCCAACTCACTGCGTTGCAGCGCCGCCAGGGTGTTTTGCAACGTGGTATCGGCCACCGAGCGTTCGATCATCAGTGCGGCGGTGTGAGCCAGTAGCTCGATGGCTTCCAGCTCTTGGTCGCTGGGAAGGCGTGGTTGGGTGTGATAGATGGCGTAGGTGCCCAGGATCACCCCGTTGGCGTCCTTGAGCGGCTTTGACCAGCAGGCGGCAATCCCGTGCTCGTGGGCCAACGCAAGGAACGGTGCCCAGAGCGGGTCGGCGGCGACGTCACCGACCACCACCAGGTTGCCGCTGTACGCCGCCGTGCCGCAGGACGGCGAATGGGGGCCGATCTCGAAGCCGTGGATCGCCGCGATATAACGCGCATCCAGCCCCGAGGAGGCGCCGTACAACAGGGTTTCGCGGTTGTCGTCCACCAGGAACACCGCCGAGCGCCCGCCCAGATGGTCGCTGCCGGCCGTGGCCAGAAACCCCAGCAGCTCTTCCAGGGGCTGGCGTGCCACCGCCATTTCCAGTGCCTGGCGTTGGGCCGAGAGTAAATGCTGCCAATGCGGGGATTGCCCCTGGAGGTGAATTGCGGTGTCCATGGGGTCTCCCTATGCGTTGATCAGAGGATCATACAGAGATCCCGGCGGCGGTTGGCGTGGGCTGATGAACAACCGCCTGGTGGAAATCGGCGATCTGCTGCCACATCGCAACCGGGTTGGAATACATGGGGAAATGCCCGCACTGGGCAATCGGTGCCAGGCGCACGCCGTTGGCCTGGATATGGGGCAGGTACGACAGCGTGGCGTTTTGTTCGCCGTACATGAACAGCTTCGGGCATGGCAGGCCGAGGAATTTGCCCATCAGGTCGGCGTTATCAGACAGTTGCACCATCGACGCAAAGATCCCGCGCACCGCCCCAGCCCGCACTTTGTGACGCAGGCTCGCCGAATACAGCGCGCTGGCGTACGCCGGTGCCTGGCGGGTGCGCTTGATAAAGGCGGCGAAAAACCCCTCGAGTTCATGAGCGGGGTAATCCACGATTTGCCGGCAGAGAAAGCAGTCTTCGGGGGCAATGTTGCCTTCGATGTCGGTGAAACTCTGCACGCGTTCGGGGCAATGGTGCGCGAGCATCAACGCGGTCAGCCCGCCCATGGAATGGCCAACCAGGTGGAAACGCTCGACCTGCAAGTGCGCCAGCACCTGCAACAGGCGGTCTTCCAGCAGCGGCAACGACTGGATCGCCGAGCCGAGGTCGTCATCGAGGCGAGCAAACGCCAAATCGATATCACCGGCCTCCAGTGCCGGCACCGCTTCAACGTTGTCGATTTCCCTCACAGACACGATTCGGCCGACGCGTTCTTTCAGACAGAGCCTGATTGTCTGGTTTTGGGGCCGCTTCGCAGCCCAGCGCGGGGCGAGCCCGCTCACCGCAAGTATGTGGCTGCCTTTCGTTTTCTCGCCCTTCAAGGCAAGCAGTAACCCGACTCAACCTTGGCGGCGTTGCCAATGTTCATAGAACGCCAGGGTCGTGACGTTCTTGTCCTTGGCTTCGAGCATGATGTCGAAGCGATCAAGAAACTGCAGTGCGTAGTCATTGGTCCAGCGGTTCCACATCTGTGCGCTGTGGGCGTACAGGTCGCGCTTGGAAATCACCGCCAGCAGTGCGTCCATTTCCAGCTTGTGCTCGGCATCAAATCCCAGTTCCTGCAAAACTTCCTGGGGCTGGGAGTAATGCATCGTGGGGCGCACACCGCGCCAGCTGTCGATCACCCGCGCAACCCGCTCCGAGTGGGGGTCGATGTAGTCGTTTTCATTGATCCAGCAGTGATGGATGTCCAGCACCACTGGCGCCAGGTCGGCGACTTGCAGGCAGTGGTCCAGGCCGTAGGTCTTCTCGTCGTTCTCGAAGGTGATGCAGTTGCGCGCCACCTGCGACAACCGTGACCACACCGCGCGGGTGCCTTCAACGCCCAGGCGGCCGGCGATATGCACGTTGCATTTGAGGTCCTGGAACTGGCGCCCATAACCCATCATGCGAATCATGTCGGCGTGGTATTCGAATTCCGCCAGGCTGTTTTCCACCACGCCGGGGTTCTCCGAGCCCAGCACGCAATACTGGCCGGGATGGAACGACAGGCGGATGTCCGACGCACGCGCCAGCTCGCCGATGGCGGCAAACCCTTCGATCAACTGCTGTTCAATGGCCGGGTCTTTGTAAACGGCGGCTACTTTGGGGTGGCTGTAGAACGGCAGCAGGTCGCTGCTCAGGCGTAGCATGCGCAACATCGGCGGCAACCCGGCAACATACGTCAGCAGCCGCAATTGGGCCGCCAGGTTATGGGTCACTACTTCGACCAGTTTTTCGCGGGCCACCTGCGGCGTTACCCCGTCCATCCAACGCAAGGTGGTCGTACGGGGGTTGAACGGCCCTTCGATCAACTTCAGCGCACTGGCCGAAAGCAGGCGCTCGGGATGCTTGTATTGGCATGCAAAGCCGATGCGAGGATGGGTCATGGGAGCGCCTGGAAAGGAGAAAGGGCGGGATAATACGGCGTTAGTCCCAGCGCCTCCCAGGGGGTTCATAATATTTCGACACGTTTCACGCTGAACTTTCTGACACGCGGCGCGTTCATTTCCTATGCGCGGCCCCCGCTCAGGGGGCGTTGTACAAACAAGGAGACGCCCTCAACATGACCACCCTTCCCGTCTACCGAAGTGGCCCGGGGCCGCTGCACGCGACCTTGCTCGCCGGCACCGTGCCGCTGTTTCTCGGCGCCTTGCTCAGCGATATTGCCTACACCCAGACCTACCAGATTCAATGGGCCAACTTCGCCTCCTGGCTGATCGCCGGCGCGCTGGTGTTCGCCGGGTTTGCGTTTTTATTCGCGCTGGTCAACCTGTTCCGCACCGGGCTCAGGGCCGGGCGGCCCGCACGTTACGTGTTGCTGCTGTTGAGCGCCTGGGTGTTGGGCCTGGTCAATGCGTTCCAGCATGCCAAGGACGCCTACGCCTCAATGCCCACCGGCCTGGTGCTGTCGGCCATCGTCCTGGTGCTGACACTGGCCGCTACATGGACCGGCCTGCGTAGCGGAGGTTTCAAATGAAAACGTCCCACACCCTGACCTTACTAAGTGCAGCCCTGCTGCTGGTCGCCTGCGGCGGCGAAGGCGACAAGACCCAAGCCCGTGGTCCCGACCCCAAGCTACCCGAGCAACAAAGCAGCCTGCTGCCCAGCATGAAAATCGCCGAGCCCGCGCCGTGGGGCGATCAAAAGCCCAGGGTGCCAGAGGGGTATAGCGTCACCGCCATTGCCACCGACCTGGCTATCCCGCGCCAGACCCTGGTGCTGCCCAACGGCGACATCCTGATCGCTGAAGGCCGCGGTGGCAGCGCCGCCAAGCTCAAGCCCAAGGATGTGATCGCCAGCCTGATCAAGGCCGAGGGCAACACCAAGGTCAAGAGCGGTAACCGTCTGACCTTGTTGCGCGACGCTGATGGCGACGGCGTCTATGAATTGAAGACGGTATTTGCCGACAACCTCAACGCGCCCTACGGCCTGGCTTTTGCCAACAATAAGCTCTACGTCGCCAACCAAGATGCACTGGTGAGCTTCGACTATGCCGACGGCCAGACCAAGGCCAGCGGCCCGCCGTCCAAAGTCACCGACTTGCCGGCCCAGATCAACCATCACTGGACCAAGTCCTTGGCCGTGAGCGCCGATGGCAGCCAGCTCTACGTGGGCATCGGTTCCAACAGCAACGTGACCGAACGCGGCATGGAAGTGGAGATCGACCGGGCGATGGTTTGGCAGATCGATGCCGCTACCGGCGCTCACAAGCCTTACGCCACGGGCCTGCGCAACCCCACCGCGCTGACGATCCAACCTGACTCCGGGCAACTGTGGACAGTGGTTAACGAACGTGACGAACTGGGGCCAGACCTGGTGCCGGATTACCTGACCTCAGTACGCGAAGGCGCCTTCTACGGCTGGCCCTATAGCTATTGGGGCCAGAACGTTGACCCACGCGCGCAACCACAAAACCCGGCCAAGGTGGCGTCGGCGATCAAGCCTGATTACAGCCTCGGTTCCCACGTGGCCGCGCTCGGGGTGGACTTTTCCATCCCGCAAATGGGCGAGCCATTCGCCGATGGCGTCTTCGTCGGCGAACACGGCAGCTGGAACCGCGACAACCCGGTGGGCTACAAGGTGATCTTCGTACCGTTCAGCAATGGCAAACCGTCCGGTGAACCCATCGACTTCGCCACCGGCTTTCGCGGCGACGACGGCAAGACCCGTGGCCGCCCGGTGGGGGTGACGGTGGACCCTAAAGGTGCGCTGATCATTGCCGATGATTTGGCCAATACCGTTTGGCGGGTGACGCGTAACCGCTAAGCAAAGCGTTTGACATGCTTGCCCGAGGCAACAATATAATTGCCTCAGGCAACCATACCGAGCACCCACCATGTCTACTCCCCTGCTGGTCGAACGCGCTGGCATCGTGCGCAGCTTCAATCGCTTCTACACCCACCAGATCGGCGTGCTGCAGGAACACCTGCTGCAAAGCGACTATTCCCTTACCGAAATCCGTGTGATGTACGAGTTGTCCTCCCATGGCGACCTGACGAGCGTCGAGCTGTGCCAGATGCTTGGGCTGGATGCAGGCTACTTGAGTCGCCTGATCAGCGGCTTTGAGAAAAAAGGCCTGATCCAGAAAGTCCGCTCCACTACCGATGGGCGAGCCGTGCAATTGCACCTCAGTGAGCTGGGCCGCTCAGTGCTGGCCCCGCTGGAGCAAAAGACCCAAGACGAAGTCATCGCCCTACTGCAAGCACTGCCGCAAGCGCAGCAGCAACAGCTGACGGCGTCCATGCAACGCATCCAGACGTTGTTGCAAGGCACACCCCCCAGCTACCTGTTGCGAGACCCGCAGCCGGGGGACATGGGTCTGGTGGTGCAGCAACAGTCGGCGCTGTATACCCGCGAGTACGGCTGGAACTGGGAGTTCGAGGCGCTGGTGGCGGAGATTGTTGCCAAATACCTGAGGGAATTCGACCCGGCCTGCGAGCGCTGCTGGATCGCCGAGAAGGATGGCATGGTGGTGGGTTCGGTCTTCGTGATCCGCCATGACGCCACCACGGCCAAGCTGCGCATGCTCTATGTAGACGCCAGCGCCCGGGGTATGGGCATTGGCCAGCGCCTGGTGGAAGAGTGCGTACGTTTTGCCCGTCAAGCCGGCTACACCCGCATGCTGCTGTGGACCGTGGATATCCTTACCGATGCACGCAAGCTCTATCAAAAAGCCGGATTTGAACTGATAGAGGAAGAGCCCATGGTCAGCTTTGGCAAATCCCTGGTCAGCCAGACCTGGGCCCGCACGCTGTAAAGCCGTCCCGCGCCGTTGCCGCGCGGGAACTTGCGCCTTAAAGGTCAGTGATTTCCTTGTGACGCGGCACCAGCGTCTTCATCACACTCCAGGCCACCAGGTAAGCCAGCGCACAGATCGCGAACATGATCATGTAGCCGGTATGAATATCGTTGATGGACTTGTAGTAGTCGAACACCCAGCCGCCGATCTTGGTCATTACCACGCCGCCAAGGCCGCCGGCCATGCCGCCGATGCCCACCACCGAGGCGACGGTTTTCTGCGGGAACATGTCGGACACGGTGGTAAAGATATTGCACGACCACGCCTGGTGCGCCGAGGCGCCTACACCGATCAGCAACACCGGCACCCAGAAGCTGATGTAGCCCAACGGTTGCGCCAACAACACCACCAGCGGGAACAGTGCAATCACCAACATGGCTTTCATGCGCCCGTCATAGGGTGCGTCGCCACGGGCCATGAAGTAGCTGGGGAACCAGCCGCCGCCGATACTGCCGACCATGGTCATGCTGTACAGCACCGCAAGCGGCATCACGATATCGGCGCCCTTCATGCCGTATTGCGCCGACAGGTAGGTGGGCAGCCAGAACAGGAAGAACCACCACACGCCGTCGGTCATGAACTTACCGAAGGCAAAGGCCCAGGTTTGGCGGTAGGTGAGCAACTTGAACCACGAGACTTTTTTCTGCACCGCACCAGCAGGCGCCGGGGTGAACGGCTGCACAGTAGAATCGCTGCGGATGTAGGCCAGTTCGTCCGCCGACAGGCGCTTTTGCTGGTCGGGCTTTTCATAGATGGCCGCCCACACCGCGACCCACACGAAGCCCAGCATGCCGATCACCATGAATGCCGCTTCCCAACCCCACATCCCCGCAATCAGCGGTACGCAGATCGGCGCCAAAATCGCACCCACGTTGGCACCCGAGTTAAAAATGCCGGTGGCCAGGGAGCGCTCTTTCTTGGGGAAGTATTCGGCGGTGGCCTTGATCGCAATCGGAAAGTTACCCGCCTCGCCAATCGCCAGCACCGCACGGGACAGCATAAAACCGGCAATCGACACCGGAATCACCGCCAGGCCAACCGCCGTGCTGATCGCCGCGATGCCCTCGCCCATCTGCACTGAAAAAGCATGCATGATCGCGCCGGTGGACCAGATGCCAATCGCCACCACATAGGCCGCCTTGGTGCCGATCTTGTCGACAAAGCGCCCGGCGAACAGCATGGAAATGGCGTAGACAAATTGGAACACCGCAGCAATGTTGGCGTAGTCGGTGTTGCTCCAGCCAAATTGCGTGGACAGCTGGGGCGCCAGCAGGCTGAGCACCTGGCGGTCGAGGTAGTTGACGGTGGTGGCGAAGAACAGCATCGCGCAGATGGTCCAGCGATAGTTGCCTACCGCTTGGCCAACGCGATGGGCGTTGATGGGCTCGTTCAAGTTCATGGCATCACTTTTTTATTTTTGTTAGGTAGGACATATGTAACGTCATATGTCGTCGTACAACTGTGGCTTTTATATCGGGGCAACTGAGGGGTGTCAATCGGAAAGATTCAGGTTTGTTGGAAGGCACGAAATGCAGTTGTAGGACGACGCCATTTATTGTGGTGAGCGGGCTTGCCCCGCGCGGCGCCCCTCCAGACAAAACTCGGTCGCCGGTTTTGGGGCCGCTTCGCAGCCCAGCGCGGGGCAAGCCCGCTCACCACAGAGTCCCGCTTTTTAGCCCTCTGCAAAAAATCGAAATTAGTGGTGAATTATTTCGTGTCGGCTTGTATCTGAACTGACAGAGCGGTGCCATCGCGGCGATGGCACTTCCCCTGTTCAGTTTTAGAGTGGTCCCCATGAAATCTCGTAAAAACCGCGTCAACCCCATCGGGTTGAAAGACATCACCATTGTCGACGATGCCAAGATGCGCAAGGCGATCACCGCCGCTGCGCTGGGCAATGCCATGGAATGGTTCGACTTTGGCGTGTATGGCTTCGTCGCCTACGTACTGGGCAAGGTGTTCTTTCCCGACGCGTCTCCCAGCGTACAAATGATCGCTGCACTGGCAACCTTCTCGGTGCCGTTCCTGATCCGCCCCTTGGGTGGCCTGTTCTTTGGTGCATTGGGCGATAAATACGGACGGCAAAAAGTCCTCGCCGCCACCATCGTGATCATGTCCCTGAGCACGTTTGCCATCGGCCTCATCCCCGGTTATGCCTCGATTGGCATCTGGGCACCGATCCTGTTGCTGCTGTGCAAAATGGCCCAAGGCTTCTCGGTGGGCGGTGAATACACCGGCGCCTCGATCTTCGTCGCCGAATACGCGCCAGACCGCAAGCGCGGCTTCCTGGGCAGCTGGCTCGACTTCGGCTCCATCGCCGGTTTCGTGCTGGGTGCCGGTGTGGTGGTGCTGATCTCCAGCGTACTGGGCGAAGCCGAGTTTGAAGCCTGGGGCTGGCGCCTGCCGTTCTTCCTCGCCCTGCCCCTGGGCATCATTGGCCTGTACCTGCGCCACGCCCTGGAAGAAACCCCGGCGTTCCAACAGCACGTCGACAAGCTTGAACAAGGCGACCGCGAAGGCCTGAGCCATGGCCCTAAAGTGTCCTTCAAGGAAATCGCCACCAAACACTGGCGCAGCCTGTTGACCTGCATCGGTATCGTCGCGGCCACCAACGTGACGTACTACATGTTGCTCACCTACATGCCGAGCTACCTGTCCCACAACCTGCACTACAAAGAAAACAGCGGCGTGCTGATCATCATCGCAATCATGGTCGGCATGCTGTTCGTGCAGCCATTCATTGGGTTTGTCAGCGACAAGATCGGCCGCAAGCCATTTATCATCGCCGGCAGCATTGGCCTGTTGGTGCTGTCGATCCCGGCGTTCATGCTGATCACCAGCGGCAAGATCGGCCTGATCTTCGCAGGCCTGTTGATCCTCGCCGTGGTGTTGAACTTCTTTATCGGCGTGATGGCCTCCACCCTGCCCGCGATGTTCCCCACGCACCTGCGCTACAGCGCGCTGGCCAGTGCGTTCAACGTGTCGGTATTGATCGCCGGTGTCACCCCGACGGCGGTGGCCTGGCTGGTGGAAAGCACCAACGACCTGTACATGCCCGCCTACTACCTGATGGTGTTTGCGGTGGTTGGCTTGGTCACCGGCCTGACCATGAAGGAAACCGCCAACAAACCGCTGCGTGGCGCAGCACCGGCGGCGTCGGACATGGAAGAAGCCAAGGAATTGCTGCAAGAGCACCACGACAACATCGAGCAGAAAATCGAAGACATTGATGCCGAGATTGCCGAATTGGAAGCCAAGCGCAAGAATCTGGTACAGCAGCACCCACGCATTAATTAGGGCGCGTCCCTGCGTGGCGACCCCGGTCGCCACGTCCTTGGAGTTTTGAGCATGGTTCCAAGTGTCACCGCAGCACATTCATTACTCAGCGCCGAAGAGCGCGCCGCCATTGCCGAAATCGAGGCCACCACCAGCATTCTTCACCTGGTCACTCGCCTGACCGGCATGCGCTTTGCCGGCATCGCCAAGTTCACTGACTTGGAATGGGTGGTGTGCTCGGTCTATGACCCATTGGAAATGGGTATCTGCGCCCATGACGTCCTCGACCTGGAAACCACCCTGTGCAGCGAGTTCTGCATCAACCCTCAGGCATTGTTCATTCCCGAGATCAGCAAGAACGGCCGATTCGCCACGCGCCCCGTGGTCAGGCAATTTGAAATCGAAAGTTATGCCGGGGCGCCGATCTTCCTGCCCGATGGCCGCCTGTACGGTGCGCTGTGCGCGCTGGACTCGCGCGCGATGCTGTTCGACGACCCCAACCTGCCGGAAACCCTGAGCCTGTTTGCGCGGCTGGTTGGCTGTATTTTCTACGCCAACCTGACGACGCCCCACCCGTAGCCCTACCGAAAAAACTGACTCGGCGTCTTACCAAACTGTTTCCTGAACATGCTGGTAAAGGCGCTGGGGCTTTCGTAGCCCAACTCCAAGGCCACATCGATAATCTTCTCCCCCACCGCGATGCGCTCCAGCGCCAGCAGCAAGCGTGCCTGTTGGCGCCATTGGCCGAAGGTCATGCCGGTCTCCTTGCGGAACAGGCGCTGGATGGTTTTCTGGTCCAGGTCCAGGCGCGCGCTCCAGTCGGCCACGGTGGAGGCATCCCCCGGATCGTGCTGCAACGCCAGGCAAATGCGGTTTACACGCGGATCGGCCGGCTGCGGAAGCGACAGCGGCAAGGCAGGCAGGATGGCCAGTTCGTCGAGGATCAGGTGCATGATGCGCGCATCACGCGAGTCTTCGGCGTAGGGCGGTTTTAAACTCACCGACGCCTTGATCAGCTCACTCAGCAGCGGCGAGATGCTGACCGTTTTCGGCTCACTGGGCATGTTGGGGAAGCGGTCCGGGCGCACAAACACGCTGCGCATTTTCAGGCTGCCGACACAGCGCAGGGAGTGCACTTGCCCGCTGGGCATCCACATGCCACGGTTGGGCGGCACGGTCCACTGGTTCAGTGCCGAATACACCACCATCACGCCGTCGATGGCGTACAGCAGTTGATGCTTCTCGTGGCTGTGGTCGGGGATCACCCAATTTTCGGGATAATCGGTGGCCGAACTGATGACAGCCCAATCGCCTTCGTCGATCTCCTGCAAAAATATATCCAGTGATTTGATCATTTCGCCCTTTTTGCGATGATTGCCGCCCGAATTTCGCGAGACAGGCATTTGTGGCAAATCTAGCATGAACGCCGAATTATTTTGAAATAGATGGCGGGCTCAAGTACTCGCCCTCTTTGTTTGCTGCCTTGTATGGAATGCCTGCATGTCGACCCTCACCGCGTCACCCGCTGCTGCAACCAGTACGCCCCAGACAAGCCCCTTGGTCATGCGCATCCTCGGCGCCTGCGCCCTGGCGCACTTGATCAATGACCTGATCCAGGCCGTGCTGCCGTCGATCTACCCGATGCTCAAGGCCAACTACGGCCTGAACTTTGCCCAGGTGGGCCTGATCACCCTGACCTTCCAACTCACCGCCTCCCTGCTGCAACCGTGGATCGGCTATCACACCGACCGTCATCCCAAGCCCTGGCTGCTGCCAGCGGGCATGGTGTGCACCCTGATCGGCATCCTGATGCTGGCGTCTGTCGGCAGCTTCCCGTTGATACTGCTGGCGGCGGGCCTGGTGGGCGTGGGCTCATCGACCTTCCACCCGGAAACCTCCCGTGTTGCACGCCTGGCCTCCGGCGGTCGCTACGGCCTGGCGCAATCCACCTTCCAGGTCGGCGGCAATACCGGCAGTGCTTTCGGACCGTTGCTGGCGGCAGCGATCATCATTCCCTATGGCCAGGGGCATATCGCTTGGTTCGGGCTGTTTGCAGTGTTCGCGATCATGGTGCTGTACGGCCTGAGCCGCTGGTACCGTAACCACCTCAACCTGTTCAAGCTCAAGCAAGGTGGCAAGGCGACCCACGGCTTGTCCAAAGGCCGCGTGACCTTTGCCCTGGTGATACTGGCGGTATTGGTGTTCTCCAAGTACTTCTACATGACCAGCCTGACCAGCTACTTCACCTTTTACCTGATCGAAAAATTCCACCTGTCGGTGGCCAGTTCCCAGATGTACCTGTTCCTGTTCCTGGGTGCGGTCGCGGTTGGCACCTTCGCCGGCGGCCCGATTGGCGACCGCATCGGCCGTAAAAAAGTCATCTGGTTCTCTATCCTGGGGGCTGCGCCCTTCACCCTGGCCCTGCCCTACACAGACCTGTTCTGGACAGCGGTGCTCAGCGTGGCGATCGGTTTTATCCTGTCCTCGGCGTTCTCGGCCATTGTGGTGTTTGCCCAGGAACTGGTGCCTGGCAATGTGGGCATGATCGCCGGGATTTTCTTTGGCCTGATGTTCGGCTTTGGCGGTATCGGTGCGGCGTTGCTGGGTTTGCTCGCCGATAGCCACGGCATCGAGTACGTGTACCAACTGTGCTCGTTCCTGCCGCTGGTGGGCATCCTGACCATACTGCTGCCGTCGACCAAGGGCGTTTGACCGGCCAATCATCGGGCTGGCTGTGTGCCAGCACGAAGATTGTTCTGTAAAACCTGCGTGTGCGCTTACAATCCCGTTCTAAACGCACACCAGGCAGACCCGGCAAGAAATGACGCTCGACCCTCCTACGATATTGGCCCTCACGGTGGCCCTCGCCGCCGCAGCTGCCCTGTACCTCTACATTGAATGGCGCAGTGTGCGCGAACCTTCGCTGCTGTTCTGGAGCGCGGGCTTTGCCACCATCACCATCGGTTCAACCCTGGCGTTGTTGCGCATCAATGGCTTCTTGATGATCGGCATCTGGTTCGCCAATGGTTTGCTGGTGACCGCGCACTTCCTGTTCTTGCTCGGTGTGGCACGGTTTACCCAGGCCAACCTGTCACGGCTGTGGCTGCTGATGCCCGCCATCTGGTTTGGCATGCTGACACTGCCCGTTGACCTGGCATGGTCCAAAGTCATGCTGGGGGTGCAATCGCTGCTGGTTGCCCTGCCCACCTTGCGCGCCAGTTTCCTGCTGCGCCCCCATGGCAAGTCCTTGAGCATTGGTGCGGTGCAACTGCGCTATGTGCTGCTGTTCCACGGCTCGTTCTACGTGGCCAAGGCGTTGTCGGTATTGATCCCCGGCACCTTGATCGACCTGGCCTCGTTCAAGGGCGAGATCATCCAGATCTCCTTGGTGGAAGGCGCGATGGCAATCATGCTGATCGCCCTGTCGATGACCGGCTCCGAACGCTACCGCCGCGAACAGCAAATCGCCCGCCTCGCCGCCCGCGACCCGCTCACCGCCCTGTACAACCGCCGCGCCCTGGACTTGCGCGCACCGCGCCTGTTGGACCAGGTGTCACCGGCACAACCGGGTGCGCTGTTGTTGATCGATATCGACAATTTCAAACTGGTCAACGACCTGTTCGGCCATACCGCTGGCGACCGCTTGCTGATCGCCTTGAGCGAGATGATCCGTAGCCTGGTGCCCCGAGGTGCGCTGGTGGCGCGGCTAGGCGGCGACGAATTTGTGATCCTGTTCAATCGCGCCACCACCGAGCAGATCGTCGAACTGGGCAGCCACCTGCGCGAGCAATTTTTTCGAACCGCCTCGCAAACCTTTGCGACCCCGGCGCCCGTGACGTTGAGCATTGGCGCCAGCCTGTTTGACCAGCCGCCGGCCAGTCTCACCGCATTGATCGAGCAAGGTGACACTACGCTGTACGAAACCAAGCGTGGCGGGCGCGACAGTATTCGGTTGGTGGATCGCACCGGGGTCAGTTCCTACAACTAGGTCACTGCGGCAAATTAAACGGCGTCACAATCTGCACCTGCGACGGCGCAATCGGCCCGGCCTTCCACAGCCGGTGAAATTGCAGGATGTGCAGGAACACATGGCGCGCATCGATTTGTAGGTTGTGGTCGATGATCGCCGCGACTTTCTCCTCGCGCAGCAACTGGCGGTTTTCTTCGTCCAGGTCGTGGGCGATAAACACCTCCAGTGGGCGTTCAAGACCGGCAAAGGCATCGACAATCGCCCGGTTGCCACCGCCGACGCTGTACACCGCCTTGAGCTCGGGGTGTTGTTTCAGCGCCTGGGTGACCCGCTCAAAGGTACGGTCGTACACCCCATAACCGCCGCTGATATCCAGCACCCGCAGGTGCGGCGCACGCCCACGCAGCCAGGCGCGAAAGCCCATCTCGCGCTCTTCTTCGCCACGGAACAGTTCGCTGCCGATCACCACCGCCACGTCTTGGGGCTGCGCGGGCAGCCAGCGCGACATCAAGTAGGCGGCGGTCTGGCCAGCGGTGCGGTTGTCCATGCCGACATAGCCGATGCGCTCGCTTTGCGGTAAATCCGTGACCAGGGTCACCACCGGGATGCCCGCCGCAATCAGTTGCTTGACCGCCAGGTTCACCGCCGGCTCATCGGCGGCCTTAAGCACCACGCCCTGGGTGCCGGTGCCCAGGCAGCGCAGCAGTTGGTCGTGCATGGCCTGGGGTTCGATCTCTTCGAACAGGTGAAAGCGCGGCGCGATGCGAAACGGCGCCAGGCTCGCCAACTGCGCAATGATCGCCGCCTTCACTGCGGCACTGAAGCGCTTGGGGGTGTGCATGATCACATCCACATGAAAGGTGCGCCCCACCGCCAGGCCGTTTTTCTCCTGGGACTCCAACTCATCCAGCGCCTGCTCGATCCTCCGTCGAGTCTGCGCATGCACGCTGCCACGCTGGTGCAGCACGCGGTCGACCGTGGCTTTGCTGACGCCCGCCTGGGTCGCCAGTTGCTTGATGGAGAAGTGTTTGGCGCGTTCGAGCATGCTGTCCGCCTGAGGTTTTTCTGAGGTGTTTTTTGGGTATTCCTGAGGTTTTGCAATGCTAATCTCAGTTTTGCCCGCCGTCGAGTCGGGCGTAGAACAACAACAAGAATTGCGGAGAACTGCATGCCTACTACCGATCTCGCCACCTCGTTCAGCGGCCAATACTTTGTCGTTACCGGCAGCACCCAAGGCCTGGGCGCGGCGGTGGCCCACACCTTGGCGCGGCGTGGTGCGGCCGGGCTGATCATCTGCGGACGTCGCCGCGCCCAGGGTGAAGAACAAGTACGTCAACTGGCCCAACTCGATTGCCAGGCTTTTTTTGTCGAGGCTGACCTGGAAAAGGTCGAGGATTGCCGCGCCATTATCGACGCAGCACGCACCCACTTTGGCACCCTGCACGGCCTGGTGAACTGCGCCGGCATGTCGGATCGCGGCACCATCCTGGACAGCTCGCCGGAACTGTTCGACCGCCTGTTTGCGGTGAATGTGCGGGCGCCGTTCTTTCTGATGCAGGAAGCCTTGAAGCTGATGATCAGCCAGG
Source organism: Pseudomonas sp. 18175 (assembly GCF_050432925.1). NCBI lineage: Bacteria > Pseudomonadati > Pseudomonadota > Gammaproteobacteria > Pseudomonadales > Pseudomonadaceae > Pseudomonas > Pseudomonas sp. 18175. The sequence goes on along the minus strand of NZ_JBKFTO010000004.1, from coordinate 223,188 downwards.
GCGTGGAAGGTGCGGTGGTGAACATCCAGAGCGTCACCGGGCATGGCGGGCAGTCGTTCCTCAGCGCCTATGCGGCGTCCAAGGGCGCACTGGCGATTCTCACCAAAAACGTGGCGTTCAGTGCGCTGCGCAACCGTATCCGCGTCAATGGTTTGAACATCGGCTGGATGGACACACCCCACGAAGATGACATTCAGCGCCAGTACCACGGCGCCCAGGACGGCTGGTTGGCCGAGGCCGAAGCCGCGCAGCCGTTCGGACGCCTGCTCAAACCTGAGGAAGTGGCGCAAAGCGTGGCGTTCTTGCTGTCCCGAGAGTCTGGGATGATGACCGGTTCAGTCATCGACCTGGAGCAAGGCGTGGTCGGCTGCACCGCCACCGGCAGTCCGCAACCGTTTGAGGCGCTGAGCCTGCCGGGAGGTGTGTGATGTCGGCGTTTGTCACCAGCGATGCCGTGCACCTGGCGGATTTCAGCCGGATTTGCACACAACAGGCCCATCACGAGGAGTACCCGCTGTGCGCCGAGGTGGTGAGCAATGTGGTGATCTACGAAGCCCACACCCTGCGCCACAGTGACCGCATGGCGGTGATGGATGAACTGCACCGTCTGTTTCGTGATGGTCCAGGGGTGATGGTGGTGCGCCGCGCTTATGAAGACTTGGAGGTGGTCGACCGCCACAGCCAAGTGTTCAACGAGATTTTTGCCCATGAGGCCGCCCAAGGCGTGGCGGCTGACCACTTTGCCAAGGCGGGCAGCAATGGGCGGATCTGGAATTCATTGCAGAAGGCGGCGGTGCAGTCGCCAGAATCCTTTGTCGAGTACTACGCCAATCCACTGCTGGGGCTGATTGCCGAGGCGTGGCTGGGGCCGAGCTTTCAAGTGACTGCCCAGGTCAATGTGGTGCACCCCGGCGGCCAGGCGCAACAACCGCACCGGGATTATCACTTGGGCTTCCAGACCAATGACGTGGTGGAGCGCTTCCCCCTGCCTTTGCATGTGTTGTCCCAGTACCTGACGTTGCAAGGCGCGGTGGCCCATTCCGACATGCCCCTGGAAACCGGCCCGACCCAATTGCTACCGTTTTCCCAACAGTACGCCTTGGGCTACCTGGCCTGGCGGCGCCCGGAGTTTATCGACTACTTCCAGCAACACGCGGTGCAACTGCCGTTGAACAAAGGCGACCTGTTGTTCTTCAACCCGGCGCTGTTCCACGCCGCCGGCACCAACCGCACGCCAGACCGCCAGCGCATGGCCAACCTGCTGCAAATCTCTTCGGCCTTTGGCAAACCCATGGAGGCGCTGGACCGCGACCGCATGATGCTGGCGGTGTACCCCGCCCTGATGGCCAACACCGCACTGGATGCCCAAGCCGTGGAGGCCGTGATCGGCTGCACGGCGGACGGCTACTCCTTCCCCACCAACCTCGACACCGACCCGCCGCTCAAAGGGTTGGCCCCACAAACCGGGCAGCAACTGATGGTGCAGGCCCTCAACGAACGCTGGCCACTCGCAGACTTCGCCGCGGCTGTAAAGCAGATGCGAGACAAACGCCAGGCGTGAAAAACCCGCTTTCACAACAACAAAAATAACGGAGCAAAACCATGAAGAAGCAACTCCTTGCCGCACTCTTTACCCTGGCTGTGACGCCTTGGGCGTTGGCCGATATCCGTATCGGCGTGAGCATCGCCCAGGTCGACGATGTATTCCTCGCGCAAATGCGTGACTACATGGCCGCCCACGCCAAGGAACTACCGGGCGTGACCCTGCAATTCGAAGACGCCCAGGGCGACGTGGTGCGCCAACTCAACCAGGTGCAGAACTTCACCGCCCAAGGCATGGACGCGATTATCGTCAACGCGGTGGACACCGCCGCCACCGCGAAAATGACCGTCAATGCCCAGCAGGCCAAGATCCCATTGGTGTACGTCAACCGTCGCCCCGAGTTCAAGGAAGTACCGACGGGCGTGGCGTATGTGGGTTCCGACGAGATCAAGGCCGGTGAGATCCAGATGCGCTACCTGGCCGAGCAAATGGGCGGCAAGGGCAACCTGGCGATCATGCTGGGGTTGCTGTCCAACAACGCCACCCATAACCGCACCCAAGGCGTGAAGAATGTGCTCAAGGACTATCCCGGCATCAAGATCGTCGAGGAGCAGAGCGCCGAATGGCAGCGCAGCAAGGCGATCGATCTGATGAACAACTGGATCGTGTCGGGCACCAAGATCGATGCGGTGGCGGCGAACGCGGACGAAATGGCCATCGGTGCGGCCATGGCCATCAGCCAGGCGGGCATGCAACCGGGCAAGGACATTTTGGTCGCCGGCAGCGACGGTGGCGCGGCGGGGTTGGACGCGGTGAAAAAGGGCTTGTTGCTGGTGACGGCTTACCAGGACAACAAAGGCCAGGCCGTCGGCTCGGTGGACTTGGCGGTGAAGATGGTCAAGAAGCAGCCCTATGACGCTGAACTGACCATTCCTTATCAGGAGATCACCAAGGCCAACTACCAGGCGTTTCTCAATCCTTAACCCCTTACAACCGCTCGCCATGTGGATGCGAGCTTGTGTGGGAGCGGGCTTGCTCGCGAAAGCGGTGGGTCAGATACGAGTCCGGTGGCTGACACTGTGCATTCGCGAGCAAGTCGAATCGTCGCACCGCCACTCCCACACTCGACCGACGGCGTGTTCAGGAAGGCTGGCTGGGCAGAGACCGCTCCTTCATGACGATATAGAGCAACGGCCCTATCGAAACGAATACCGCCGTCAGCAACAAATACGGCACCACCGAAGCCACCGAGCGCCCGCGCCGCCGCGTATCCCGGTACATCCACACGCACGCCAGCAGCGCCATCAGGTACAGGTCGATGACCACCTGCGCCGTGTCCGGCCGCGACATTAATTCCCGTCCAAATGCCCATAACGACTGCTCGGCCGTCAGCAGCGTGAACAGGGTGTACAACGAAAATCCCAACAGTCCGATCAGGGCGAAATAGGGTCTTGGCATGATGGCTTCCTTGGCGTGATGAAGGCCTACGTTAGTGATAAGGTTCTGCCCCTAGCAATGACCTCGGAGGTCATAAACGCCCCATGGACAAGCCCTCTACTGCTGGCGAGCAGCTGCGCCAGTTACGCTTTGGCGCCAAGCTGAGCCAACTCGACCTGGCGTTGATCAGCGGCATTTCCCAACGCCATCTCAGTTGCATCGAAACCGGCCGCGCCGTGCCCAGCCCTGGCACCTTGCACAATGTCCTCAACGCGCTGGAAACACCGCTGGTGCAGCGCAACCGCGTGTTCCTCGCCGCCGGCTTTGCCCCGCGTTACGTCACCACCCCGCTCGCCTCACCCGCCATGGAAGCGATTCGTGAAGCCGTCGATCATGTGCTCCATGCCAACAACCCCGCCCCCGCGGTCCTGCTGGACAGCCAGTGGGACGTACGCGCCGCCAATGCCAGTACCGGCGTCTTGTTCAAGCTGGTAGGTATCCCGCCAAACGCGGCCGAGGGCCTGAATTTGCTGGCCACGCTGCTGCAACCCGGCGGGCTCGGCGATCACTTGATCAATGCCGAAGAAATCCGCACCGTGGCCTGGCAACGGGCTACCCGTGAAGCGCTGGCCAATCCTGAACTGGCGACATTGCTGGCGGGTTTGCCTGCACCAACCCGCAACGATCTACTCAAAGAAATGCCGCCATTGGTGATGACCCGCCTGCGCTCAAGCCAGGGCGAGCTGAATTTCCTGTCTACCTTCACCACCTTCGGCATGCCCCAGGACATCACCCTCGCCTCCCTGCGCATCGAACACCTGATTCCCGCAGACGCCCACACCTGGCAAGTGATGCGCAACGCCTATGCCGAATAGGCCGCGCTGGTTTTGTGAAATATCTGTACGTAGACTGCCGCCATACCCCCACTTGAAGGCGGCGAAAAAAACCTGATGCAAGTTACCGAAGTCTCCATTGCCCAATTGCGCGCGGCGCTTGAATCCGGCCAGACCACGGCCGTTGAACTGGTCCAGGCGTACCTGGCACGGATCGAAGCCTACGACGGCGAGTTGAACGCCGTGGTGGTGCGCAACCCCGAAGCCCTCTCGGAAGCCGAAGCGTCCGATGCACGCCGAGCCAAGGGCGAAACACTGGGGCCACTGGATGGCATTCCTTACACGGCCAAGGACAGTTACCTGGTCAAAGGCCTGACGGCGGCATCCGGTAGCCCGGCATTTGCCAACCTCGTCGCCCAGCGTGATGCGTTCACCATCGAGCGGCTGCGGGCCGGTGGTGCCATCTGCCTGGGCAAGACCAACATGCCGCCGATGGCCAATGGCGGGATGCAGCGCGGCGTGTATGGGCGCGCAGAAAGCCCGTATAACGCCGACTACTTGACCGCACCCTTTGCCTCCGGCTCGTCCAATGGTGCTGGTACGGCAACCGCTGCGAGCTTTTCGGCCTTCGGCCTGGCCGAAGAAACCTGGTCCAGTGGGCGTGGCCCGGCGTCCAACAATGGCCTGTGCGCCTACACCCCGTCCCGTGGGGTGATTTCGGTGCGCGGCAACTGGCCGCTCACGCCGACCATGGACGTGGTGGTGCCCTACGCCCGTACCATGGCCGACTTGCTGGAAGTGCTCGACGTAGTAGTGGCCGAAGACCCGGACACCCGTGGCGACCTGTGGCGCCTGCAGCCTTGGGTGCCGATCCCCAGTGTTGCCTCGGTGCGTCCTGCGTCCTACGCCGAACTGGCCGTCACGGCCGAATCCCTGGCGGGCAAGCGCTTTGGTGTACCGCGCATGTACATCAATGCCGACGCGGATGCCGGCACCAGTGAAAAACCCGGCATTGGCGGCCCCACCGGGCAGAAGATCAACACCCGCGCCAGCGTCATCGACCTGTGGCAAGACGCACGCCAGGCCCTTGAAGCGGCGGGTGCCGAAGTGATCGAGGTGGATTTCCCGCTGGTGTCCAACTGCGAAGGCGACCGCCCTGGTGCGCCGACGGTGTTTACCCGTGGCCTGGTGTCCAAGGCGTTCTTGCACGACGAACTGTGGGAATTGTCGGCGTGGGCCTTTGATGACTTTCTACGCGCCAACAACGACCCGAGCCTCAACCGCCTGGCCGATGTAGAGGGCTTGAAGATCTTCCCCCACGACCCTGGCACCCTGCCCAACCGTGAAGATGACCTGGCCGCTGGCATGGACGAATACGTGCGCATGGCCGAACGCGGCATCACGCCATGGAATGAAATCAGCACCGTGCCCGACGGCCTGCGCGGCCTTGAACAAACCCGGCGTATCGACCTGGAAGAGTGGATGGACAAGCTCGGCCTGGATGCGGTGCTGTTCCCAACCGTGGCCGATGTAGGCCCAGCGGATGCCGACATAAACGAAGCCTCGGCCGATATCGCCTGGAGCAATGGCATCTGGGTGGCCAATGGCAACCTTGCGATTCGCCACCTGGGCGTGCCGAGCGTCACCGTGCCGATGGGCGTGATGGCGGATATCGGCATGCCGGTAGGGCTGACGTTTGCCGGGCGTGCGTATGATGACTCGGCGCTGTTGCTGTTTGCGGCGGCGTATGAGGCCACCGGCAGCAAGCGCCAGGTGCCGCCGCGTACACCGCCGCTGCCAACAGAATAAACGCGGTAACACATGTGGGAGCGGGCTTGCTCGCGAATACGGTGGGTCAGCCAATACATCAGGTGACTGATCCACCGCCTTCGCCAGCAAGCCCGCTCCCACAGTTAGCCAGCATTTCAGATCGGCACCGCAATCAGCAGAATGGCCGTGCCATGCGCAATCGTCGCCGGCAGCACGCCATAGCGCATACGCACCAACGCACACGCCAAGCCTTCAATCAAGGTAAACACCAACACCGGCCAGCCCAATTGAGTCACGCTCAAGGCCAGGAAAGCATGACAGGCCGCAAACGCCACCCCGCTGATCAACGCCGCACGCAACGGCGCTGTGTGCTGCTCCAGGTAACCCTGCAAACACCCACGAAACAACACCTCTTCCAACGCGTTGGCACCATAGGCCAACACCACCATGCCTGGCAGCCACACCCAGTACCCGGGGATCGCTGAGGCCGCGAGCCCTTGGTAAACCCGTAATGGCACGCCGATCAGGCACCCTACCCCCAGCCCGACAAGCACGCCAATGCCGGGGTTGCCGATAGACCAGCGAATCAGCGACCACAGGTCTGGTGCAATACGTGCGAGCACGAGAATCGTCAGCACCGACAGCCCGCCCAACGCTGCCAGCACAAAGGCATTGGCACTGAATGCAATCTGCACCTCACTGCCCAGCACCCACAGGCCCAGCGGTGTCATCACGTCGCGCATCAGCACAAAGGCCATTAACAAAATCAGGATGCGCAACGCAGTCAACGCCCTGGGCGTAAGCGCAAACCACAGCCCGAATAACAACAGGCCAGGCGCCAGGTGAGTGGCGTAATCGGCGAGTACCCACATGCCTTCGGTGATCACAGCCCTTGCCCCTCGTTTTATTGACTGAGCAGCAGCATAGCGATGTGCCACTTGCGCAGGAAGTTTAACCCCGCGCGACCCGTTGTCATGGGACGTCGCACAATAAGGAATAAATATTAAGTCCAACATTTACTGGATATTTCAAATTTCACTTTCCTAACCAGTGAAAATTATTGCATGGTTGTACGACGACATTAACTGTCGTCCACACCCCTACAACAATAAGGAAACACCCATGCCCAACGTCAAAGTGCTGATCGGTTTTCTGTGCCTGTTTTCCGGCTACGTCGCCGCCGCTCCAGCCCCCGCCGAAAAGGATGTAGCTCAAGCGGTCGACCAGTTGACCCAAGCCATGCTGCACCTGGACCTCAAGCAACTGCATGCCCTGACCTCGGACACACTCACTTACGGCCACTCCAGCGGCAAGGTGCAGAACAAGGCGCAATTCATCGCCGACCTGGAAACCCACACCAGCGCGTTCAAGACCCTGGAAATGCAGAACCAGACCATCACCTTGAACGGCGATACCGCGCTGGTACGCAACCATTTCCATGCCTTGGCGGTGAACAGCGGCGTCGAAGTGCCCACCGACATCGACAACTTCCAGGTCTGGCAGAAGCACCAAGGCAAGTGGCTGCTGATTGGGCGCCAGGCATACAAGTACTAAGGCCGGCTTACCACGCCACCACCTTGCGCACCTTAGCCAAGGCTTCGCCCAGCGCGGCCATTTCCACCGAGCCCAGCGCCAGGCGTAACGCGTGGGGCACATGGTTCGAGACGGCGAACGGCTCGGCGGTGGAGACCCAGACGTTCTCGCGCTGCAAGGTCATCGCGACCTGATCGGCGCGCACATCTTCGGCCAGGGGCAGCCATAGGAAATAAGACGCGGGGTGACCGATAGCGCCCATCCCGCTCAATACCTGGGCAGCCACTCGTTGGCGCGCTCGGGCATCCTCGCGTTTTTGCGCTTCGAGTCGGGCGACTGTGCCGTCCTCGATCCACGCCACCGCTATCGCACTCATCACCCCTGGGACGTTCCAGGTGGTCGCCATGATGGTGCGCTCCAACTTGCCCAGCCACGCGGCTGGCGCCGCAACAAACCCAACGCGCAAACCGGTGGCGACGCTTTTTGACAGCCCGCCGACATACACCGTACGTTCCGGCGCCAGGGCGGCTACGGGTGGTGGTGCGTCTTCCACCAGAAACGCGTAGGCCGCGTCCTCGATGATCATCAGATTGTGCTGACGGGCAATGCCCACCAACTGCTCGCGCTGCGCCTGGTCCAGCACCCAACCCAACGGATTGTGCAAGGTCGGCATGCAGTAGACCGCACGCACCGGACGCTTGCGACACAGGGTTTGCAGGTAATCCAGATCTGGCCCGTCGGCGCTCACCGGCACGGCGACAATTTCCAGGTGCAAGGTCTCGGCCAATACCTTGAACCCCGAGTACGTCAGCGCATCGACGGCAATCACATCCCCAGGCTTGAGCAACGCCATCATCGTTACAGCCAACCCATGCTGGGCGCCGCTGACCACCAGCACCTGCTCGGCCGTCACCGTCAGCCCGCGACTGCGCAGATGCTGCGCAACCACCGCGCGCTCATGCAGACGACCGGCGTGGGGCTGGTAGCGCAACAGCGCCTCCAGGTCGCCGGACAGTGCCAACTGGCGCAACGCCGTGCGCAGTAAATCCGCCTGGTCTGGTAATGAGGGGTAGTTGAAGTTGAGGTCGAGCATGCCCGTTGCCAGTGTCATCTGCCCGCTGCCCTGCCCCGGCGGCAACGCGATCTCGCGTACAAAGGTGCCCCGCCCGGTTTCGCCGCTGACCAGGCCCATGGCTTCCAGTTCGCCATACACCCGGCTGGCGGTGACCAGCGCCACGCCATGGTCGGCGGCCAATTGCCGGTGGGTCGGCAGGCGCGTACCCGGCGGCAATTTACCGCTGCGGATGGCTTCGGCGAAGGCGTCGACCAGCGACTTGTAGCGGGCACGTGGCATAGCGGATGTATCCATGACAATTTTTTGATTGTCTTAATCTTCAACCCTAGGATGACCGGCACACAATCTTTCTTTTTCAGGCATGCCTTCATGGAACGTACGTCACGGCTCAACACCCTGGACAACAGCACCCAGGGCTGGATCAACGGTTTTATCGGCGTGGTGATCTTCAGCGGTTCATTGCCGGCCACGCGCCTGGCGGTGATGGAGTTCGACCCGGTCTTTCTCACCATGGTCCGTGCCGCCATCGCTGCCGTGCTGGGGCTGCTTGTGTTGTGGCTGTTCCGGGAGAAGCGCCCCGCGCGCAACCAGTGGGTGCCCTTGGTGATTGTGTCCTTTGGTGTGGTGATCGGTTTTCCGCTGCTCACCGCACTGGCGTTGCAATACGTGACCTCGGCACACTCCATTGTGTTTATCGGCTTATTGCCACTGGCAACGGCAGTATTTGGCGTGCTGCGCGGTGGTGAGCGTCCGCGCCCGGTGTTCTGGCTGTTTTCGATCCTGGGCAGCGTACTGGTGATGGGGTATGCCTTCGCCCAGGGCCTCAGCGCCGCCCCTGCTGGGGATGTGCTGATGCTGCTGGCCGTGCTGGCATGCGGCCTGGGGTATGCCGAAGGCGCCAAGCTGTCGCGCAGCCTGGGTGGTTGGCAGGTGATCTGTTGGGCATTGGTGGTGTCGATGCCGGTGGTGGTGCCACTGAGCGTAGTTCTCGCACCGGCCAGCTTCAGCGGCATCAGCCTGCCCGCCTGGCTGAGCCTGGGCTATGTGGCGCTGTTCAGCATGCTGATCGGTTTTGTGTTCTGGTACCGCGGCTTGGCCCAGGGTGGCATCGCCGCCGTTGGCCAGTTGCAGTTGCTGCAACCCTTTTTCGGCCTGGCGCTGGCGGCCGGATTGCTGCATGAGCACGTCAGCCTGGGGATGGTGCTGGTGACTGTCGCAGTAATCGGCTGCGTGGCCGGCGCCAAAAAATTCGCCCGTTAACGCTGCGGCGCAACCATCTTGAATTTGATGTTGATGTCATTGGACACCACGCTGTTGCCAGCCCATTCACCCTCACCGATCTTGAAATCGCTGCGCTTGAGAATGAACTCGCCATCAAATACGCCGATGCCGTCCTGCTCCTTGAGCAGCACCTTCACCGTAACCGGGCGCGTAGCGCCCTTGATGGTCAGGTTGCCGTCGATCTTGTAACGGTTGCCTCCCAGGGCCGTGACGCTGGTGGACTCGTAGATGCCCACTGGGAAGGTCGCTGTGTCGAACCAAGAAGCACGTTGCAGTTCGTCGTTGGCGTCTGGGCTGCCCGCGTCGATGCTGGCGAGTTGGATCTTGAGCAACGCATGCCCCGCGCCGGGCCGTTGCGTATCGAAGTTCAGGCTGCCTTCGAAGTCACTGAAGGTGCCGTATACCCGCTGCCCCAACTGTTTATAGGTGAAGCTGATTTGGCTGGCGGCTCGATTGACGTCCTTGTACTCCACCGCCTGGGCAAAGGAGCCGTAGGAAAAGATCAGTGCCAATGCCGCAACCGGAATAGTTCGACGGTTCATACACCCCTCCGCAAGAAGTTAGGACACAGTGTTCCCATCCTGCGCCTGTCCTGCTAAACAGAGTAGTAGCCCGCAAAACTATCGAGGATTGCACCGATGACCCGTCTCACCGCGAAAGACTTTTCCCCCGAACTGCTGGAACTCTACGACGGCTACGCCCACGGCAAGATCAACCGCCGCGAATTTCTCGACCGCGCCGCGCTGTTTACCTTTGGCGGCCTCACCGCATCTGCCCTGCTGGCGGCCCTGAGCCCCAACTACGCACTGGCCGAGCAGGTGAAATTCACCGACCCGGACATCATCGCCGACTACATCACCTACCCCTCGCCCAAAGGCAACGGCACTGTTCGCGGCTACCTGGTGCGCCCGGCCAAAGCCAGCGGCAAGTTGCCCGCCGTGGTGGTGGTGCATGAAAACCGTGGCCTGAACCCCTATATCGAAGACGTCGCCCGACGCCTGGCCAAGGCTGGCTTTATCGCCCTGGCGCCGGACGGCCTGACCTCCGTGGGCGGCTACCCCGGCAACGATGAAAAAGGCGTGGCGCTGCAACAAAAAGTCGACCCGACCAAACTCATGAACGACTTCTTCGCCGCCATCGAATGGCTGATGCACCACGACAGCAGCACGGGCAAGGTTGGCATCACCGGCTTCTGCTACGGCGGCGGTGTGACCAATGCGGCCGCCGTGGCCTACCCGGAACTGGGCGCGGCGGTGTCGTTTTACGGGCGTCAGCCAGAGGCCAAGGATGTGCCCCGGATCAAGGCGCCGATCATGTTGCACTACGGCGAGTTGGATACGCGCATCAACGAAGGTTGGCCTGCGTATGAGCAGGCGTTGAAAGCCGCGGGCACGACGTACGAGGCGTATATCTACAAGGGCGCCAACCATGGTTTCCATAATGACTCCACACCACGGTATGACGAGGCGGCGGCGAACCTGGCGTGGGAGCGCACGTTGGGGTGGTTCCGCAAGTACTTGGCCTAGAGGCTTTCAAATATGTGGGTCTTGCCCCAATGCCTGTGGCGAGCGGACTTGTTGTGGTGAGCTGGCTTGCCCTAATGCCAGTCAGTTAAGGGCAAACACCGTCAGTGTGGCGAGGGAGCTTGCTCCCGCTGGGCCGCGTAGCGGCCCCAAAGATGGGACTGCTGCGCAGTCCNGAGCGGGCTTGCCCTAATGCCAGTCAGTTAAGGGCAAACACCGTCAGTGTGGCGAGGGAGCTTGCTCCCGCTGGGCCGCGTAGCGGCCCCAAAGATGGGACTGCTGCGCAGTCCAGCGGGAGCAAGCTCCCTCGCCACAGGTTAGCTTTTACTCTTTCTAACCCTTAACTGACTGGCATTGGGGCTTGCCCCGCTCACCACAACAAGCCCGCTTACCACAGAGGCCATCTTGCATGCGCGATCAGTGTTCCAGCGCATACCGCCGGCAATGGTTGAGATAGCCCTGTTCATGGCTGCCCACCAACTGCACCACGCTGGTCCACAGCCACGACGGTGCATCCAGTTGCTTGGAGCGGTTCTCTTGCAGCACCGCCATCCAGTCCTTGCGCGTGTCCCGGTCCATCTGCCGGGCATGGGCGATGCCGACCACCCGGGCCAGGTAACCGGCGGCGTGCATGGCATCGGTCTCGCTCAGCTCATCGAGCTCCAACTTCATATCCTGCGGCAGCAGTTCGCGGATGAAAAACCCGTGGTCCAGAAAACGCGTCGCCACCATGCGCTCACCCAAACCCGGTGACAGCTGGCGGGCGCCTTCCACTACCCGGCGGCCGTTGTCTCTTGGCATCTTCGCACGGGCTGCACGGGGGGCTGCGGCGCCGACGGCTTCCTTGATGTCGATCAGGCAATATTCCTGATCGTGCTTGTCACCCACGCCCAGCAACACCGCATAGCGCAGCAGCCCAAGGGAGCTGCAACCCTTGACCCAATAGGCCGAGTCCAGCAGCTCAACCCGAGCATCCTTGGGGCGGCCCTTCAGGTTGGTGACCAACTGGTGGATTTCATCCGAGGCGCACACCATTTCCAGCGCGTTTTTTTCGGCCCGCGACAACGACCAGAAATGCTTGCCCAACGGAATGGTCGGCCGGGCGTTTTCGATGCGCTCACGGGCGAGGTTCTTCCAGGTGCGCTCCACCGCGCTGCGCATCCCGGCCTTGACCTGGGAGGGGCGCGGCGGCGCGGCGTCGGGTTTGTCTTTGAAGGCCTGCTCGTAACCCACCATCATCTCTTCGAGCATGCGTGCCGTGGTCACACCGGGCAGGTCCGAACCGCGTGCCGCAGTGGCCAAGGACAAGGCCAGACGCACCAGGTCATGGGCGGGATTGCCGATCACCGCCTGGTCGAGGTCGCGGATATGCATGTCGATGCGGCCCTTGTTATCGCCGGTCGGGCCCAGGTTGCCTGCGTGGCAATCGCCACAGATCCAGATCGCCGGGCCATGGGGCAAACGCCGCCCCGGCAGGCTGTGCAGCCATTCATAGAACTGCACCGTACTGCCACGCACATAGGCGTGGGCGGAACGGGCCATTTTCAGATTACGCAATTGGGTAAGGTGGGGCATGCGGGCGGAGGGACGTGGACTGTTCATGAATGCGCTCGGGTCGGGGTACGGTAGAGGTTAGCCCGAAGCAAATGTTTCATTTTGTTTCTTGATTTCCAGTGCCTACGTTCTGATCGCTGCGCACAACCACGCCTTGAACGCCAGCATTGCCGCCGTCTCTGCCCGCGATTGCAAGCGGGTCAACCAGTAACTGCCGATGGTAATGCCCACGGCGAACGGCTGGCGAACCTCATCGGCCTCCAACTGCCGCGAAAACATCAGGGCTGGCGCCAGGGCCACGCCGGTGCCTTGCAGCGCCGCTTCCATCATCGCCAATGACGAATCGAACACGATGTTGCGAGGCATCAGGGTGTCGCCGGGCAAGCCAGCGGCCTGGAACCACAGGTTCCACTCATCAGCGCGGTAGGAGCGCAACAGTGTGTGCTTCAACAAGTCGGCAGGTACGCGCAGTTGCTCGGCGATCCGGGGCACACACAATACGGTGAGGGGCGCCTCGAGCAGTTGGCAGGCATCTGTGCCGTGCCAGGCACCGCTACCGAAGCGGATCGCATAATCCAGGCCTTCGGCGGCCACATCCACCCGGTTGTTGTGCGTGGACAGGCGCAGGTCGATAAACGGGTAGCGGCCTTGGAAATCCGCCAGGCGCGGCAACAGCCAACCTACCGCAAAGGTACCCACCACTCCCACCGAGAGCACTTCGCGGTAATGCCCACCTTCAAACTGGTCCAAGGTATGCGCGATGCGGTCGAAGGATTCGCGCAACACCGGCAGCAGGGTTTCGCCCTCGCGGGTCAGCATCAGACCACGAGGCAGGCGCTTGAATAACGTCACATTCAGTTGCACCTCCAGGCTTTTTACTTGATGGCTGACCGCCGCCTGGGTAACACATAACTCGATGGCAGCCCGGGTAAAGCTCAGGTGACGGGCCGACGCCTCGAATGCGCGCAGGGCATTGAGGGGCAGATGAGAGCGCAACATGCTTATACCCTAGATTTTCTAATGACTGATGCGAGATATGATCGTTTGTCCGCTGCACAGAATCCACCTAGATTTGCCACGCCTGCGTAGGCCTTGATCGCCTTTACATCATTTACATGGAAGCGAATAACCATGAACCCAAATGTACGAAACGTCTTTATTTCTGCCTTATTCATGACGTGCGGTACGGCTATGGCCGGTACCGACCTGCAAAAGGTGGTGGACGACAACGTCAAACCGTTGATGCAGCAACAAGGCATTGCCGGCCTGTCGGTCGCCGTGGTGAACCAGGGCAAGGTGCAATACTTTAACTACGGCGTTGCCAACAAGGACAATGGGCAGCCCGTCACCCAGGACACCCTGTTCGAAATCGGCTCCGTGAGCAAAACCTTCACCGCCACCCTCGGCGGCTATGCCCAGGCCAGCGGCAAGATCAAGCTGTCGGACAGAGCCAGCCAGCATCTGGCTGCGCTCAAAGGCAGTGCCTTCGACACCATCACACTCCTGCAACTGGCCACCTACACGCCAGGTGGCCTGCCGCTGCAATTCCCCCAGGACGCCGACAGCGCCGAGACCATGCTCGGTTACTTCCAACACTGGAAGCCGACCTACGCGCCTGGCACTCATCGCCTCTATTCCAACCCCAGCATCGGCCTGTTCGGCTACCTCACCGCCCAGAGCCTGGGCCAGCCGTTCAACGTCGCCATGGAGCATACGCTGCTGCCAAAACTGGGCCTGAAGAACACCTATGTGAACGTGCCAGCCGATCAGGCCGGTCGCTACGCCCAGGGCTATGACAAGGATCAGAAGCCCGTGCGTGTCGGCCCCGGCGCATTGGACAGTGAAGCGTATGGCATCAAGACCAACACCCAGGACCTGGCGCGCTATGTGATGCTCAACTTGCACCCCCAAACCCTGGAGCAACCGCTGCAGCAGGCGATCGCCGCCACACACACCGGTTACTACAGCGTAAACGGCATGACCCAGGGCCTCGGCTGGGAGTTCTACCCCTACCCGATCAAGCTGCGAGCGTTGATAGACGGCAACTCCACGCCGATGGCGATGGAGCCGCACACGGTCAAATGGCTGATTCCTGCACAGCCGCAACCCGCCAACGTGCTGTACAACAAAACCGGTTCGACCCGTGGGTTTGGCGCCTATGTGGCGTATCTGCCGAGCAAGGACAGAGGCGTGGTGATTCTGGCGAACAAGAATTACCCGAATGGGGAGCGTGTAAAGATAGCCCATAGGATTCTGAGCGCGCTGGATCAATAAAAAGCAGATACACCGAGCCCTGATCAGAGCGAAGGCGAGCCTGCCGAGGATTTTTTGCGGAGAAAACCGAGTTTTGGGTGGACAACTTAAATTGCAAGATTGTAGATTGGATACAGTTGACAATTTTAAGACCCACTCAAAACAACAAAAAAGGTACTCGAAATGGCAATCTGGAAAGGCGTTTTCCCCGCAGTCACCACCAAACTGAACAGGGATGGCGAAGTCGATTTGGCGGCCACCCAAGCCAGCATTGATCGCTTGATCACCAACGGCGTCTCAGGCGTTATCGTCCTGCCGATGCTGGGCGAGAACGCATCAATAAGCCTGCAGGAGCGCGAGTCGGTCATTCGCGCGGCGGTCGAAGTGGCAGGCGGGCGCGTGCCCGTGCTATCCGGCCTGGCAGAAATCACCCTGCAAACCGCAAAAAAAAATGCGGCGCTGTATAAGCATTTTGGTGCCCAAGGCTTGATGGTTTTTCCAAGCCTGGGATACAAGACTGACCATCGCGAGACGGTGCAGTGGTACAAGGGCATCGCCAGCGCAACCGACCTGCCGATCATGATCTACAACAACCCGATCGCCTACGGCGTGGACTGCACCCCGGCGATCCTGGCAGACCTAGTGGATACGCCCGAGATCGTTTGCGTCAAGGAAGAAACCGGAGACATCCGGCGCGTGACCGACCTGTATGTGGCGTTCGGCGATCGCTTTAGCATCTTTTGCGGGGTCGACGACCTGATCGTCGAAAGCAGTGCGCTGGGCGTGACCGGCTGGGTATCAGGCATGACCAATGTGTGGCCGGCAGAATGCGTAAAGCTCTTCAACCTGTGTGCCCAGCAACGGTTCAGTGAAGCCCGAGAGCTGTACCACATCCTCACCCCGTCCTTTCACTTGGATGTGCACGTTAAATTGGTGCAATACATCAAGCTCGCCGAGCACCTGGTCTACGGCGCGCCCGAGTGGACCCGCGCACCGCGCCTGGCCCTGGAGGGCCAGGAGCGCGAATACGTGATCAACACCGTCCAGAAAGCCATCGACACCCTTGCCGCTCGCGGTTAGCACAACGGGCCCCTTGCCATGGCAAGGGGTCCGTTTCATAAACAATCCCCACTATCCGACACAGTCATGTTCCATTGAGCGAGGCTTCTTATGCCCATTACAGGTGAGATGCTGATCGGCCAATCGAAGGTTCGCGGCAAAGCTGGCCAGGTCTGGGGAGTCAACGCCGCCACAGGCGAAACCTTGTCCCCGGCGTTCGGTGGTGCTACGCCAGGCGACCTCGATACCGCCTGCGCCTTGGCGAGCAGAGCTTTCGACACTTACCGCGAAACCACGCCAGAGCATCGCGCGGTTTTCCTGGAAACCATTGCGCGCAATATCCTCGCGCTGGGGGATGCCCTGATCGAACGCTGCATGGTCGAAACCGGCCTGCCGCGCGAGCGCCTCGACAGCGAACGGGCTCGCACGGTCAACCAGCTTGCCCTGTTCGCCTGCGTTTTGCGCGATGGCCGCTTCCAGGAAGCTCGCATTGATCCGGCGCGCCCTGGCCGCACGCCTCTGCCACAGCCGGATATCAGATTGCGCAACATCGCCCTAGGCCCGGTTGCCGTGTTCGGCGCGTCCAATTTCCCGCTGGCGTTTTCCGTCGCTGGGGGCGATACCGCGTCCGCATTGGCTGCCGGCTGCCCGGTGATCGTCAAGGCCCATTCGGCGCATCCAGGCACCTCTGAGCTGGTGGGCCAAGCGATTCAACGCTCAGTCAGCGAATGCAGATTGTCGGAGGGCGTGTTTTCTCTGCTGTTCGATTCGCAATACAGCATCAGCCAAGCCCTGGTTGCCGATCACCGGATCAAGGCGGTGGGCTTTACGGGCTCGCAACGGGCAGGCATGGCCTTGATGAACATTGCGGCAGCGCGCAGAGAGCCGATACCGGTCTATGCGGAAATGAGCGCGATCAACCCTGTGGTGCTGCTGCCCCACGCCCTGACCGAGCGCAGTGGGGCGATCGCCGATGCCTTCGTCGCCTCGCTCACCCTGGGTGCAGGCCAGTTTTGTACAAACCCTGGATTGATACTGGCGGTTAAGAGCCCGCAACTCACAGCCTTCGAGCGCGCGGCAATCGCCACCCTGAGCGCAGTACCGGCGGCAACCATGCTGACGCGCCTGACCTACGAAAGCTACTGCGATGGCGTTGCGAAGCTGAGCGCACAGCCGGGTGTAGAGCTGCTTGGACGAGGTCGGCCGGGTGGGCGTTTTCAAGGACAGGCCGCGCTGTTCGCCACCAGTGCACATGCGTTCCTCATGCACGTGGCACTGCGTGACGAGGTGTTTGGCGCTTCGTCGTTGATTGTTCGATGCCCTGATATTTCCACGCTGCTGCAGGTGCTGGAGGCGTTGGATGGTCAACTCACAATTGCCGTTCACGCCTGCGCTAATGACTACCCCACACTCACCTCGCTGTTGCCCACTCTGGAGAGAAAGGCCGGCCGTATTGTGCTGAACGGTTTTGGTACTGGTGTAGAGCTCTCTCAAGCCATGGTTCACGGCGGACCTTACCCAGCGACTTCAGACCCTCGCACCACGTCGGTCGGCAGCCTGGCGATCAACCGATTTTTGCGGCCCGTGTCCTACCAGGACTTTGCCCAGGCGCTGCTGCCCCCGATCCTACAGGGCGGTAACCCGTGAGGCCTCGGCCAGCGGGTGAACGGCACAGTAGAACCCTGACATGTTTCGTGCTTGTTAACTGGAAGCGTCCTACACCCGTGTGGCTGAGGTATGATCGACCGATGGGGATCTCAAATCCTGGATCCATTCACCTGTCAGTAGTTGAAGAATGCCTAAAAAAGAGCCTTTGCCCAACCTGCGCATCAAACGTCAAAGCTTGCCCGAAACCCTGGCCGAATCACTGCGTGAACGAATTCTCAATGGAGAGTTCAAGGAAGGCGAGTCGCTGATCCAAGAGACGATTGCTACCGAGTATGGCGTGAGCCGCATGCCGGTGCGTGAAGCGTTCAAGGAGCTGGAGGCATCCGGACTGATCACGACTCAAATTCACAAAGGCTCCGTGGTGAAATCCATCCCTGTGGAGCAAATTGCGGAGCTGTTTGATCTGCGTGCGTTATTGGAAGCCGAGTTACTGGAACGCTCCCTGCCGAACATGACAGAGGCACACTTTACGGCCACCAAACACCTACTACCGCAACTTGAAGACGCTTACCTCGACGATGACATTGCGCAATGGGGCAAGCTTAACTGGCTGTTCCATGAAAGCCTGTACGCAGCTGCCGATCGCGTGCAAACGCTGGCCATCGTTCAAGGGATCAACGTCCAGACGGATCGTTATATCCGCTTGCAACTGTTGCTGACCGCTGGAAAAAAAGAAGCCGAAGTTGACCACCGCGAACTGCTCAAGCTGTGTGAACAAGGCGATACCAAGAAGGCTGTCCAGTTTCTGCGCAAACACATCCAGCGCGCAGGCACTGACCTTGTAACGCTGCTGAAGAAAAAACGCGACAAAGACACCCAGGCTTGAACCCAGGCGCCTGCCCTTGCAGCAAAACGAGGGCGCCCGCTGTCTTGGGATTCACCCCAGTTGAAACCCGAGTGCCAGTGGGTCGCGGTCATCCACAAAAATCGTGTTGTAACCGGTCACTTGGGCCCAGCCGGCAATGCTCGGCATAATGCCTGGGAACCCGCCAACCTCCGTTGCCGATTCGACCCGACAGTCGAACAGTGTGCCGATGATGCTCTCGTGGACAAACCCATCGCCCACCTTCAGGCGGTTTCGCGCAACCAGTTGTGCCATGCGCGCCGAGGAACCGGTGCCGCAAGGCGAGCGATCGATGGCCTTGTCGCCATAGAACACGGCATTGCGTGCATGGGCACGCGGGTTCTTGGGTTTGTCGCACCACATCACATGACTGACGCCCTGGATACGGCTGTCTACCGGGTGTACCGGCGCCAGCAGCGTCTGCGCCGCCTGCCGTACCAGCGGGCTCAACCGAACGATTTCACTCGCCGCCATGGTATCCAGCCCCTCCCAACCCGCTTGCGGCTCGATGATCACGTAGAAGTTGCCTCCGTACGCCAGATCGACGTTCAGCTTGCCGAGGGTGGGCACCTCAAGCTCCACATCGGCGGCGTGAAGATAGCTGGCAACGTTATACAAGCGAACCTGCTCCACCGTTTCGCCCTTTCTGACGTAGTCGATAGCGACGCGCCCCGCAGGCGCCTCAATGGCCAGCGTGCCTTCAACCTTCGGCACCACCAAGCCGGCTTCCAGCGCGGCCGTCACCGTACCGATGGTGCCGTGACCACACATTGGCAGGCACCCACTGACCTCAATGAACAGCACGCCGATGTCGCAGTCTTCACGGGATGACGGATACAGGATGCTGCCCGACATCACATCATGACCACGGGGCTCGAACATCAAGGCTTGGCGAACCCAATCATGCTCACGCAGGAAGATCTGGCGTTTTTCAGCCATCGACACAGCGGGCAGCAAAGGCCCTCCGCCGGTCACGACGCGCACGGGGTTGCCGCAGGTGTGCGCATCGATGCAAAAGAAGGTATGACGAGACATAGGAACTCCCTTTTGAGCGATTTAGTTGAAACGGCTGATTGCATAGGGTGCAAGGTCGACCAACGAGGGATTGCCCAGTGCAATATCGCTGACCAAGCGACCAGTTGTAGCCGCCTGTGTCAGGCCCAGGTGACCATGGCCAAAGGCATAGATCACTGCGGGATGACGCGGTGAAGCGCCGATCACCGGCAGGCTGTCAGGGGTCGCCGGGCGATGCCCAGCCCAACAGGTGCCACCCTCCGTGCGCAGCCCAGGAAGATAGAGCGCAGCCAACCTGGCCAGGGCCTGGGAGCGCTTGAAGTTGGCAGGCGCATGCAACCCACCGAACTCAGCGGCGCCACCAATCCTCAAGCCACACCTCAACGGCGTGGCCACGAAATGGCGCTGCGCAAAGATAACTTCTCTGGACAAGACGACGCCTGGCTCCGCAAATGTAGTGTTGTAGCCGCGCTCGCTTTCCAGCAGGACCGTGTCCCCAAGGCACCGGACCAGCGCGCCCGACCATGCGCCAGCGGCGACCACGACCTTATCGGCGGTTATCCACCGACCATCGCTGAGCCCCACCGACACCGCGCGGCCCTCAACGCCAGGCCGAATATCGCAGACTTGGCCGACCTCGATATCAAGACCTCTGGCAAGCAATGACTGACGTAATTTATCAACCAGGGTTTTGGGGTCCCTGACATGCGACCACTGGGGAGTGAACACTCCTCGAGTGATCGACCGACCGAGCGCAGGCTCGATTTCACGGGCTTCATCACCACTCACGGTGCGCACCTCGATGCCCCAGGCACGCTTGATGTCCCACTGCATTGTATCCTTGTTGAACTCCGCCTCGTTCTCGTAAACCGTCAACGCGCCGAGCTGCTGCAATTCTTCGTGCAGATTATGTTCGGCGAGCAGCGGCAACAGGTCGTCATAGACCCGGGCGTTAATCGCCGCCAATGCCGACACTATGCGAGTGAACTCCGAGGGCCTGCCGGCACGGGAGAAGCGCAGCAGCCACGGTATCAGCCGGGGCGCGTGCCACGGACGTATCGCCAACGGCCCCAAGGGGTCCGCCAGCCAACCGGGTACCTTCCATAAAACCCCCGGCACCGAGGCTGGTATCACTTCCGTAACCGCAATGCCGCCAGCATTGCCGAACGACGCCTTGTCACCCTCAGGATCGCGGTCGACCACCGTGACGCGCACACCCCCAGTCAGTAGATGGTGCGCCGTCGCCAACCCCACGATGCCAGCGCCAATGACAATTACGTGCCTCATGAATCACATCCTTCTCAGATGGAAAGAAACGCACCTTTCTTAAAACGACCATGGCGAGTCTGTTCGCCCCATTCACTCGATGTATATTGGATACACTAAACACAAACTGTCAACCATCCGTGTAGCGCCCGACAAACGCCGATACATTTCATACGCAGCAACATCTTTTTAAAAATACATAACTAATTGTTTTTAAATTCTTTATGTTCAACCTCTCCTGCCCAACTGACGCAGCTATGCAAAAAACACATTGTTACCCCCTTCTTTTGCGGATAAACATTTGCTAGATTTTTACTCGGGATGTTGATTGGATACAAAATACACGAACGCCACACCCCCTCAATAATAAAATGACAACCAGATCGGGGACTCACATGAACATCACGCGCCGCGCAAGCGCCTCTCTCCTGCTCGCCCTCGCCACAACCGCAACCATCGCCTCAGCCGTTGCCGACTCGACCCTGGACCAGGTCATTTCGTCAAAAACCCTAAGGTGCGGTGTGCAACTCGACTATCCACCGGCCGGCTTTCGCAACCAGGCCAATGAGCCAGAGGGATACGACGTCCAATACTGCAAGGACATGGCCAAGGCCCTTGGGGCAAAGGCGGTGATTGTCGAAACGCCCTCCTCCGAACGCATTCCTGCGCTGGTGTCCAATCGCATTGACGTGCTGATCGCTTCCACCTCGATCTCACCCCAGCGCGCCTTGAGCGTGAGTTTTTCCCAGCCCTACGTGAACTACACAAACGTCGTGCTGACCCGCAAAGATGCCAAGATCGAAAGCTTCCAGGACCTGAAAGGCCGCAACATCGGCGGTGTCACAGGCACCACGACCGAGCAGGAGTTACAGGCTCTGCGCAAAGGCTGGAATGACCCGCGCGGCAGTTACACCGGTTTCGGCAGCGAAGCGGAGGGTTACCTGGCACTGGCCCAGGGCAAGATAGACGGCGTGATCATCGGAAATGCCTCGGCGGCCGCACTGGTCCAGAGCGGGCAATTCCCTACGCTGGCGATCAAGGGGGGCGCGCCTACACCGCCCGACCTGTGCGGCATCGCGGTGAGAAAGTCCGACGCGCAAATGCTCAATTGGGTAAAGACGTTCGTCTGGGCACAAGTCAAGAACGGTCGCTACCAAGAACTGTATGCGCAGTACTTCGGTGACGGTGAGGCGCCGTCGCTGACTGTCGCCGGCGTGGACTACTGACCTCACCCATTGAGCGGCCTGAAAAGGCCACTCCTGCTCGGAGGCTGCGCTATGTTCGGATACACATTTTACTGGTCAATGGTCTGGGAAAAGCTCCCCGAGCTGATCAATGGCGCCAAAACGACACTAGTATTGACCGTGCTTTCAATGATCCTCGGCACGCTGATCGCCCTGGCGCTGACCCTGCTGCGCCAACAGAACAAAGGCCTTGGATACGCCCTTGCCACATCCTGGATCGAAGTCGCGCGCAATACGCCCGCGCTATTTCAGGTGTACATGATCTATTTTGGCCTGGGCGCACTGGGGCTGCATTTCTCCAGCTACCTGGCGATGCTGCTGGCGCTATCGTTCAACAACGCCGGATACCTCGCCGAGATTTTTCGCGGCGGGATGCAGGCCATTCCACGACAACAACACAGGGCCGCCAGGTCGCTGGGCATCTCATCGCTCGGCACCTATACCCACGTGGTCTTTCCGCAGCTGTTCAGGATTGTCTATTTCCCGTACGTCAACCAGCTCAACTGGGCCCTGCTCAACAGCTCACTGGGCATGATCATCGGCCTGCGTGAGCTCACAGGCGCCACGCAAGCCGCCCAGTCGGAATCTTTCAGGACGTTCGAGTTTTTCATCATCGCCGCCATGATCTACTTCGCCATGTCCAAGCTTATCGAAGGCGGCGCCCGATTCACCTTCTGGCGCATGTTCAAGGGGTAGGCGGCCATGCAATTTCAACTGGCCTATTCAGGCTTGCACTGGGGCGATGTTCCCTTCGTGCTTATCGGCATCTGGCACACCCTGTTACTGACGTTGCTGGCCACCGTGATTGGCACCCTGCTCGGCGTACTCGTCGGCTGGCTTCGTCAGGAATCGGTTTTCGCCCGAGTCGCTCTTGGCCCCTTCGTCAACGTCATCCGCAGCATTCCACTGATCATCCAGTTCATCTTGGTCAACAGTCTCTTCGCCATGACCGGCTTCGGGGTGAGCCCGCTGCTCATTGGCGTCGTCGTCCTCAGCCTCTACATGGGCATGTTGACTTCGGAACTGGTTCGCTCAGGCTTGCAATCCATCCACCCCCAACTGAAAAAAGCCAGCCGGTCGCTGGGGCTGAGCTATTGGCAGGAGCTGCGCCACATATCCACCCCACTTGCCTTTCGCACAGTGCTTCCCGGCTGGATAGGCACGGTAATAGGCCTGACCAAAGATACTGCCCTTGTAAGCGTGGTGGGCTATATCGAGCTGCTGCGGGCCTCTCAGATCCTGATCAACCGCTCAAACGAAGCTCTCCTGGTGCTCACCGGCGCCGGGCTTTTCTACTTTGCGATCTGCTACCCGATTTCCCGCTACAGCCGCCATCTTGAAAAGGAACTGCACCATGATTGATATCAAGGATGTCCGCAAAAGCTTCGGCCCCATTGAAGTCATCAAGGGCGTCAACCTGACGATCCAGAAGAGCGAAGTCCTGTGCCTGATCGGCGCCAGCGGCTCTGGGAAGTCCACCTTACTGCAGTGCATCAATGGTCTGGAGCCGATTCAAGGAGGCAGCATCCTGGTAGACGGGATTAATGTGCACGCCAAGGGAACCGACTTGAACACGTTGCGCCAGAAACTCGGCATCGTGTTCCAGCAATACAATGCATTCCCCCATCTCACCGCCCTGGAGAACGTGGCGCTGGCTCCGCGCCTGGTAAAGAAGCTGCCCAAGACCCAAGCTTTGCAATTGGCCCACGATCACCTGGCCTTCGTCGGCCTCGGCGATCGCGCAGACATGCGCCCCGCAAGCCTGTCCGGAGGCCAGCAACAACGGCTGGCGATTGCTCGCGCCCTGGCGATGCAGCCCGACTACATGCTGTTCGACGAAGTCACTTCCGCCCTTGACCCTGAACTGGTGGGAGAAGTGCTGGACACTATCCGCAAACTCAAGGATTCAGGCATGACCCTCATCATGGTGACCCACGACATTGCCTTCGCCCGTGAGTCGGCCGACCGAATCGCGTTCTTCGACAAGGGCTTGATCTGCGAAGTAGGTGACGCTCGCCAGGTCATCAATGAGCCACGTGAGGAGAGGACTCGGCAGTTCCTCCAACGGGTATTGCACTGACTGTCAACGTGCTGACGCCGATTGAACAGCGACCATTGCAGGTGGCAAGCTAGACAACCAGCCGACGACGCCTCTTACTACTGAGCGTGTCCAAGCAAAAGGCTGCCTGCTTAAACGCCACTCACAGGGAGTTGTATGCGCAAGGATTACCTGGCGTTTTTTGTGTCGCTGTTCCTGTCGCGGTTGGCGGACCAGATCCTGCTGTTTATCGTGCCCTTGATCGTGTTCCAGACTACACAAAGCGTGTCGCTGGCCGGCCTGGCATTTTTCGTCGAGTCGCTGCCACGCTTCCTGGCGTTCCCGGTATGCGGGGCACTGTGCGACAAGTATCCGCCGGTGCGCATCCTGCATATCAGCCAGGTTTACCGCGCACTCGCGTGCGTGATCGCGGTGGCGCTGTACGGTGTTTTCGACGGGATCTACTGGATCGTGTTGCTCTCGGCGCTGTGCGGGGTGTTGACCACCCAAGGCATCATGGCCCGCGAGGTGCTGATGCCCCATGTGTTCGCGCAGTACAGCTACGCCAAGACCCTCTCTTACTCGCAGATCGCCGACCAGAGCGGCCTGGTACTCGGGCCCCTGGTGGCGGCATTGATGCTGGACGTGTGGGCGTGGCACTGGGTGGTGCTGGGGGTGGCCGCGCTGTTTGTGCTGGCCGACCTGGCGATGGGCGTGTGGCAGCGCGTCAACACGGTGAACCTAGAGCGGTTCGAACAACATCGGGATATCTGGCTGCAACCGTTGCGGATTGCATTCGGGCATATCCGCAGCCTGGCGGGGTTGAAGCGTTTGATTGCACTGACGGTGGGGGTGAACCTGATCATCGGTGTCACCCTGGCCACGTCCGCCGCAATGGTCACCGGCCAGTTCGCCGAGGGCAAGGATGCTTATGCCGGGCTACAGGCAGCAGGCGCGCTGGTGACCATCGCGATTCTTTTCTACCTGGCCCGCACCACCTTGCCATTGAAATGGCTGGGCGGGTTGTCTTACGCACTGATCACTGTGGGCGCGCTGGTCATGGCGATCAGCCCGAACCTGTGGGTTTACGCCCTGGGGTTCCTGCTGGTGATCGGCTTCGACAAGATGTACAGCGTGTACATGCGCAGCGTGCGCCAGAAGGTCATTCCGGTGCAGGACTTCGGCAAGACAGTGGGCGTGATCACGCTGCTCAACAACTTGCCGCAACCGCTGGCAGGCCTGGTGGTTGCCCTGTTGGCGGCACCCTTGGGCACGCAAACGGTGATCCTGCTGCTGAGCGGGATCACTGCACTGATCGGCGTGGCGGTAGCCTCAGGCTGGCACGCCGCTGTGAAAGCGGAACTCGATATCGGGTGATTCGATCAGCTCCTGCTCGGTCGCTCTTACCCGCTCGATCACTTGGGCAACATCCTTGGCGTCACCGTATTGGTAGGCCAGCTTGAGGTAACCCTGGAAATGCCGGGCTTCGCTTTTCAGCAGGCCAAAGTAGAACTTGCCGAGTTCTTCGTCCAAATGCGGCACCAACGCTTCGAAACGCTCGCAACTGCGTGCTTCGATAAAAGCGCCCACCACCAGCGTATCCACCAGTTTGACCGGTTCATGGGTGCGCACCACTTTGCGCAAACCCGAGGCGTAACGCCCAGCATTCAATTGACGCAGCTCGACCTTGCGCTTTTTCATCAGGCGCATGACTTGTTCGTGGTGCACCAGCTCCTCGCGGGCCAGGCGCGACATCATATTGATCAGGTCGACATGGCTGTAGTACTTGGCGATCAGGCTCAAGGCGGTGCTGGCGGCTTTGAATTCACAGTTCTTGTGGTCGATCAGCAGGGTTTCCTGATCGGCCAGAGCGGCCTGGACCCAGGCGTCGGGGGTGCGGCAACCGAGGAATTCGTGGATTTCTGGCAGGTTCATCGGGCTCACG
The DNA here is from genome assembly GCF_050432925.1 of Pseudomonas sp. 18175. Lineage (NCBI taxonomy): Bacteria > Pseudomonadati > Pseudomonadota > Gammaproteobacteria > Pseudomonadales > Pseudomonadaceae > Pseudomonas > Pseudomonas sp. 18175. The sequence continues at coordinate 197,308 of NZ_JBKFTO010000004.1, read as the reverse complement.
GGCAAAAGGATCACAAAAGGGCGCCGATTATACCGACCACGCCGCAGACCACCAGCCACTGGCCTTGATGTGCATCAACATGCCGTCTGGCAGGCAGCAACTATAGTTGTTGCATGCCCCTTTCCTGGAGAACCCGACCATGCAAGCCATCCGCAGCATCCTGGTGGTCATCGAGCCCGAACATTCGGAGAGCCTGGCCCTCAAGCGCGCCAAGCTGATTGCCGGGGTGACCGGTGCGCACCTGCATTTGTTGGTGTGTGACAAGAAGCATGAACATTCGGCGTTGCTGAGCTTGCTCAAGGCCGGTTTGCAGGAGGATGGCTACAGTGTGACCACCGAGCAGGCGTGGAGCGACAGCCTGCATAAAACCATCATCGAGGTGCAGCAAGCCGAAGGCTGTGGCCTGGTGATCAAACAGCACTTCCCCGACAGCCCGCTGAAAAAGGCATTGCTCACTCCGGCAGACTGGAAATTGCTGCGCTACTGCCCGACGGCGGTGCTGTTGGTGAAGACCTCTACACCTTGGGCTGGCCGGGTGATCCTCGCGGCCATAGACGTGGGCAACAGTGACGGCGAGCATCGCTCACTGCACAACGCCATCATTGACCATGGCTTCGACATCGCCAGCCTGGCCAAGGCGCAACTGCACGTGATCAGCGCTCACCCATCGCCGATGCTGTCGGCAGCGGACCCGACCTTTCAGCTTAAGGAGACCATCGAGGCGCGTTATCGCGAACAGTGTCGGGCGTTCCAGGCTGAATTCGACGTGGACGACAAGCACCTGCATATCGAAGAAGGCCCGGCGGATGTGTTGATCCCCCACCTGGTGCATAAACTGGAAGCGGCAGTGACCATTATCGGCACCGTGGGACGCACCGGGATTTCCGGGGCGCTGATCGGCAATACGGCGGAGGTGGTGTTGGATGCGGTGGAAAGTGATGTGTTGGTGCTTAAGCCTGAAACACTCATGGCACATCTAGAAGAACTGGCCAGCAAGCCCTGAAGCAATCTATAGAACGAAGGAGATCAAAATGTGGGAGCGGGCTTGCTCGCGAAGGCGGTGGGTCAGTCACCTAAGATGTCGACTGGCCCGCCGCCTTCGCGAGCAAGCCCGCTCCCACATTTGTTTTGTGTGGTGTCAGTTGGAAAACACATCTTTCAGAAACCCCGGCGCGATATAGCGCTGGTAGTGGGCCTCGGACAGGATAAAAAACTCACGATCAATGGCATCGCGCAGATCCGGCAAGGCCCACTCACGAAATTCCGGCAATAGCACCATGCCGTAAGCTTCCAGGTTGGAGATGACCCGTGCGCCCCGGGCGATCAACTGGTACGCCCAGCAGTACTCGGACTGGTGCGGCACGAAGCGAATCTTGCGCTGCTCCAATTGGCCACGCAGCATCTTGGGGTCAAAAACCTCCACCTTACCGGCCATCACCTGCACCAGCAGTTGCTCCAGGCGCAGCCAGACCGCGCGTTTTTCTTCCTCGTTGTAGCCATTCCACTGGATCACTTCGTGGTGGAAACGCTTGCAGCCACGGCACACGAGATCGCCGTAGACCGTGGAGCACAGGCCTACGCAGGGGGTCTTGATGGTTTGGTTGGACATGGGCGACAACACGCAAATCAGCGAAACAATGCGCCATGTTAGCCCTTTGTCTAACCTTCATCACCCTGCAAACTTACCAAGGCAACTTACCTTTAGAAATTTTTTGCCGTAGAATCATCCGGCCTTGTAAGGCGCCAATAATCCGCTGGAAGCTGTTTTCAAAGCGTCACGAGCACAGTCGTTCCTTCAGAACGGTGTTGGCGATGGTCAATGACTCGGTAGGTCAATGCCCTCGCCAACCCTCATCAGCTCCGTTCTGCAGGCGTAAAACTTTGAAAGCAGCTTCTGTGAGGAATGCCGGCAGCGCTGGCTTTGCGGCCCAAAAAGCCCCCGAGCGCATGCGTGCCGTTCATTTCTGGATGAGCGTCCCGTGGGACCACTGATGAGGGTAATAACTGTGCTTGAAGCCTACCGCAAACATATCGAAGAGCGTGCAGCCCTGGGTATTGTTCCCCAGCCGCTTAACGCCGAACAAACCGCAGGCCTGGTCGAGCTGCTGAAAAATCCTCCGGCTGGCGAAGAAGAATTCCTCGTTGACCTGATCACCAACCGCATTCCACCAGGTGTTGACGAAGCTGCCTACGTCAAGGCCGGTTTCCTGTCTGCCCTGGCCAAGGGCGAAGCCACTTCCCCCCTGATCAGCAAACAACGCGCTGTTGAACTGCTTGGCACCATGCAAGGCGGCTACAACATCGTGACTCTGGTCGAGCTGCTGGACGATGCCGAGCTGGCACCTGTCGCCGCCGCCCAACTCAAGCACACCCTGCTGATGTTCGATGCGTTCCACGACGTGGCCGAAAAAGCCAAGAATGGCAACGAGCACGCCAAAGGCGTGATCCAGTCCTGGGCTGACGGCGAGTGGTTCCGCAACCGCCCTACCCTGGCCGACAAGATCAGCCTGCGCGTATTCAAGGTCACCGGCGAAACCAACACCGACGACCTCTCCCCTGCGCCTGATGCCTGGTCCCGTCCAGACATCCCGCTGCACGCCCTGGCCATGCTGAAAATGGCTCGCGAAGGCATCGTGCCAGACGAGCAAGGCAAGACCGGCCCGATGAAGCAGATCGAAGAGATGCGCGGCCAAGGCTTCCCGATCGCCTACGTGGGTGACGTGGTAGGTACCGGTTCGTCCCGTAAGTCGGCGACCAACTCCGTACTGTGGTTCTTCGGCGACGACGTTCCTTACGTGCCGAACAAGCGCGCCGGCGGCTTCTGCTTCGGCAGCAAGATCGCTCCAATCTTCTACAACACCATGGAAGATGCTGGCGCACTGCCAATCGAATTCGACGTTTCCAACATGAACATGGGCGACGTGATCGACCTGTACCCGCATGCTGGCAAAGTCTGCAAACACGATTCCGACGAAGTCATCACCACCTTCGAAATGAAGACCCCGGTGCTGTTGGACGAAGTGCGCGCTGGCGGCCGTATCCCGCTGATCATCGGTCGCGGCCTGACCGACAAGGCCCGTGCTGAACTGGGTCTGGGTCCTACCGACCTGTTCAAGCTGCCAGAAGCGCCGGTCGACACCGGCAAAGGCTTCACCCTGGCACAGAAAATGGTCGGCAAGGCGTGCGGCCTGCCAGAAGGCAAAGGCGTTCGTCCTGGCACCTACTGCGAGCCGAAGATGACCACCGTGGGCTCCCAGGACACCACCGGTCCAATGACCCGTGATGAACTCAAAGACCTGGCGTGCCTGGGCTTCTCGACCGACCTGGTGATGCAGTCCTTCTGCCACACCGCGGCCTATCCAAAGCCGATCGACGTGACCACCCACCACACCCTGCCTGACTTCATCATGACCCGTGGCGGTGTATCGCTGCGTCCAGGCGACGGCATCATCCACAGCTGGCTGAACCGCATGCTGCTGCCGGACACCGTGGGCACCGGTGGTGACTCCCACACCCGTTTCCCAATGGGCATCTCGTTCCCGGCCGGTTCTGGCCTGGTAGCGTTTGCCGCAGCCACTGGCGTAATGCCACTGGACATGCCGGAATCGATCCTGGTGCGCTTCAAAGGCAAGATGAAACCTGGCATCACCCTGCGTGACCTGGTTCATGCCATTCCTTACTACGCGATCCAATCGGGTCTGCTGACAGTAGAGAAGAAAGGCAAGAAGAACGCCTTCTCCGGCCGCATCCTGGAAATCGAAGGCCTGAACGACCTGACGCTGGAACAGGCTTTCGAGCTGTCCGACGCCTCGGCTGAACGTTCGGCTGCCGGTTGCACCATCAAGCTGTCCAAAGACTCCGTCACCGAATACCTGAACTCCAACATCACCCTGCTGCGCTGGATGATCGGTGAAGGCTACGGCGATGCACGCACCCTGGAACGTCGCGCCCAAGCGATGGAAGCCTGGGTTGCCAACCCAGAGTTGATGGAAGCCGATGCCGACGCGGAATACGCCGAAATCATCGAGATCGACCTGGCTGAAATCAACGAGCCTATCCTCTGCGCACCAAACGACCCGGACGACGCCCGTCTGCTGTCGAGCGTTGCTGGCGAGAAGATCGACGAAGTGTTCATCGGTTCGTGCATGACCAACATCGGTCACTTCCGCGCTGCCGGTAAACTGCTGGAACAGGTCAAGGGTCAGCTGCCAACCCGTCTGTGGCTGTCGCCGCCGACCAAGATGGACGCTCACCAACTGACCGAAGAAGGCTACTACGGCATCTACGGCAAAGCTGGCGCACGCATGGAAATGCCGGGCTGCTCGCTGTGCATGGGTAACCAGGCACGGGTAGAGCCGAACTCGACTGTTGTGTCGACTTCGACCCGTAACTTCCCGAACCGTCTGGGTGACGGCGCCAACGTCTACCTGGCCTCGGCCGAGTTGGCGGCAGTTGCTTCCACCCTGGGTCGCCTGCCGACCGTCGAAGAGTACATGGGCTACGCAGCGAAACTGGACACCATGGCCAGTGACGTTTACCGCTACCTGAACTTCGACCAGATCGCCGAGTTCCGCAAGATCGCAGCAAGCGCCAACATCCCGGTGATTCAAGCCTAAGGTGTTGATGCAATAAAAACGCCGCGTATCGCAAGATACGCGGCGTTTTTTTATGCTTGGAATACTGACTTGATAACACCACAAAAAAATGTGGGAGCTGGCTTGCCTGCTCCCACATATTAGATCTGCACAGTCAGCCAGACCGCGTCAGCCTCAAGGAATCAGCGAATACACCACCGCCGTAATCGCCACCAGGCCTACCGCCGTAACGAACACATTGGAAGCCTGCCCACGGTACTTGGCCATGGCCGGCACCTTGCGAATCGCGTACATCGGCATCAGGAACAGGATCGACGCAATGATCGGGCCGCCCAGCGCTTCGATCATGCCCAGAATGCTTGGATTGAGCGTGGCAACGATCCAGCACACCACCAACATGAACGCAGCGGTCATGCGGTCCAGAGTCTTCGGCGCCGGACGGCGACCGGTCTTCACCACCAGGCCTTTAAGGCCTTCGCTGGCACCGATGTAGTGGCCCAGAAACGACTTGGCAATCGCCACGAACGCAATCAACGGCGCGGCAAAGGCGATCGTCGGGTTATCGAAGTGGTTAGCCAGGTACGACAAAATCGACAGGTTCTGCGCTTTCGCTTCGGCCAGTTGTGCCGGCGACAGGGTCAGCACGCAACTGAACACGAAGAACAGCACCATCACCACCATCAGCAGGTGTGCGCGGGACAGGATCTGCGAGCTGCGCGCATCGGCGTGGGCGCCGTACTGGCGTTTCTGGTCAACGGCAAAGGCCGAGATGATCGGCGAATGGTTGAACGAGAACACCATCACCGGAATCGCCAGCCACAAGGTGCTAAGCAACGCAGACGGCGCGGGGATCTCGCGGGCGGTGCTGAGGATGCCGCCATTCCAATGGGGGATCAGGTACACGGAGAGGAACAGCAGAGCGACGATAAACGGGTACACCATCAGGCTCATGGCCTTGACGATCACTTGCTCGCCGCAACGCACCACGGCCAACAGGCCAAGGATCAGCACAAACGACAGGATCGCCCGTGGCGGCGGCAAGATATGCAACTGGTGCTCCATGAAGCTGCCGACGGTGTTGGTCAAGGCCACGCTGTAGATCAGCAGAATCGGGAAGATCGCGAAGAAGTACAGCAACGTGATCAGCGCGCCAGCCTTGATACCGAAATGCTGCTCGACTACGTCAGTGATGTCGGCACCTTCACGACCGGACAGCACGAAACGGGTCAGGCCACGGTGCGCGAAGAACGTCATCGGGAAGGCCAGCAGCGCCAGGATCAGTAGCGGCCAGAAGCCTCCCAGGCCTGCGTTGATGGGCAAAAACAAAGTACCGGCGCCGATGGCGGTGCCAAACAGACCGAGCATCCAGGTGGTGTCCTGGCGGCTCCAGCTTGTGAGAGTTGCAGGTGTCGTTGCATAGCGCTCGTCGACGCTATTGGCCTGATCATTCATCCGGTCGGATCTCCGCATTTACACGGCCGGGACGAGTCAGAAAAACCTGACAGGCAGCGCCCCGACCATAGAAGGGCCGCGATTGTCCGGGATTCTTGTGAATAAGCAAAGACTTAGCTGAGGAACGATGGCGTGGCGCATCGACGCGTGACATTTATTTCAGACACATTTATTGACAACATAACGCCGCTCTTAGCATGATCGACCCATGAAACGTATTCAGCTGAACCTCACCCGTACCACCACCACGACCGCTTACGGCGGGCTTTGCGGTGGCTGTGGGTGCTTGAGCTAGACACTTCACAGATTCAACCCAAGGCCCCGCCAGCAATGGACGGGGCCTTTTTATTGCGCCGTCCGCCCGGCAACTACAAGGAGTAACACCATGGCTGACGCCCTGCTGATCATCGATATGCAAACTGGCCTGTACGACGGCCCGGAAAAGCCCTACGAGCGCGAACGCTTGCTGGACAACATCAATCATCTGATTGAACGCGCCCGCAAGGCCAACACCCCGATCTTCGTCGCCCAGCACACTGGCCCGGCAGGCTCGCCCATTGCAGCGGGTAGCCCGCTGTGGCAGGTGTGGCAAGGGCTGGATGTGGACGCGTCCCGCGACCATCTATTCAACAAGACGCGCCCCAGCTGTTTCCTGGGCACCGACCTGGAGCAGCAACTGAACGCTGCTCAGGTCAAGGCGCTGGTGATCGTGGGCATGAAAACTCAGTTTTGCATCGACACCACTTGCCGCGTGGCGGTGGAGCTGGGCTTTTCAGTGGTGCTACCGGAAGACGGCCATAGTTGCATGGACACCCCGGCATTGAAGGCCGAGGCGATTATCGAGCATCACAATGCGACGCTGGCCGGGGCGTTTGCAAAACGCGTAAAAACGCACGAAGTCGAGTTTTAAGTCTGTAGATACTGTAGGAGCGAGCTTGCTCGCGAAGAACGCTCAGGCACTGCGGGTATCCAGGTTTCCCGCGTTATCGTTGACGTTTTTCGCGAGCAAGCTCGCTCCTACAGTAAACATTCCCACATACTGCCCCCTCCAACCCCTCAGGAAGAGCCTGCCGATGTCCACCACCGTTCTGGTCCTGGTTGAAACCATCAACGAATACCTGCAAATCATCGAGAGCAATGACTTCCACGTCATTCTGGCGCCCACGCCAACGGAACGTGCCCAAGCCATCAAGACCCATGGCGCGCAGATCAAGGCCGTGCTCACCCGTGGCCCGCTGGGTTTATATGCCGAGGAAATCGCCGCCCTGCCCTTGCTGGAGATCATCTGCGTGATCGGCGCCGGCTACGAGCATGTGGACCTGCAGGCCGCCAGCAACCGTGGGATCGTGGTCACCAACGGTGCCGGGGTCAACGCACCGTCGGTGGCGGATCACGCCATGGCGTTGCTGCTGTCACTGGTGCGCGGCATTCCCCAGACCGACGCCGCCGTGCGCCGCAGCGAGTGGCCAAAAGTCATGCGCCCTTCCCTGGGCGGCAAGCAATTGGGCATCCTCGGCCTTGGCGCCGTGGGCCTGGAGATCGCCAAGCGCGCCGCCCTGGGGTTCGGCATGGAGGTGAGCTATCACAACCGCCAGCCCCGCGATGATGTGGACTACACCTACTGCGCCACGGCCGTGGAGCTGGCCCGCACCTCGGACTTTCTGATCCTGGCCACACCCGGCGGCGCAAGCACCCGCCATCTGATCGACCGTCACGCGTTGGACGCCCTGGGCCCCAATGGCTTCCTGGTGAACATCGGTCGTGGCAGCGTGGTGGTTACCGACGACCTGGTGGCCGCCCTTGAGCAACGCCGTATCGGCGGCGCCGCGCTGGATGTGTTCGACGACGAGCCCAAAGTGCCCGACGCCCTCAAGCGCCTGAGCAATACCGTGTTCACCTCCCACGTCGCCGGCCTCTCGCCGGAAGCCGCCCACGACACCGTGCAACGCGTGGCCGACAACCTGCTGGAGTACTTCGCCGGCCGCCCAGTGCTCACCCCCGTCCCATTGCCCGCGCCCGTAAAGTGACCGATCAGGCACGCTGATCATCATCCAACACGCTAACCTATTAAGCCGCCCCGACCTTGTCGCTGGGCGGTGCTGCGCATTAGATTAGGAAATAGTCCAAGGCCTTTAGAATAAGCAGAAGGGATAAGCATGGCGCTGAACGACCAATCGACCCAGATTCGCCCAGGCGAAGAACTTGATGCCAGCCTGATCGATCCCTACCTCAAGGCCCATATCCCGGGCCTTAGCGGCACGCCCACCATTAGCCAGTTTCCCGGTGGCGCGTCCAACCTGACTTACCTGCTGGAATACCCCGGCCAGGAATTCGTGCTGCGCCGCCCGCCCTTTGGTCACAAGGCCAAGTCCGCCCACGACATGGGCCGCGAATACCGCATTCTCAACCAGCTCAAGGATGGCTTCCCGTATTGCCCCAAGGCTTACGTGCATTGCACCGACGAATCGGTGATCGGCGCCGAGTTCTATGTGATGGAGCGGGTCAACGGCATCATCCTGCGCTCCGATCTGCCGCCGGAGCTGGGCCTGGATGCAACTAAAACCCAAGCCCTGTGCAAAAGCTTTATCGACAAGTTCGTCGAACTGCACCAGGTGGACTACGCCGCGTGCGGCCTGGCCGACCTGGGCAAGCCCGAAGGCTACGTGGAGCGCCAGATCCGTGGCTGGAGCGACCGCTACGAAAAAGCCCTGACCCCCGACGCCCCGCGCTGGGAAGCCGTACGCGCCTGGCTCAATGACAAGATGCCGGCCGATCACCCCACCTCCAGCATCGTGCACAACGACTACCGCTTCGACAACGTGATCCTCGACCCCCACAACCCGATGCAGATCATCGGCGTGCTGGACTGGGAGCTGACCACCCTGGGTGACCCGCTGATGGACCTGGGCAACACCCTCGCCTACTGGATCGAAGCGGCCGACCCCGCGCCCGTGCAACTGATGCGCCGCCAGCCCAGCAACGCCCCCGGCATGCTCACCCGCCGTGAGTTCGTCGACTATTACGCCGAGCGCTCGGGCATCCAGATCGACAATTTCGACTTCTACTACACCTACGGCCTGTTCCGCCTGGCCGGTATCGTGCAGCAGATCTACTACCGTTTCTTCCACGGCCAGACCCAGGACAAACGCTTTGCGCAGTTCATCCATATGAACAAGCTGCTGGAGCAGATGAGCCTGAATGTCATCGGCAAATCCGCGCTCTGATCGCCCATAACAAGGAACTCCCATGTCCAAGACCCATCTGTTCGACCTCGATGGCAAGATCGCCTTCGTCTCCGGCGCCAGCCGTGGCATCGGTGAAGCCATCGCCAAACTGCTGGCCCAGCAAGGCGCCCACGTGATCGTTTCCAGCCGCAAGCTCGAAGGCTGCCAACACGTGGCCGACGCGATCATTGCCGAGGGCGGCAAGGCCACCGCTGTTGCCTGCCATATCGGTGAAATGGAGCAGATTACCCAGGTGTTCGCCGGTATCCGCGAGCAATTCGGTCGCCTGGATATCCTGGTCAATAACGCCGCGACCAACCCGCAGTTCTGCAACGTATTGGATACCGACCTGGGCGCGTTCCAAAAGACCGTAGACGTGAACATTCGCGGCTACTTCTTCATGTCGGTGGAAGCCGGCAAGCTGATGCGCGAGAACGGCGGCGGCAGCATCATCAACGTGGCGTCGATCAACGGTATTTCCCCCGGTGTGTTCCAGGGCATCTACTCGGTGACCAAAGCCGCCGTGATCAACATGACCAAGGTGTTCGCCAAGGAGTGCGCCGAGTTCGGCATCCGTTGCAACGCCCTGCTGCCGGGCCTGACCGACACCAAGTTCGCCTCGGCGCTGGTGAAGAACGACGCCATTCTGAAAATGGCCCTGGCGCAGATCCCCCTCAAGCGCGTGGCCGACCCGAGCGAGATGGCTGGCGCGGTGCTGTTCCTGGCCAGTGATGCGTCCAGCTACACCACGGGTGTGTCGTTGAATGTAGATGGGGGTTTCCTCTCCTGACCTGAAGCTGCCGCCCCTCATAAGGGGCGGCATGCCTTACAGGCGCACCGGCCTCATATCGATCAAAAACAACAACAGCCGTCCCTCTGGCGTGGTCGCGCCGATCACCTTGAACAGTCGATTATACCGCATGGCCTGTCGCACCAAACTACCCGCCTCGCTGCGCCCAGCTTCAGTGCCCAACGTATAGTTGATCCAACCATCTTCCATCTGGAAGTCCGGGTTCACCCGCGCCATGTTCACATTGGAAAAACGGCCGCCGCTGGATGTTGAGACGTGCTTGACCTCCAGCAGATACACCGCATTGGTCGGGCCCAGGAAGACCAGATCAAAACCGTTCTGGCCCTGGTTGTAGGTGCCTCCCGGGATGATCCGATAACCTTCACTGGCGAGGAAATCCCGATACATCTGCTCATTCTTTGCCCCTCGCGCCAAGTTGGCATTTCTGTCCAGCGCACGCCATTCATTGAGCAGCACATCCTGCTCAGGTGTCCGCAAACGTGCCGGATAATGAAGCTGATCATTGGCTACCACCGCGTTGATGTTGAACCCACCTTCCCGGGTGGAACTTACCAGCCCCATACCCTGTAACGCATCGAACCTAGGCAGCCCAACGGGCAGCGCCTGGGCGTTGGCCTCGGCGGCGACAGCGGCACGCAAGTCATCGTAGGGGTAGCCATGCTGCCAGATATGCGCGTCGATCAGCCGCCCCTGTTCAAGCGCCGGCGCCGATTTGATGGACGGGGTATTGAATGCAATGAGCTGGCGCGCGTACTGGCGCAGGTAGCAGTAGGTCTTTCGATTGCTTTGCGACATGACCCCAACGGCCATAGAGCCACCGTCTGGGGTATAGCCGTGCAGGCGCCGTGCATCACGAATGATGTCGGTGATAGCGTCCAGCCGCAGTTCCGGGACCCATGCGCCTGTTCGGCCACCGGTCTCGATAGGGATATCCGGCAATCCGGCACTCGTGTCAGCGCACACCGTTCGCATTCTCCTCACCGGATCGACACCAATTCGACACACCGAACCTTGAAGCAATAGGTAGGTCCCCAAGCTTTCGCCATGGATCTGGATCATTGCGTCTTCTTCTATTTTCCCGCAGATCTTCCGGCTGCCCTGCGCATCGATTTTCTCAACGACAGATTTAGGCAGCCCCGCCTGTTCAAAGCAGTAATCACCCGACGGGGTCGAAAAACAGCGCTTGCCAGCAATCGAGGGCGTTGTGTGCCCAGCAGGGCCGTGCACTTGGTAGTCCGCCAGGGCCCACCAGGGATCCAGGCGCCCGGTCACGCGTACGGACGGTAAAGGCACCGACGCGGTGCCGAGGGGCGCGCCGGGCGCCAATCGTGTCCAGGTCAAGGAACCCGGTACCGGGTGCAACACAGGGCCGCTGGCATGCAGTGCATGGGGCAGGCGCTGTCGGTAGGTGCCGCTGGCGGGATCTTGGTCCACAAGGATCGTCTCGTTGCTGTCCAGGTTCAGGTAAGTACGTTGATTGACCGTACGTACACCGGTTGTCGAAGGCTCGCCCAGCGCGGCACTCTGTGGAACCAGTACCGCAACCGGAGCCGTCGGGGCAAAGTCAGGCAGCTCAAGCAGGCTTGGCACCTGCGCCCGCACCAGCGTCTCGCTGCCTTGAAGCCTTGGTGTGGAAGGAATACCAACCGCTCGCGGATGCTGCACGGCAAAATCCCGGGTAGTTTCACCCGTAGGCGTACGCCGGGCCTGGGTGGATGTGTCGGCAGACGTTGATTTGGGTGGCTTGTTCATAGCGTGGCAGGCCTCATCACCAGTTGTGCATGGGTCAACACGCGCGCGGGGTCAGATTCCAGCCCCCAGCGATCGCCCAACACGTCGTAAAAAATCACCGATTGCTCGTCACCGGCCAACCCCAGGCCGATCACCCGCAGCGTGCGTATCATCAGCGAGAGGAACTGGCGCAAGCGTTGCAAATGCGCCCAAGCGGCGGCGACGGTGGTGCAAAAATGCAGGTTCAGTTGCGACGGATACACGCTCGCCAGATCCTGGCGCACCTCGTAGACATCCCCGTCGCTGGTATGGATGCTCACGTGTTCCAGAGGGACAGCCGGGTCGGTGCTGTCGGGCAGGTGCAGCGTCACGTCCCCCAAGGTCAACATTGCCCCCTGGAGGCCGATTCGCCCGTAGTCGAGGGGCTCGGTGCGCAACAACCAGGAAGAGGCGTCGGCTGCCTTGGACAAGGCACCAGGCGTCGACAGATAGAGGGTTGCCCCGGGGCTTGTGATGACTTCATACGTCGAGGAGCGCCCCAGCAACACGTAGTCCTGCCGGTGCGGTGGCGCAGGAATCACGACCTTTTGCGGCAGCGACTGCAAGTGCACGCCTTTACCAACACGTGGCCGCACGAACGGATACACCCCAGCCCGAAGTAACAATGCGACGCGTCCATCCAGCGTCTTCAAGCCGGGTTCGGCGCGGTCCTGCAGATAGTGTTGCGGCACCGGGTCAAGCCGATAAGACACGCCATCGCTCAGAATCAAGACAAACCGGCAATCGAGTTTCAAACGGTTGGCCATGATGCTGGAGGTGACATTGGTGCGCGTCCCGCCTCTATCACTGGCGTAGTCCCGCACGACCAGGCGGCTACCGTCGCAGAAGACCAGAGTCAGGGCTACCTGCCCATACGTCAGCTGATCGAAATGCCCGAGCCGTCGGCAAGTCACGTGATAACGCGCCTGCACATGGACCAACTCCGAGGCGTCATAGTCCAGGTACAAGGTGCACGCCGTGACGTCCCCCTTGAGCGGTACCCGCACGGTTTTCTCTGCCGGCCCGCGCGTGATGAAGCAGCGACTGGCCAGGCCCGAAGGCACCACAAACTCACCCTCGCCCAACAAGTGTCGCAACTCGGGGCTGTCACGCGGGCCGTGCAAGGCAACCGTTACCGTACCGGCATCCTCTTCAGTCAACTCAGCCGCCAGCACCGGCACCAAGGTGTAGCCGTCTGCCGTGATGAAACGCAGGCGGTTGTTTCTCAACACCCGCTTGCCCGACTCACGTGCGTACACGCCTTCGATCTTGATTTCACGCTCAGCCAACTCACCGTCCTCACCCCGTCGCGACAGGATGATCAGCGCGCAATCGCGAATAAACCACGCGGCAATGGCGGCCGCCTCCCAACGCATCTCGACCAGGCTGTCTTGGTGCCAATCCTGCTCATGCAAGGTGACCGTGCCGCGATTGCTGGCAATCACATAGCGGTCCTTGCCCGAGCCGCCATCCACCCAGGCGTAAGTACCCTGCACCAACAGCGTATCGTCGCCGGGGCCGCCCTCGATCCGGTCGTTTTCGCCCTGGGCGATCAGGATATTGGCAGCGGACGTCCCCTTGACCTGGCTGGCCACGCCTGCCGGTGTCGAGACGTTTTCGATGGACTCCAGAACCATCACCTGCCCGGCATCAGCCAATCGCGTCACGCTGCCTTTTTCCAGGTCGATCCCATAGCCCTGGGTGTCTTCCGGATACTGGCTGGTATTGAGCAGGTGCAGCGTATTGTTGCCCTCACCGCCGCGCAGCGTATTGGCCGGCATTGCACTCGCCTTGTTGCCAAAGGTGCCCGCTGGAATATCAAACAAGAACTGGTCGTCGCGGCTGCCGCCGGTCAATTGCTTATGCCCATCGCCGTACGCAAAGAAATTCGGCAGGTTGCCCACGCCCTTTACATCGTCGTTTCCGCCCCCTAGCCGCCAGAGAACGCCCGCATCCGCAGACGCCTGGCCCTTCACTACACCGGGTAACTCATCAACGGTCAGCGAAGACGCATCGATAGCGTCGTCCGCATCACTGACCCGCGGCTGCGTGGTATCAACATAGGGCAACTCCCCCAGCGCCTCGTGCCATTGGTGCTTCCAACCCAGAACAGGGATCAAGCGAACCACATAGGCGCCATTGACCACCGCCTGCACCGTGCCCTTGAGCGCCCCCGTAAGCCAGGCCTCGGCTTGGGACGTCAGTTGCATGGCATACGTCTTGTCCATCTTGGATACGACGTAGCGGTCGTGCACGTCCTTATCCAGCGTCTTGCCGAGAAACGTGAACCACCCCGCCCGCAGCCGCTCATGCGTACTCAGTTCGATATAGTCATCGATCTCGTCCACCTGGCGCGCCGCGCCATAAATCTGCGCCCCCACAATCAGCACCACCGCGGCACCGATACCCAGGGGCCCGGTATAGCTGAACCCCGCCAGGGCGGCGATGCCCAGCACCACGCCCAAGGTGGCGCTGGCGATGCTGAAACCGGCGCTGACGTAATGGTCCATGGCTTCTTTGCCGCTGGTTTTTATCGCTTGCTTGAGAGAAGTAACAGCACTGGCGATGTCGAACGGCAACGTCAGGGCCAGGGCGAACAATCCTGCGCCTCGACGCAACAATTGGCCCGCCGAACTGACGGTAAAGCCTCTGAACAGGCGGGCACCGTTACCCAACATCCGCGTGCCCAGTGATTCCAGCGCAACTTCCAGTGCGCCAGCGGTCAGTTCCGCGAGCAATTCGGAACCGGTAGTCAGCACCTGCTCGATATCACCCTGCTGGATCGCCTCGACCAACGCATTGATCGCGCTGTAGTACCCATAGAGTTGCAGCCCATACGCCACGGTCGACAAGCCCCGACTTTTCGCGAGGTCCGCCCAGGGTGGCGCGCCCTCAAGGCGCGCCGCCTGGGTTAGGTTGATGCGTTGGACCGCGTTAAGCAGGCTGTCGAGTTTTCGCCAGGAGCCTTTGAGCGCCTCATTCGGGATCGACTGCATCAGGGGCGGCGCTTGCAGCGAACGCAAGCTGGCAAATTCGAACAGCAGGTTGGAGCTGCTGTCGCTGAGCGTTAAGTGAAGGCCGAGAAATTGCTTGAGCCTGGGTTCGGGGAAGCGGATCGAATCGATCAGTGTCTGATCGGCTTCGCGCCCTTTGAGGTGATCGGGATTGACGGGTATGCCCTGCACATGTGCGCCCATCTCGGCCAACGTGGTGCGATTGATCCTTAGCTCACCTACCACCAACGGGCCCAGGCGGGCATCCAGGCTGGCGTGTGTCTGTGTTGTGGTCATGCGTGCGGTTCCCTGTGCCATGCCATTGAAGGGCGCAGGGTGGCTGGAAATAAAACGCATGCAGCGGTAGATAAGCCTATTGCGCTGCCAAGTCGATTTTCAAGCGAACGCCTGAACGCGTAACCTTGGGACAGACCCAGCCCCGGAAAACCCATGGAACTGCACATCGTCATCACCGGCCGCAAGGACCTGGCCGCCCAGCTTTACCAGCAATTGCGCGACGCTATCGCCTCGGGGCGCCTCGCCGCCGGCGCCCAACTGCCGCCCAGCCGCCTGCTCGCCGAGCAATTGGGCGTATCGCGCAAAACGGTATCCGACACCTACGCCACGCTTACCTACGAAGGCTTGCTGGTGGGCAAGACCGGCAGTGGCACCTTTGTGAACGCCTGGGCGCCCCAGCCCGGCCGCGTGCAAACCGCCACCGACCTGGCCTGCGCTGCCAACCTCGCAAAGTGGGCGTCGCTGCCCTCACCCATGCGCCACCCCACCCGCGACAGCACCTTGCGCTATGAATTTATCGGCGGCGCGACGTCGCGCAATCAATTCCCCCAGGATGAATGGCGACGCTGCACCCAGGACGCCTTACGGCGCATCGCCCAGCACAGCGGTTTTTACAGCCAGCCCGAAGGCTTGCCGGAACTGCGCAGTGCCATCGCCGGGCATATCGCGTTTTCTCGCGGGGTGAAATGCCGTGACAGCGACATCGTGGTCACCAACGGCGCGCAACAAGCCCTGGACCTGATCGCACGCGTGGTACTGGAGCCGGGCACCATCGTGGCCATGGAAGACCCCGGCTACAGCCCGGCGCGCCAGTTGTTCGTGGCGATGGGCGCCAGCGTCGCCAGTGTGCCGGTGGATGAGCAGGGCATTGAGGTCGACAAAATCCCGGATGGCACGCGCCTGATCTACGTCACACCGTCCCACCAGTTCCCCCTCGGCATGCCCATGAGCCTGGCGCGCCGTGAAGCCCTGCTGGCCCGCGCATTCGAGCTGGGCGCGATCATCATCGAGGACGACTACGACAGCGAATTCCGCTATTCAGGGCGCCCTACCGACTCCCTGCAAAGCATGGACACGCGTGGTGTGGTCACCTACGTGGGCACCTTCTCCAAAACCCTGTTGCCCGAACTGCGCCTGGGCTATGCGGTATTGCCGCCAGCCATTCATGGCGCGGTACTCAAGGCCAAACAACTCACCGACCAACACAGCTCCACCCTGGCGCAATGGGCGCTGGCCAAGTTCATCAGCGAAGGTTACCTGCTCAAGCACATCCGCCGCTGCCACACGGTGTACGCCGGACGGCGCGAGCGCATCTTGCAGCGGTTGGCCGGCGACTTGTCGCCGTGGTTCGAAACCATCCCTACGGTGGCGGGATTTCACATGGCCGCACTGTGCAAAGTGCCGGTCGATGTCCCACTGCTGATCGCCCAGGCACGCGAGGTGGAGGTGGGGTTGTATCCGCTGGAGGTGTTCTTCCATGACGTGCCGGTGCGTTCGGGCCTGATCCTTGGTTTTGGCGCTATCGAGTCCCTGGACATCGACCCGGCGCTGGACAAGGTGCGCGACATTCTCCAGCAAATTGGCTAGGGCATTTTCCGCCGGATTGGACATTGGTCACCTGCGCCCACGGGCGTAGGGTGACCAGGTCTCGAACCACTCGGAAACCTCACCATGAAAACCCTGCTCGCTGCCGCCATGATGCTCGCCTCCCTCAGTGCCTTCGCCCATGAACCGGTGTACAACCAGGAATCGATCAAGGTGCTGCAGGAACACGCACTGACCAATGTGCCTGGCAAGAAAACCATCATGCTGACCGTGGACTACGCGCCGGGGCAAGCCACTGTGCCCCATAGCCATACTGGGACCGCAGTAGCGTACGTACTCGAAGGCGCCATCACTTCGCGGGTCAATGATGAGAAGGCGGTCACCTACAAGGTCGGCGAGTCGTTTTATGAGCCGGCCGGTTCCCGGCACTTTGAATCGAGCAATGCCAGCCAGACCAAGCCGGCCAAACTGCTGGTGGTGATGGTGCTGGATGATAAGGCCGAGGTGCTGACGCCCCTGCCCCAATAACCCGCCACACCACAAAACCCATGTGGGAGCGGGCTTGCTCGCGAAAGCGGTGTGTCCGTATCAGATGTACTGACTGATGTACCGCATTCGCGAGCAAGCCCGCTCCCACACTTTGATCTGTGTTTAAACCGAGGTTCAGGGGCGTTTGAACTGGCGCCGTAGAGCCTCAATCTGCGGGCGGCACACACAGCCCTCCAGATGATCATTGACCATCCCCATCGCCTGCATCAGCGCATACATCGTGGTCGGCCCCACGTAGGTCCAGCCACGTTTCTTCAGGGCTTTGGATAACCGTACCGAGGCTGGCGAGGTTGGATTACCGTTCCAGAAAGCCATATCCACCACGTCGGGGCGCTCGTCCTCGGCGGGCTCAAATCCCCACAACCAACGCGCCAACGAGCCGGTCTCGTCCACCAACTCACACGCACGGCGCGCATTGTTGATCGCCGATACGATCTTCGCCCGGTTACGCACAATGCCCGCGTCCTGCATCAACCGCTCGATATCCGCCTCGCCATACTGCGCCACCCGGCGAAAATCAAAGCCCTCGAACGCCACCCGGAACTGCTCGCGCTTGCGCAGGATGGTGATCCACGCCATGCCCGCCTGGAAACCTTCCAGGCAAATCTTCTCGTACAGCGCACTATCATCCGCCACCGGCACGCCCCATTCATGGTCGTGGTAGCGCGGGTATTCCGGCGCGGCCGTGCGCCAGGTGCAGTGCGTGAGGCCTGTTGCATCGGTGGTCAGCCCTGGTTTGTCCATCCATCACCTCATATGCCGAGCGGCGGATGATAAGCGAAAAAAATTTCAACCTGCCAACCGCTCAAGCCTCGCCCTCACCGACCAACTGGTCAGACCGGGACCGGTCAACCCTTGAATATTTACTTGTGATTTCAAAAAAACCCGGCGTAGACTGGCCCAGCACTGGACTTACCGGTATGACCACAACAATTAAGCCCTGGAACCACCAGGGCACCGAATAGAGATCCCTCCCATGCTCAGATGGTGCTCGCGTTCGATTTTCCTGCAAGTCGTGATTGGCCTGATGCTAGGCGTAATCTGCGGCCTGGCCCTTCCCGAATTCTCCACACAACTCAAACCCCTGGGTGACGGCTTTATCAAGCTGATCAAGATGCTGATCGGCCTGATCGTGTTCTGCGTGGTGGTCAGCGGCATTTCCGGCGCGGGCGACCTGAAAAAGGTCGGACGCATCGGCCTCAAGTCGGTGATCTACTTTGAGATCCTCACCACCGTCGCCCTGGTGATTGGGCTGGTGATGGCGTTCAGTACCGGCATCGGCACCGGCGCCAATATCCATCTGGA
This sequence comes from Pseudomonas sp. 18175, assembly GCF_050432925.1. Lineage (NCBI taxonomy): Bacteria > Pseudomonadati > Pseudomonadota > Gammaproteobacteria > Pseudomonadales > Pseudomonadaceae > Pseudomonas > Pseudomonas sp. 18175. The sequence goes on along the minus strand of NZ_JBKFTO010000004.1, from coordinate 178,767 downwards.
ACAACTGTCGTCTGCCGGCCTGAATGAATTGGCCGACAAGGGCCAGCACATCCGTGGCACCAGCCAGTTCCTGATGGACCTGATCCCCAACTCGGTGATCGGCGCCTTTGCCGACAACAACGTGCTGCAAGTGCTGCTGTTCTCGGTGCTGTTTGGCAGCGCGCTGAACCTGGTGGGCGAAGCCGCTTCCGGCATCTCGCGGCTGATCAACGAACTGAGCCATGTGATCTTCCGCATCATGGGCATGATCGTGCGCCTGGCGCCCATCGGTGTGTTTGGTGCGATTGCCTTCACCACCAGCACCTACGGCCTGGACTCGCTGCAACACCTGGGCAGCCTGGTGGGGTTGTTCTACCTGACCTGCTTTGCCTTCGTCGGGCTGATTCTGGGCCTGGTGATGCGCCTGTCGGGCCTGCGCATGTTGCCGTTGCTCAAGTACCTGCGCGAAGAACTGCTGATCGTGATGGGCACCGCTTCGTCCGACGCCGTGCTGCCACAGATCATGCGCAAGCTGGAACACCTGGGCATCGGCAGCTCCACCGTGGGCCTGGTGATTCCAACCGGGTACTCGTTCAACCTCGACGGTTTCTCCATCTACCTGACCCTGGCCATCGTGTTTATCGCCAACGCCACCGGCACACCGCTGTCGATGACCGACCTGCTGACCATCTTGCTGGTCTCGCTGATCACCTCCAAGGGTGCCCACGGCATACCGGGTTCGGCCCTGGTGATTCTGGCGGCCACACTTACCGCGATCCCGGCGATTCCGGTAGTTGGTTTGGTGCTGGTGCTGGCGGTGGATTGGTTCATGGGCATTGGCCGTGCGTTGACCAACCTGATCGGCAACTGCGTAGCCACCGTGGCGATTGCCCGCTGGGAAAAAGACATCGACATCCAGCGCGCTAATAAGGTGCTCGACGGCCAGCAAGGCTATGCATTCCAGGCCAAGAAAGCGGTGTTGCCGGCGCATCAGGAGTTCTAACAGATTTCACGAGCGACGCAGGTCCAAATGTGGGAGCGGGCTTGTTGTGGCGAGCAAGCTTGCTTGCGCTGGGGTGCGAAGCGCCCCCAAAAAGCCGGCTCCAGCTGCGCTGTCGAACGGGAGCAAGCCCCCTCGCCACAACAAGCCCGCTCCCACACTTTGGCCATCGCCAATTTCACTATTGTGTTTGTAACTTAAAGGAGGCGTAGACGTGATCAGCACCTCAACCGTCGTCAATTCAGTGGTAGAAAAACTGCGCGCCGCCCTCAAGCGCGGCCAGTGGCGCCAGGGCGAAATGCTTCCTGGCCAACGCGAACTGGCCGAACAAATGGGCATCAGCCGCCCAAGCCTGCGTGAAGCGGTGATCGTGCTGGAAACCCTGGGCCTGGTGCGTTCCATGCCCGGCAAAGGCGTGGTCGTGCTGGAAACCAGCGTCAGCGAGCCGCAATCGGCCGACGCCGTGGCTGACGCCAGCCTGGAAGATATCCTGCAACTGCGCTACACCCTCGAACCCTTTATCGTCGGCCTGGTGGCGCAGTCCATCAGCAGCAAGGAAGTCGGCCAACTGCGCCTGACCCTGATGGACATGCGCGAAGCCCTCGACGCCGAAGACGCCGAGGCGGGCATGAATGCCTATATCGACTTCCACGAAGAACTGTTCGCGCTGACCTCCAACCCGATCTTCCAGAACGTGGTGCAACAAACCAGCAATGCCCTCAAGCAAAGCGCCCAAGTGTTACGCAACTCGCCGGAACACCTGGCCGAGCGCCTGCGGGAAAACGAGGCGGTGGTGCGCGCCATTCGCAACAAAAACAGCGCCCTGGCCAGTGCCGAAATGCGTCGGCACATCCTCCAGGAAGGCCTGCGCATGGGCATTCGCTTGAACATCCCGGACGACCATCTGGGCAGCTGACTTATTGGAGACTGGCCATGACTGCTTACGCGTTGCAACGCGACCCTATCTTCCCTGCCCTGCGCTTGATTGCCGGCAAAAAGCCCTCGGTGGATGACATCTACCCGCGCCTGTTTGACGCCATCCTCGAACAACGTATCGCCCCGGCCAGCCGTTTTACCGAAGAGAGCCTGGGTGAAACCTTTGGTGTCAGCCGCAGCGTGATCCGTCGGGTGCTGGCCAAACTGTCCCATCAGCAAGTGGTAATCCTGCGCCCCAACCAGCGTGCCCAAGTGGCCGCGCCGGACGCCCAACAAACCCGGCAGATCCTCGAAGCCCGGCGCCTTACGGAAATCACCGTGGTGCAACTGGCCTGCGTACACGCCACACCGACCCAAGTGCGCCAACTGCGCGAGCTGATCGCCCGCGAGCGCGAGTGCATCGAGCGTGACCAGCGTGGGCCGGCGATTCGTTTGTCGGGTGAATTTCACCTGCAACTGGCAGCCATGGCACGCAATGCCCCATTGGCGCAATTCCTGAACAGCCTGGTGCCGCTGACCTCACTGATCATTGCCCAATTTGAGACCAAAGCCTGCACCTACTGCGCGTGGCAAGAGCACGAGGCGATTGTCGATGCGGTGGAACAACGGGACGCCAACGCCGCCGTTGGCCTGATGACACAGCACCTGGATCATCTGGAATCGAAGTTGCTGAAACGCAACTGACGGCGGTCGCTGGTTGTCACCTGCGAGGGAATAATTGATAATCGCTCTCATTCCCGCACAGATTGTTACAAAATGCCGCCAGCCACCGCCCTTGATCGCCCCGAAGCCACTCCCCTGCGCGAACAGATTCTGAGGCAGTTGTTTGGCGATCATCACGGCTGGCTGCTCGACCGTCTGCGCGCCCGCCTGGGTTGCCGCCACGATGCGGCCGACATGGCCGCCGAAACCTTTGTGCAGGTCGTCGCACTGCCGGCGCCGCAGACGATCCGCGAACCCCGGGCCCTGCTCACCACCATCGCCAAGCGCCTGATCTACGACACCTGGCGCCGCCGCGACCTGGAGCGCGCCTACCTGCAAGTGCTGGCCGCCCAGCCCGAAGCCGTCGAGCCCTCCCCCGAAGAACGTGCACTGGCAATGGAAAGCCTGATGGCCGTGGACGCCCTGCTCGATGGCCTGTCGCCGCGTGCGCGCACGGCGTTTTTGTGCAGCCAGTTGGACGGCATGAAGTACGCCGACATTGCGGCGATGCTCGGCGTGTCGACCATCCGCGTGCGCCAATACGTGGCCAAGGGCTTGCGCCTGTGCTGCCGTGAGTTGCTTGAGCCATGAGTTCACGTGCCGCGATCGAACAAGCTATCGAGTGGAGCGCTTGCCTGCGGGATGAGTCGTTGCTGCCCAGCGAACGCCATGCGTTCGAGCGTTGGCTCGACGCCGACCCACTGAATGCCCAGGCCTGGAATGCCGTGCAAGGCCAAGTGCAACGCGTATTGATGCCAGCGGGTGAAACCCATGCACGACGCGTGCTGCAAGCCCCGCGCCCGAGCCGTCGCCATCTGCTGCGTGGCGCCTTGGCCATTGCCGGGATGGGCGTCGTCACTCAGGTGTTGCGCCAGCCGGGCATGCCATTGGCCGAGTTGAGCGCCGACCTGCGCACCGGCACCGGGGAGCGCCTGAACACCCAATTGGCCGATGGCAGCCGCGTGGTACTGGATGCCCAAAGCGCCGTGGATATCGAAATGGGCACGGATGTGCGCCGACTGTCACTGCGCACCGGCAAGATCATCCTCGACGTCAGCGACGACCCACGCCCCTTCAATATCCTCACCACTTTTGGCAACGTGCAGGCCAATGGCACGCGATTGATGGTGGCCGCCCATGAACACTTCACCCATGTCTGGGCCTTGGGTCCAGGCGTGCGCATCACCACCCGCCGCCATGCGCAGTTGGAACTGCAAGCCGACCAAGGCGCGCGCTTCAACGACCGCATCGAGCGCCTGGCCGCCAACCGCAGCGGCGAAAGCACCTGGCAGGACGGCTGGCTCAACGTGCAGGACTGGTCCCTGGGCGACGTGATTGCCGCCCTGCAACCCTATCGCCGTGGTGTGCTGCGCGTCAGCCCGAATGCCGCACGGCTAAGGGTGTCTGGCGTGTTCTCCCTCGACCACAGCGACCGTGCCCTGGCGGCGCTGGCGCAAACCATGCCGCTGCGCATCCAGCGCTACAGCGATTGGTGGGTCAGCGTCGACCTCGCCTGAAGTATTTTTACCCAGGCCTATATCGCTTTTCCGATCTCGTTGGACATACCCCATGAACCGCCCACGAATGCGGACCGCCAATGGAGCCCTCGTTATGTCCCGCAGCACCCGTACCCTGCTTCCGCTCGCCCTGTTGATGGCGCCAATGGCCTTTGCCGCCAACTTCGACTTGCCGCCCGCCAGTCTGGCCACCACCTTAGGCCGCATCGCCCAGCAAAGCGCCCGTGAAATCGTGTATGAGCCCAGCCTCGTCTCGGGCCTGCAAGCACCCGCCGTGCGCGGAGACATGAGCACCGAGCAGGCACTGAGCCAGGCGCTGTCAGGTTCGGGCCTGGGCCTGGACACCACCGAGGGCGGCGTTTTAACCCTCAAGCCACTGCCCTCCGGCACCGTCAACCTGGACGAAACCAGCATCAATGCGCGTGCCGCAGATAACGAAGAAATCGGCGACACCAGCTACGTGGTCAAACGCAGCCGTGGCGGGACCAAGACCGACACGCCGTTGGTGGAAGTCCCACAATCGATCTCGGTGGTTTCGCGCAAGCAGATGGATGACCAGGCGGTGCAGGATGTCAGCCAGGCGGTGCGCTATACGCCGGGCATCTACGGCGAATACACCGGCAGCAACAACAGCCGCGAACAGTTCCGCGTACGCGGTTTTTCACCCTATGTGTTCCAGGACGGCCTGATGTTGCCGTATGGCGAAAGCGGCCAGGGCAGCATGTCCGAGCCCTATGGCTTGCAAAGCGTCGAAGTGCTGCGCGGCCCCAGCTCAATGCTCTATGGCCAGAGCCGCCCGGGTGGCCTGATCAACCTCACCAGTAAAATGCCCAGCACCACACCGATTCACCAGATCCAGGTGCAAGGCGGTAGCCACGACCTCAAACAGTTCGGCTTCGACTTTGGCGGCCCCCTGGATGACCAAGGCGAGTGGAGCTATCGCCTGACCGGCCTGGTCAAAGACAGCGGCACCCAGGTCGATCACGTCGACAACAACCGCAACTTCATCGCCCCGGCCCTGACCTGGCGCCCCAACGATGACACCTCGCTCACCCTGCTCGCCCAATACCAGCGCGACTGGGGCGGCACCACCGAACAGTACTACCCGCAAAAGGGCTCGCAGCAAGGTTCGCCCTGGGGTCATATCGGCAGCGATACCTTGCTGGGCGATCCGAACTACGACCAACTGCGCCGCGAAAGCTACCAGCTCGGCTACCTGTTCGAGCATCACCTGAACGACACCTGGACCCTGCGCCAGAACCTGCGCTGGAGCAAAGTGAATATCCAGAACCGCTCGGCCTTCAACAACGGCTACGCCAGCGCCACCAGCCCCACGCTGCTGCGCCTGGCGTCAGACATCAAGCGCAATATCCAGATCTTCAACGTCGACAACCAGGCCCAGGCCCACTTCAATACCGGCGCGCTGGAGCACACCTTGCTGATGGGCGTGGACTTTCGCCGCAACGCCCTGGACAACGATGTGGTCAACGGCACCTTCACTTCCATCGACCCCTACAACCCCACCTACAACGGCAGCGTGAGCAACCAGTACGTTGGCCGCGACATGTACCAGACCCAGAAACAGACCGGCGTGTACCTGCAAGACCAGATCAAGCTCGACCGTTGGATCCTGACCTTGGGCGGGCGCTACGACTGGGCCAAAGCCACCAGCGACTTTCGCCCCGACCGCGCCACGCCGCGTGACCGCGTGATCAAGCAGAACGACGAAAAAGGCACCTGGCGGGCGGGCCTCGGCTACCTGTTCGACAACGGCGTCATGCCCTACGTCAGCTACTCGCAATCCTTCGACCCGACGCTCAACACCAGCGTCAGCTCGACCACGCCGATCTTCAAACCCACCGAAGGCGAGCAATACGAAGCCGGCGTGAAATACCAACCGCCCGGCCAGGACAGCTTTATCACCGCCTCGGTCTACACCCTGACCCAGAAAAACCTCACCACCGTCGACCCCGTAGACATCCGCAACACCGTGCAAATCGGCGAAGCGCGCAGCCGTGGGTTTGAGCTGGAAGGCAAGGCGGTGCTGAGCCATAACCTGTCGTTGATCGCCTCGTACACCTACACCGACAGTGAGATCACCAAGAGCGGCTATGTGACCTCGGCCTACACCGACAAGGGCTACGAATTGCCGTTCACCCCACGTCACCAAGCCTCGGCGTGGCTAGATTACACCCTCGATGACGGCCCGCTCGCAGGCCTGGGTTTGGGTGCCGGCGCACGTTACACCGGCGTGTTGTGGGGCAGCTCGGCAGTCTCGACCACCGCTGCACGTAATCGCATCGAGAGCGGCAATGTGACGGTGTTTGATGCGGCGGTGCACTACGACTTGGGCAAACTCTCCAGCGAGTTGCAGGGCACGCGGGTGGCGGTGAATGCCAGCAACCTGTTTGACAAGGATTATGTGACCGCGTGTACCAATGTCACCGCGTGCTACTACGGGCCGCGCCGTAATGTGACAGCCACCCTGACCTACGACTGGTAAAACACCGGTTTCAAGGCAATCGAGATTTAATGTGGGAGGGGGCTTGCCCCAATGCCAGTCAGTTAAGGGTTAGAAAGAGTAAAAGCTAACCTGTGGCGAGGGAGCTTGCTCCCGCTGGACTGCGCAGCAGTCCCATCTTTGGGGCCGCTACGCGGCCCAGCGGGAGCAAGCTCCCTCGCCACACTGACGGTGTTTGCCCTTAACTGACTGGCATTAGGGCTTGCCCCCTCCCACATTTAAACCCCGTCGCTTCGAGAGGTAATAAAAAGCCCCGTATCTCGCGATACGGGGCTTGTTGTTTTAACGCTGAACAGCTGCCGTTACAGCACCGACTGACCGCTCAACGCCAGGTCCAGCAACTCACGGTTGGCCACCGCATACATGGCGTAGTCCGTACCCACAGCAGCACGGATTTCCACCATCATCGACACCCAACGATCCGCCATGTCCTTGTGCTGCTCAAGCCAAAGGGCCACGCGGGCTTCCATGTCTTGTGGCGCATCGGCCATTTGCAGGACCGAAATGGTGATCGCACGTTGCTGCCAGTCCACATCGTCGCGGAACGCTTCGCGGGCCTGGGCCTGCCAGTTGTTGGCCACCGGCAGATCGCTGATCTGCTGCAGGTACCACGGCAAGTCCAGGGCGCTGCCCACGGCGAAATAGGCCTTGGCCACTTCGGCGGCGTCGTGCCCGGTGACGTCGGCGGCTTCGATGATCGGCAGCAAGGTGTACAGGTGCGTGGTGCCTGCAACCATGCGCGCCAACAACTCCGGCACACCGGCTTCGGTGTATTTGCCGTAGCGGTTCTGCCAGCCTTCGCGGGTCGGGCCTTCCAGCAGTTCGTCGAGTTTGAGACCCAACGCTGCCAGGTGCGGACCGAAGTGCGCGGTGTCACGACCAGCGTCCTGCTCGTTGCGACGGCTGCGCAGGAACCAGCGCGTAGCACGACGGCCCAGGCGCATCAGCTCGTCCATCAGCTCCAGTTGCACGTCAGCGGAAACCTGGTGGTCCAGGGCTTCGATCTGGCGGAACCAGTGCGGGAGATGGAAGATGTCGCGCACGATCACATAAGCGCCCGCCACGTTCGCCGGGCTCATGCCCGTTGACTCTTTGAGTCGTTGAACGAAGGTGATACCCATGTGGTTGACCAGGTCGTTGGCGATCTGGGTGCTGACGATTTCGCGCTTCAGGCGGTGACGACGCATGGCCTCGCCGAACTTGGCCACCAGGCTCGGTGGGAACGCGGTCTCCATGTCACGGGTCAGGTAGTCGTCATCCGGCACCTGAGACTTGAGCAAGGCTTCCTTGAGGTCGATCTTGCTGTAGGAAATCAGCACCGACAGCTCCGGACGGGTCAAGCCCTTGCCGTTCGCGGCGCGCTCGACGAGCTGCTCCTCGGTCGGCAGGTACTCGATGGCGCGGTCCAGCTTGCCACGGCCTTCCAGGTCGCTCATCAGGCGCTTGTACTCGGCAGCACGCTCGTAGGCACGGCGCGCCGCCAGGGACAGGGCCTGGGTTTGCTTGTAGTTGTTGCCCAACACCAGGTTGCCGACTTCGTCGGTCATGCTCGCCAGCAACTGGTTGCGCTGCTTGTCGGTCATGTCACCGGCCTGCACCACTTCGTTGAGCAGGATCTTGATGTTCACTTCGTGGTCGGAGCAATCCACGCCACCGGCGTTGTCGATGAAGTCGGTGTTGGAGCCGCCGCCATTGAGGCCGAATTCCACACGACCCAACTGGGTCATGCCGAGGTTACCGCCCTCGCCCACCACCTTGCAGCGCAGCTCATTGCCGTTGACGCGCAGTGCGTCGTTGGCCTTGTCGCCCACGTCGGCATGGCTTTCGGTGCTGGCTTTGACGTAAGTACCGATACCGCCGTTCCACAACAGGTCCACCGGCGCCTTGAGCAAGGCGTTCAGCAGTTCGGTCGGGGTCAGCTTGTCGGCCGAGATGTCGAAGCGTTCTTTCATCTGTGGCGAGATGGCGATGCTTTTCGCGCTGCGCGAGAAGATACCGCCGCCTTCGGACATGATGCTGGTGTCGTAGTCGGTCCAGGCCGAACGCGGCAGCTCGAACATGCGCTGACGCTCGACGAAGCTGGTGGCCGGGTTCGGGTTCGGGTCGATGAAGATGTGCAGGTGGTTGAAGGCCGCAACCAGTTGCAGCTTGTCGGACATCAACAGGCCGTTACCAAACACGTCACCGGCCATATCGCCGACGCCAACCACGGTGATGCTGTCTTCCTGCACATTGATGCCGCGCTCACGGAAGTGACGCTGCACGCCGACCCACGCGCCCTTGGCGGTGATGCCCATTTTCTTGTGGTCGTAACCGGCCGAACCACCGGACGCAAACGCATCCCCCAGCCAGAACCCGTAGTCGATGGCGATGCCGTTGGCGATGTCGGAGAAGGTCGCAGTGCCCTTGTCCGCCGCTACTACCAGGTACGGGTCATCGTCGTCATGACGCACGACGTTGGCCGGCGGCACCAGGGCGCCGTCCTTGAGGTTGTCGGTGATGTCCAACAGACCGGAAATGAAGATGCGGTAGCAAGCGATGCCCTCGGCCGCGATCTCGTCGCGGGTGCCGCCCAGTGGCAGGCGACGCGGCAGGAAGCCACCCTTCGCACCCACCGGCACGATCACCGAGTTCTTAACCTGCTGGGCTTTTACCAGGCCCAACACTTCGGTACGGAAGTCTTCTTCGCGGTCGGACCAGCGCAGGCCGCCGCGAGCGACGTTGCCGAAGCGCAGGTGCACACCCTCAACCCGTGGCGAGTACACGAAGATCTCAAACTTCGGCACCGGCTTAGGCAGCTCAGGGATCGCACGCGGGTCGAACTTGAAGCTGAAGTACGACTTGTTCTGGCCGTTGGCGTCGGTCTGGTAGAAGTTGGTACGCAGGGTGGCCTTGATCAGGTCCAGGTAGCGACGCAGGATGCGGTCTTCGTTGAGCACCTGAACGTCGTCCAGGGCGCTGAGGATCGCTTGTTCCAGGCGCTGCTGCTTGTCTTCCAAGTCATCGCTGGTGAGCTTGCGCGCCAGGTAGAAGCGGGTCTTGAACAACCGGGTCAACTCGCGGGCGATGTCGGTGTGGTTGTTCAGGGTGCTGGCGATGTAACCCAGGTCGAAGCCCAGGCGGATCTGCTTGAGGTAACGGGCGTAGGCACGCAGCAGCGCCACGTCACGCCATGGCAGGCCGGCAGTGAGTACCAGGCGGTTGAACGCATCGTTCTCGGCATCGCCGTGCACGATGTGTACGAACGCGTCTTGCAGGGTGTCGTTGAGCTGCTGGATATCCAGGTTCACGCCTTCGGCGGCGATGAACGCAAAGTCATGGATCCAGAACTCGCGGCCATTGGCATGGCGCAGGCGATACGGGAATTCACCCAGCACGCGCAGGCCAAGGTTTTCCAGGATCGGCAGCACGTCGGACAGTGCCAGCGGGGTATCGGCATGGTAGAGCTTGCAATGCAACTCACGCTGGCCGGAAACCTGGCCCAGCGGCTGGTAGAAACTCATCACCAGCGGGTTGGCTTCGGTCAGGCTGTTGAGGTGCTGCATGTCGACCACGGCCGAATGCGCCGCGAAACGCTCGCGGTAGCCGGCCGGGAAGCCTTTCGGGAAGTCTGCCAGCACGTTGGTGCCCTGGGCTTCGCCGAAGCTTTCAATCACCAGGCTCGAGTAGTCGTCCTGCCAACTGCGGCAGGCCTGCACCACTTCTTTTTCCAGTTGCAGCGGGTCGATGTCGAGGCGGTTCTTCGGGTCAACCCGCAGAATCAGCTGTACACGGGCCAGCACGGACTCGGAGAAGAACGTCCAAAACTCGCAATCCGAGGCTTTCAGGCGATCCATCAGCACTTGCTGGATTTTCTGGCGCACTTCGGTGGAATAGATGTCACGCGGCACGTAGGCCAGGCAGTAGCAGAAACGACCGTAAGGGTCTTTGCGCAGGAACACGCGGATCTTGTTGCGCTCCTGGATCTGCACGATGGACATCACAGTGCTGAACAGCTCGTCCACCGGGGTCTGGAACAGGTCATCGCGAGGCAGCACCTCAACGACTTGTGCCAGCTCCTTGCCCAAGTGGGCCTTGGCCTGGAAGCCCGAGCGGCGCTCGATTTCCGCGACCTTGCGACGGATATAAGGGATCACCCGCACGCTTTCGCCGTACACCGACGAGGTGTACAGGCCCATGAAGCGGTGTTCCTTGATGACCTTGCCGTCGGCGCTGATCTCGCGGATCGACACATAGTCCGGGTAGGCCGGGCGGTGTACACGGCTTGGGTGCGCGGCCTTGGCGAACGACAACACGGTCGGTTCGCGCAGGTAAGCCACGGCGTAGTCTTCGATGCGCAGGTCATCGGCGGTGAGGCCGGCACGTAGCAGCTTGGTCAGACCGAGGAAGGAATTGGCGTCATATTCGATATGACCACCGTCCGCCTCGTCACGTACCACGAATTCTTCGTAGCCGAGGAAGGTGAAGTGGTTGCCCACCAGCCATTCCAGGAAATTCTTGATCTCGGCTTTTTCTTCACCGTCGATGGCGAACTGGCTGGCATCGATACCGGCCAGCAGGTCCTGGACCTTGGCTTTCATCGGCTCAAAGTCAGCCACCGCCACGCGCACTTCGCCCAATACCTGCTCAAGCTCTTTGCTCAGCACGTTCAATTCGGCGGCGTTGGCGCAACGGTCGATTTCCAGGTACATCAGCGATTCTTGCTGGATGCCTTCGCCCTGGGTGCCTTTTGGCAGGATTTCCAGCAACTCGCCCTTGGCCCCACGACGCACGCTGAGCACGGTGGTTTGCAGGGTGTGGATGCTGTAGCCGCGACGGTTCAGCTCGGTACGCACCGAGTCCACCAGGAACGGCAGGTCATGGTGCAGCACTTCGACCGCGGTGTGGGTCGATTGCCAGCCGTGACGTTCGTAATCGGGGTTGTACACCCGCACTTGCGGTTGGGTGTGGTCAAAGCGCTCAAGCAGGCGCCACGCAGAGAGGGTGCAACCGGCCAGGTCGGAAAGGCGACGCTGGGTCAGTTCGTCCAGGGAAATGATGCCGAAAAATTGTTCAGCGAACAGCGCCACTTGTGGCAGTGCCTGTTCACTGATGTGCTGCGCCAGTGCCGCTTGCAGTTGATGCTGGAAGTCGGCCTTGCTGGCTGCGGTGAAGAACGCCATCTGTGGTACTCCGCTTGGGCTTGTTATTGATGAAAGCGTCGCGTGTTATCCCCTTGCGGGGAGACCGTCTGCTCTGTTCGCACGTTAACCATAGCGAATCAAAGCGACAGGAGGGTGAAGCTGCACAAGACAACGGGGTCACATACAACTTCCACAAGATGTACACCTGGCCAGATGACGGTACGACGGGCAGGTCAGGCGCCTGGCCCATGCACATCCGTTGCGCAGCTTAACGAGTGTGGGAACGCCGCTGCTTGCGGTGCTGCGACATATTCGGACATCGGTACGCAGGGGCGGGGTTGCGACGGGTGCAACCCGGCAGTTATGCAACAGGTCTGACACAGGATGCAGCACAAAATACGCCGCAATGGCACAATCCCCGCATTACGCCCTACCCCAGACAGGATTGCCCCATGCTGCAACTGAAAACCGACGCCCTGATGGCAACCCCGTGCGACGACGAAGAAGACAACATGGCGATGCTCTGCTGCCACGGCAAGAACGGCGAAATGTTCATGCTCACCCGTTACCCGGATGAAGATGAGGTCGAGCTGACCTGGGATTATGAGCCGTCGACGCTGGATGGGCTCAAAGTCACCTTGAGCGCAACTACCTTGCTGGTGGAGCTGGCGGCTGGCGATGCGGACGCGCTCGGCGGCAAGGATCAGTTGGAAATCAGCCACACCACTGCTGCATCCGACTTGGTCGAAGTGGAAGAAACCTTGCAAAACATCCTCAAGGGAACGGGCACTTTCACCCGCACCTAAAGGCACCGCCGATCTAATGTGGGAGGGGGCTTGCCCCCGATGGCAGTGTGTCAGTTGATACATCGATGACTGACAGTCCGCCATCGGGGGCAAGCCCCCTCCCACATTGCTGGTGTTCACAACAGCAAGTCCTGCTGCAACCATTCCTGCACTCCACACAAAAATCCTACAAGTTTCGCCAAAAATACCCGTTACGCCGTTAGTCGCCACCCCCCTCGATGCATTAAAGTAGACGCCCCAGCCCGGCGTCTGCCCCAAACCGCCCGTGCTTATCTTTCCAGGAACCGTCATCGATGGAACATCGTGAAGCGCTGCTTGCGCTGCGAACCTTTCTTTCTACGCAGATTCTCGGCCAGGAAAAACTCATCGATCGCCTGCTGATCGCCCTGCTTGCCGACGGCCATATGCTGGTGGAAGGTGCGCCAGGGCTGGCCAAGACCAAGGCCATCAAAGAGCTGGCCGAGGGCATCGAGGCGCAGTTCCATCGCATCCAATTCACCCCCGACCTGTTGCCCGCCGACATCACCGGCACCGAGATCTATCGCCCGGAAACCGGCAGCTTCGTGTTCCAGCAGGGGCCGATCTTCCACAACCTGGTGCTGGCGGACGAAATCAACCGCGCCCCGGCCAAGGTGCAATCAGCCCTGCTGGAAGCCATGGCCGAGCGCCAAGTCAGCGTCGGGCGCAGTACCTACGAGCTGTCGCCGCTGTTTTTGGTGATGGCCACGCAAAACCCGATCGAACAGGAAGGCACCTACCCGCTGCCCGAAGCCCAGCTCGACCGCTTCTTGATGCACGTAAAAATCGGTTTCCCGGACGCTGCCGTTGAGCGGCGCATCCTGCAACAGGCCCGTGGTGAAGCCCTCAACGGTGAAACCAAGCCCGAGCGTCGCGTGAGCCAACAGGCGATCTTCGCCGCCCGCAAGGAAATCCTCGGCCTGTACATGGCCGATGCGGTGGAGGAATACCTGGTGCAACTGGTCATGGCCACGCGCACCCCAGCCAAATTCGACCCAGAGATGGCCGAGTGGATCGCCTACGGCGCCAGCCCGCGCGGCTCCATTGCCCTGGACCGCTGCGCCCGCGCCCATGCCTGGCTGGCCGGTCGCGACTTCGTGAGCCCGGAAGATATCCAGGCGGTGCTGTTCGACGTGCTGCGTCATCGCATCATCCTGTCGTTCGAGGCCGAAGCCGCTGGCATTGACCAGGACCGCGTGGTGCAGCGCATTCTTGACGTCGTTGCCGTCGCTTGAAACCCATGAACACCGGCGATGGCATCCGCGTCTCCCTCAGCGAATTGATCGAGATGCGCCATCGCGTGCGTGAAGTGCAGCTGTTTTCCACGCCGAGCCAGCGCAGCCCGCTGATCGGCCTGCACCACTCCAAGCTGCGCGGACGCGGTGTGGATTTTGACCAGGTGCGCGTGTACCAGGCCGGTGACGATGTGCGCACCATCGACTGGCGTGTGACGGCCCGTACCCAGGAGCCGCACACCAAACTGTTCCATGAGGAACGTGAGCGGCCGATCTTCATCATGGTGGAGCAAAGCTGCCGGCTGTTTTTCGGCTCGGGGCAGATGTTCAAGTCGGTGCTGGCAGCCCAAGCCGCCAGCCTGATCGGGTGGGCGGCCTTGGGGCATAACGACCGCGTGGGCGGCCTGGTGTTCGGCGACAACGAGCACTACGAGATCAAACCCCGGCGCAGCAAGCAAAGCCTACTGCAATTGCTCAACCGCCTGGTGCGCGTCAACCAAAGCCTGAACACCGAGAGCCGCCCCGAAGCCGACGCCCTGGGCATGGCCCTGCGCCGAGGCCGGGAAGTCTTGCGCCCCGGCAGCCTGGTGATTGTGATCTGCGACGAGCGCGCCCTCACCGAAGGCGCCGAGCAACAACTGAGCCTGCTGTCGCGCCATTGCGACCTGCTGCTGTTGCCGATCTCCGACCCTCTGGACCACGCCCTGCCCGCCGCCGGGTTGCTGCGTTTCGCCGAACGTGGCGCTCAGCTGGAGTTGGATACGCTCAACTACGATCTACGCCAGGCCTACAAGGCCCAGGCCGAAGCGCGTATCGCCCGCTGGGAGTTACTCGCACAAAAGCTGCGGATTCTGCTGATGCCCTTGAGCACCCAAAGCGAAATGGTTGAGCAATTGCGCGAATACCTCAACCCGCAACGCCCGGTTAAAAAGCAATGAGCAGCCTCGACCAACTACAGCCGCTGATCGCCCCGCCGGCCATCGGCTTCTGGCCACCTGCGCCCGGTTGGTGGCTGTTGCTGGTATTAATTCCGCTGTTGGGCTGGGGCTTGTGGTCGCTGCGCCGCTTCCTGCCTACCCGCCGCCCGGTGGCACGTGCCGAGCAACCCTTGGACCCACTGCGCATCGCCGCCCTGGCCGAACTGGCACTGATGCCCAAGCCCTACGACGGCGCCCCCGCCGGTGCCTGGCTGCAGCAACTCAATGGCCTGCTCAAACGCCTGTGCCGTAACGACTACCCCTACAGCCAAAGCCACACCCTCAACGGCCGCAAATGGCTGGCGTTCCTCGACAACCGCTGCCCCGCTGCCGGCCTCACCCGCTGGATGATATTGGTAGAGGGCGCGTATAAACCCGAATGCAAACTCGACGACAAGGCCATCGCCGGCCTGACCCAAGCCGTTGATACCTGGATTCGTAAACATGTTTGAGTTCGCCTGGCCGTGGATCTTCGCCCTGCTGCCGCTGCCGTGGCTGATGCGCCTTATCCTTCCGGTGGCCGACAGTGGCGAGCCCGCGCTTAAAGTCAGCTACCTCAGTGACCTCGAAGGCCTGGCCCGCCGCCGCGCCCGCGTCAACCTGCCGGGCTGGCGTCAACAAGCGCCGTTCGTGGTGCTGTGGCTGTTGCTGCTGACCGCCGCCGCGCGCCCGGAATGGCTCGGTGAACCCTTGCCGATTGCTGCCAGTGGCCGCGACTTGCTGGTGGCGGTGGACGTGTCCGGCTCCATGGACTTCCCCGATATGCATTGGCAGGGCGATGACGTCAGCCGCCTGAGCCTGGTGCAGCACCTGCTCGGGGACTTCCTGGAACACCGCGAAGGCGACCGCGTCGGCCTGATCCTGTTTGGCAGCAAGGCGTACCTGCAAGCACCGCTGACCTTCGACCGCCGCAGCGTGCGCACTTGGCTGGATGAAGCACGCATCGGCATCGCCGGCAAAAACACCGCCATCGGCGATGCCATCGGCCTGGCCCTCAAGCGCCTGCGCCAGCGCCCTGCGCAAAGCCGCGTGCTTATCCTGGTCACCGACGGCGCCAACAACGCCGGGCAGATCGACCCGCTGACCGCCGCGCGCCTGGCCGCCGAAGAAGGCGTGAAGATCTACCCCATCGGCATCGGCGCCGACCCGGAACAAACCGGTTCCTTAGGGATTCTGGGCGTCAACCCGAGCCTGGACCTGGACGAGCCTGCGCTCAAGGCCATTGCCGACGCCACCGGCGGCCAATACTTCCGTGCCCGCGATGGCGAAGAACTGCAAACCATCAAGCAAACCCTCGACCAGCTCGAACCGGTGGAACAGCAACCGACCCAGGCGCGCCCGGCCCAGGCGCTGTACAGCGCGCCGCTCGCGTTGGCGCTGGTACTGAGCATGCTGCTGGTGATCCAGGAGCGCTGGCCAAACAACGCGCTGCAACGGCTGTTCAATAAGCTCACCAGCAAGGGGATTTTCCTGCAACAGCACCCGGAATGGCGCCAACGCCTCAAACGCCTGCGCTTGCGGAGGCGTCGATGATCGACCTGTGGCCGCATTGGTTCCGTCCCTGGTGGCTGTTGCTGCTGCCCCTGCTCGGCTGGTTGCTGTGGCAGCTGTGGCACCGCCAAAAACGTGCCGGGCGCTGGCAAATGATCCTGCCGCCAGCCTTCCACGCCGTGTTGCTCAGCGGCGGCAATGGGCGTGAAAGCAAATCGCCGTGGGTGGTATTGGGGATTGCCTGGCTGCTGGCCGTCCTGGCCTTGCTGGGCCCGAGCTGGCAGCGGGTCGAGCAGTCCAGCCAGAAACCGTCCGACCCGCTGGTGGTGCTGCTGGAGCTGACCCCGGAAATGCTTGCCACCGACAGCCCGCCCAACCGCCTGGAGCAAGCACGGCGCAAGCTGTATGACCTGCTGCAAGCGCGCAGCGACGCACAAACCGCCATCGTCGTGTATGCCGGCAGCGCCCACACCCTGGTGCCGCTATCGGACGACCTCGCCACCAGCCGCAACCTGCTGGAAGCCCTGCGCCCGTCGATCATGCCCGAGCCGGGCCATCGCGCTGACCTGGCGGTGGAGAAAGCCCTGGGGTTGCTCAAGCAAGGTGGCCTGGGCCAGGGCCGCCTGCTGCTGATCGGCTCATCCCTGTCCAAGCAGGAACGCCAGGGCATTCGCCTGCTGCTGCAAAGCGCGCAATCGCCCAGCCTGTCGATCCTTGGCATCGGCAGCCGTGAAGGCACCCCGGTGACCCAGGAAAGCGGCGAGTTCCTCAAGGACGAACAAGGCGCGATCCTCGTACCACGCCTGGACAGCCCCACGCTCAAGGCCTTTGCCAGCGAAATGGGCGGCCGTTACCGCGCCGCGCGCCTGGACGACAAGGACCTGCGCCAACTCGGCGTGATGGATACCCCGCAAGCGCTGCGTAACGACGGGCAATTGCTGCACCTGGATACCTGGGCCGACCAAGGCTATTGGTTGCTGCTGCCGCTGTTGCTGCTGGCCGCCTGTGCCGGACGGCGGGGCTGGTTGTTCTGCCTGCCCTTGCTGCTATTGGGCGCGCCCCAGCCCAGCTATGCCTTTGGCCTGCAAGACCTGTGGCTGCGCCCCGACCAGCAGGGCCAGTATTTGCTCAAGAAGAAACGTCCTGCCGAGGCCGCCGAACACTTCCAGGACCCGCAATGGCAAGGCGTCGCACTCTACGAAGCGGGCAACTACGCCGAAGCCATCAAGCGTTTTGCCGAAAGCGATAGCGCCTACGCCCACTACAATAGGGGTAATGCCCTGGCCAAGTCCGGCGAGCTGGAGGCCGCGATCGACGCGTACGAGCAAGCCCTGGAAGCCCAGCCCGACCTGCAACCGGCCCTGAAAAACAAGGCCCTGGTGGAAGCCCTGCTACAAGAACAGGAACAGGCACAGCACGACGCCGAAAAACCGGCAGAAAACGAGGATGACGAAACCACCCAACCCGGCCAAACTGCGCAACCAGGCGCCAGCGGGCAAACGGACACGGGGGGCGAGCAATCATCCCAGGGCCAGGGTGAAGCCGGTGCCGGCGATAAGCAGGCGGACGCCACCGCGCAAGCCGGTGGCAACGAAGTACCGGGCAGCGAGCTTGAAGATGAGCAAACCACCACCCCGCCGCTGCGCCCCAACGATGCCAGCCTCGACGGTGAACACCGCCAGGCCCTGGAGCAATGGCTGCGGGAGATCCCGGACAACCCCGGCGAACTGCTGCGGCGCAAATTCTGGTACGAACAGCAACAACATCAGGACAAGACTCGATGAGCCGCCGCACCACCCTACTGCTCCTGCTCGCCTTGTCGGCAGGCCACGCCCAGGCGGCGAACCTGGTCGCCAGCGTTGACCGCAGCCGCCTCAATTCCGGCGAAACGGTCGAGCTGACGGTGGAATCCAACGACGTCACGCTGTTCGGCAAACCCGACCTGTCGCCCCTGGATGCGCAATTCGAAGTCAGCGGCACCCGCCAGTTGAACCAGCTCACTACCTTGGGCGGCGATAACCACGCAACCACCCGTTGGATCATCACCCTGCTGCCCAAACAAAACGGCACGGTGGTCATCCCGCCACTACAGGTGGGCGACTACACAACCCAGCCCATCAACTTGACCGTGGTGGAAACCTCAAGCCAGGACACCAACGCCGAACTGGCCCCCGTGTTTGTCGAAGCCAACCTCGACCAGACAGCGGTGTACGTGCAGGCCCAGGCGCTGTTGACCGTGCGCGTGTACCACTCGGTGTCGCTGTATGACGACAGCAGCCTCACACCGTTGCAGATACCCGATGCCCGTGTGGAGCAACTGGGGGAATCGCGCACCTATGAAAAAGTGATCAACAGCATCCGCCATGGCGTGATCGAAACCCGCTACGCGATCTACCCGCAACACAGCGGCACCCTGGACATCCCCGCGCAAACCTTCAGCGCCACCCTGGTGGAATCGCGCCCGCCCCAAGAGAACACCCTGCAAGGCACCAAGCCGGGCAAGTTGATCCACGTGAGTTCAGCGCCATTGCCGTTGACGGTAAAGCCCAAGCCGGCGCTGTATCCCGCCGATACGCCATGGCTGCCAGCGCGTAGCCTGACCCTGAGCGAAAGTTGGAACCCGGAACCGGAACACGTCCAGGTCGGCGACTCCCTGACCCGCAGCCTCACGGTCAACGCCGAAGGCCTCTCCAGCGCGCAGTTGCCCGCTTTGCCCAGCGTCGAAATCAACGGCCTGCGCCGCTACCCGGACCAACCCGTGCTGGGCAACCAAACCAACGAGCGCGGCTTGATCGGCAGCCGTGAAGACCGCGAAGCCCTGGTACCCACCCGCGCCGGCGCCATAGAGATGCCCGCCGTCGAAGTGGTGTGGTGGAACACCCACGAAGACCACCTGGAACGCACCAGCCTGCCAGCGCGCACCCTGCAAGTGGCCACCAACCCAAGCCTGGTGGTGGACACCCCTGCTACCCCCACCATCATCACCGCGCCCGACGACAGCCGCCTGTGGCTGTGGCAACTGAGCACCTTGATGCTTGCCTGCACCACCCTGCTGGGATTCGGCCTGTGGTGGCGTGCGCGCTGGCAACCGGCCGTGCTGCGTGCCGCACAAACCGGCCCAAGCCCACGCACCTTGCTGGACGACCTCAAGCGCGCCACTCAGGCCAACGACCCCCAAGCCACCCGCCAGGCGCTCGACGCCTGGGCGCGCCAACAGCCGGAAACCCTGGCCGACATGGCGGCGCGGTACATCCCCTTGTCCGATGCTCTGGACGGGTTGAACGGCGCGCTCTACAGCGAAAGCGGCCAGTACTGGCTGGGCGAAGACCTGTGGCGGGCGGTCAAGTCCATCCCGGTGGCCGAACGTGAGCTGGACCCCGCCACCGACGCCACCAGCTTGCCGCCGCTATACCCCAAGTAACCCCCCCCTGATTCAACACAAATCAAAATGTGGGAGCGGGCTTGCTCGCGAAAGCGGTGTGTCAGTTGCAGATGAGCTGACTGACACACCGCTTTCGCGAGCAAGCCCGCTCCCACATTTGATCTCTATCGCCTGGGGCAACGGGGTCGCATAACAGGTAAACTCCCCTCCTTTTCCTATTCTCCACGGAGTTCGCCTTGCGTCTGTTTCACACCTCCGACTGGCACCTTGGGCAAAACCTGCATGGCCAGGAACGCGATTACGAACACGCCTGTTTCCTCGACTGGCTGCTGGGCCAATTAAAGGCCCACGCCCCGGATGTGTTGCTGATCGCTGGCGATATCTTCGACACGGTCAACCCGCCGCTCAAGGCCCAGGAGCGGCTGTATGACTTCATCATCAGTGCCCACGAACAAAACCCCACGCTGACCATCGTGATGATCGCCGGTAACCACGACTCCGGCTCGCGCATCGAATTGCCTGCGCCGTTGATGCGCCGTTTGCGCACCCACGCCCTCGGTCGCGTGCTGTGGCTCGACGATGGCCAACTGGACGCCGAACGCCTGCTGATCCCGCTGCCGAACGCCAAGGGCAAGATCGCCGGCTGGTGCCTGGCGCTGCCGTTCTTGCGCCCGGCGGAAGTCACGGGTGCGCAGTTGGGCGACGACTACCTGCGGGGCATCGGCCAGGTGCATGAACAACTGATCGCCGCCGCCAATGCCAAACGCAAAAAAGGCCAGGCGCTGATTGCCATCAGCCATGCCCATATGGCCGGTGGCTCGGTATCGGAGGACTCCGAGCGCAGCTTGATCATCGGCAATGCCGAGGCGCTGCCCGCCAGCCTTTTTGATCGGACTGTTGGCTACGTTGCTCTCGGCCATTTGCACAAGCCGCAAAAGGTCAATGGCGAAGACCGCATTCGCTATAGCGGCTCGCCGATTCCGCTGTCGTTTTCCGAGATCGGCTACAAGCATCAGGTGCTTGACGTGACGTTCCAAGGCCAGAGCCTGGTGAGTGTCGAACCGCTGCTGATCCCGCGCTCGGTTGACCTGCAACGCCTGGAAGCCGCGCCCCTGGCCGACATCCTCACTGCCTTGGCCGCGTTGCCGGACGTCGACCTGCTGGCCGAAACCCAACGCCACCCGTGGCTCGAAGTGCGCGTACGCCTCGACGAACCCCAGCCCGACCTGCGCCAGCAAATCGAAACCGCCCTGCAAGGCAAAGCCGTGCGCCTGGTGCGCATCGCCGCTGAATACGCAGGCGTTGGCCGCCGTGAAGACGACAGCGACGACCCACTCATCGAACTCGACCAGCTCACTCCGCAAGAATTATTCAGCCGCGCCTGGCAGGACAGCTACGGCAGCGAAGTGGACGAACAAACCTTGAAGGACTTCGCCGTGCTGCTCCAGGAAGTGCAACAGGAGGACGAACAGCCATGAAGATCCTCGCCATCCGCCTGAAAAACCTCGCCTCCCTGGCCGGCCCGTTCGAGATCGACTTCACCGCCGAGCCGTTGGCCAGCGCGGGCTTGTTCGCCATCACCGGCCCCACCGGCGCCGGCAAAAGCACCCTGCTCGATGCGCTGTGCCTGGCGCTGTTTGGTGCAGTGCCGCGCCTGGGCGATACCGGCCAGGCCAAGATGCCGGACGCCGACAGCGACATTTCCATTGGTGACCCGCGCACCCTGCTGCGCCGGGGTACTGGCGGCGGGTATGCCGAAGTGGATTTCGTCGGCGTCAACGGCCGACGCTACCGTGCGCGCTGGGAAGCCAACCGTGCCAGGGACAAGGCCAGCGGCAAGTTGCAGAACAGCCGCCAAAGCCTGATCGACCTCGACAGTGATCAACTGCTGGCCAGCCAGAAAACCGAATACAAGACCCAGCTGGAACTGGCCCTGGGCCTGAACTTCGAACAGTTCACCCGCGCCGTGCTGCTGGCACAAAGCGAATTCAGCGCCTTCCTCAAGGCCAACGACAACGAACGCAGCGAACTGCTGGAAAAACTCACCGACACCGCGCTCTACACCCAGCTCGGCCGTCGTGCGTTCGACAAGGCCAAGGACGCCAAGGACGCCCACAAACAACTGCAAGACCAGGCCACCGGCGTTGTGCCGCTGGCGCCCGAAGCCCGTGCCGAGCTGGATCAACAGTTCAACCAGGCCCAGCAGCAGCTCAAGACCCAACAAGCCCAACTCAAGCAGTTGGAGTTGCAACACACCTGGCTCAAGGAACTGCGCGAGTGGCAGGAACGCCAGCTCAGCGCCACCGAACAGCTGCAACGCGCCCAGGCCGATTGGGACAGCCAAGGCCCACAACGCCAGGACCTGAGCCGCCTGGACCAGTTGGCGCCGCAACGTCACCACTTCGCCCGCCAGGCAGAACTCGGCCAGCTGTTGTCGCCGTTGGCCGCGCAGATTCAGCAACACATCGAACAGCAAGCGGTGCTGAACACGCGCCAGGAACAGGCCCAGCAACAACAGGCGAGCGCCCAGACCGCCCTTGCCGACGCCTTGAAAAGCCAGGGCGAGGCCGCGCCTCTATTGCGCCAGGCGTTTGACGAACAAAGCACCCTCGCCCACTTGACCAAAGACCTGGCCAAGCGCAGCGAAGACCAGTTGCAACACGAACAGGCCTGCACCGAAGGCCAGGCCCTGCTCAACGGCTTGCTGGACAAACAAACCCAAGTCGCCGAACGCCTGCAACGCCTGGCAGCCGGCCTTGAACGCAGTGCCGCACTGGCCCCGCTGAGCGATGCCTGGACGCTTTATCGCGAGCGCCTGCAACAACTGATGCTGATCGGCAACCGCCTGAACAAAGGCCAAGGCGAACTGCCACAGTTGGAACAACGCGCCACCAGCGCCGCCGAACGCTTCACCCAGCAGCGCGAAGCCCTGGACGTGCTGTACCAGGAAGCCGGCGCCGAACCCCATGCCGTGGCCGAACAGATCCAGTTGCTGGCCAGCCTGCTGCAAGACAATCGCAAGCAGCAACGTGCTTTCGAAGACCTTACGCGCCTGTGGGACAACCAACGCCAACTCGATCAACAGGCCGCAGCCCTCACACAAAAACTCACCGATGCCCAGCAGCAACGCGAACAACTGAACCAGACCGGCCTGCAAACCAAGGCCGAGCTGACCGTCGCCGAACAAACCCTGACGGTGACCAAGCAGTTGCTGGAGCGCCAACGCCTGGCCCGCAGTGCCAGCGTCGAGGAGTTGCGTGAACAGTTGCAGGATGATCAGCCGTGCCCGGTGTGCGGCAGCCACGAGCATCCGTATCACCAGCCCGAAGCCCTGCTGCAAAGCCTTGGCCGTCATGACGACAACGAAGAAGCTGCGGCGCAGAAAGCCGTCGACAGCCTCAAGGAAAAACTCAACGAGCTGCGCGGTGAAGTCGGTGGTTTGATCGCCCAGCAGAAGGAATTCCTGCACCAGCAAGAGCTCCTGGCAACCCAACAGCAAGCCCTGGCCCCGAGCCTGGACGCACACCCGTTAGCCGCCTCGCTGTTCAACCAGGACGCGGCCAAGCGCAGCGACTGGTTGGCCCAGCAAACGGGCCAACTGACCCAAAGCATCACCCAGGACGAACAGCGCCAAGGCGCCCTGCTCAACCTGCAACAAAACGCCGGGCGCTTGCAGCAACAACTGCAAGCGGCCCAGGACGCCAGCCAGCAAGCCCGACAATTGCTGGTGGACCAGCAGCGCGAGTTGTCCAACGACCGCGAGCGCCTGGACGAAGAACTCAATGCCTTCGCCAGCTTGTTGCCCGCCGACACCTTGGACGGTTTGCGCAGCGAGCCTGCGGCGACCTTCATGCAGTTGGACCAACAGGTCAGCCAGCGTCTTGAGCAATTGGGCCAACAACGCGATGAACTGGCAGAGCGGCAAGAGCGCCAGCAAACCCTCGAAAATCAACAGACCCACCAACAGCATCGCCAACAACAACTGGACGCCCTGCGCCTGCAAGTCAGCGAACTGACCGCTCAGCAACAGGCCGCCCAGGCAACACTCGGCGCACTGCTGGGCGACCACACCAGCGCCGAGCATTGGCAGCAGCAATTGGATCAAGCCGTCACCCAGTCGCGCCAACGCGAGACCGATGCCAACCAACAGTTGCAGGACACCCGCAATGCCTTGATCCAACTGGCCGCCGACCTCAAGGCCCAGCAAGAACGCCAACACGCCCTGCACACCGAACAACAGGCGCTCGATACCCGCATCAACGAATGGCGCGCCCTGCATCCTGAACTGGACGACAGCGGCCTCACTCGCCTGCTGGCCTTTGATGACGCGCAAGTCAGCGCGCTGCGCCAGCTCGTACAGCACAGCGAAAAGGCCGTCGAACAAGCCAAGGTCCTGCTGCAAGAGCGCGAACAACGCCTGGCCGAACACCAGGCCCTGCACAACGGCAACCTGGATGCCGAGGAACTGGACAGCACCCTGGCCGCGCTCAACCAGCAATTGGCCGATGGCGAGAAAGCAGTCGCCGAACTGCGTGCGCGCCAGTCCGAAGACCAGCGCCGTCAGGAGGCCAACCACACCCTCGCCGAGCAGATCGCCAAGGCCTATGACGAGTGGCAGCGCTGGGCACGCCTCAACGCGCTGATCGGCTCAGCCACCGGCGATACCTTCCGCAAGATCGCCCAGGCCTACAACCTCGACCTGCTGGTGCACCACGCCAACGTGCAACTGCGCCAACTGGTGCGCCGCTACCGCCTCAAGCGCGGCGGCAGCATGCTCGGCCTGCTGGTGCTGGACACAGAAATGGGCGACGAACTGCGCTCGGTGCATTCGTTGTCCGGCGGCGAGACGTTCCTGGTGTCGCTGGCGTTGGCCTTGGGCCTAGCCTCGATGGCGTCCAGCACCTTGAAGATCGAGTCGCTGTTTATCGACGAAGGCTTTGGCAGCCTTGACCCCGAATCCCTGCAATTGGCCATGGATGCCCTGGACGGTTTGCAGGCCCAGGGCCGCAAGGTGGCGGTGATTTCCCACGTACAGGAAATGCACGAGCGCATCCCGGTGCAGATCCAGGTCAAGCGCCAGGGCAATGGCTTGAGCACCCTGGAGGTCAAGTGAGCGAGGCGCTGCTGTATTCGTTCCGCCGCTGCCCGTACGCGATGCGGGCGCGGTTGGCCCTACGCTACTGCGGCGTACCGGTGCGAATCGTTGAAGTCAGCCTCAAGGCCAAGCCGGACGAGATGCTGGCGCTGTCGCCCAAGGGCACAGTGCCGGTGCTGAGTGTTGACGGTCGGGTGATTGATGAAAGCCTGGAAATCATGCAGTGGGCCTTGGCCCAGCACGATCCCGAGGATTGGCTGCTGCAAGGTGACCCGGCGGTCTTGGCGTTGATCGCCGAGAACGATCAGCAATTCAAGCATCACTTGAATCGATACAAGTACGCCGAGCGCTACCCGGAACACCCGATGGAACATTATCGGGCCGAGGGCGAGGTGTTCTTGCGCAAGCTTGAGGGATTGTTGGCCGAGCGGGATTACCTGCTGGCCAACCACCTGACCCTGGCGGATGCTGCACTGGCGCCATTTGTGCGCCAGTTTGCCCATGTGGATCGAGTGTGGTTTGCCGGTACTTCGTATAAGCGGTTGCAGGTTTGGTTACAGCGTTTTCTGGAATCACCGCTGTTTGTGGCGGTAATGGCAAAGGCTTGAACGCAACGCAATCCAAATGTGGGAGCGGGCTTGCTCGCGAAAGCGGTGTATCAGCTAAAGATGTTTCGACTGACCCACTGCATTCGCGAGCAAGCCCGCTCCCACATTTGAACTCATTGAGTTCAAGATCAGTGTTGAATCTTGTGATCCAACGCCGCATAGAAGTTGGCACTCTGTTGCAGGTATTTCTGGGTATAGGCACTGGTGCTGGATTTTTTACCGGCAACGTCCACGCTGGCAGCGGCTGGCAGGGCCACGGTAGCGGAAACAGCGGAAGCGGCGATGATGGAGAAGAGATTCAAGTTCATGTCGGTAACCCTTGTGTTCGTTTGGTTAGGTGGCCGGGGAAGGCCTTGGAACCAAACTTACGCCCGAGGGCTAAACCTTAGAAATGCTTTGAAACACTAGCCGCTATCAACAGAATTAATAGAAAGGCTCAGGCCCCGCAGTGCGGGGCCTGTGGCTTATTGACGCACCAGGAACTTGAGGTCGCTGGGGGCATCGATGGCCAGTTTCTGCACGGTTTTGCCAAGCAAGCCGGTCTTGGGGTCACGTTCGACCACCACGATTTCGTTGCTTTTCTGGTTGGCAATCAGCAGGAACTTGCCGCTCGGGTCCAGGCTGAACTCACGCGGGTGATCACCCTCGACGCTACGGCGTTGCAGTTCCTTGAGATGCGCGGTGGCCGGGTCGATGCTGAACACCAGCATCTGGTTGGCCGTGCCACGGTTGCTCACGTACAGGAACTTGCCATCGCTGGACACATGCAGCGCCGCACCGGCCTTGTCGGACACCGGTTGGCCGGCGGCGAAGTCCACCAGCTGGGTTTGGCTGAGCTTGCCGTCGTTGTAGTCAAACACCGCGACCTGGGCGCTCATCTCAGTGGTCAGCCAGGCGTGCTTGCCATCCTGACTGAACAGCAAGTGGCGCGGGCCGCTGCCCGGTGGCAGTTGCACCGACGCGGGAGTGGCCGGGGTCAGCGGCAGTTCGTGGTTGGCCTTGGGGTCATAGCGGTAGGCAAACACCTTGTCCGCCCCCAGGTCCTGCACAAACACGTACTTGCCATCCGGCGATGACACCACCGAATGCACATGGTTGGACGCCTGGCGCTCAGGGTTGACGCCACTGGCCGGGTGCCCGCTCAGTTGCACCGGGGCCGACAGTTTGCCCTTGGCATCAACCGGCAGCACCGCCAGGCTTCCACCCGGATCTTCCAGCACTGAATAGTTGGCAACGAACAGGTAGCGCCCATCAGCGGCCAGGCTGGAATGGGTCGGCTCATTGCCCAGGCTCTGCACCTGATTGATCAGGGTGAGCTGGTGATTTTGCGGGTCGATGCTGTAGCTGCTGACGCGACCCACGGCATCTTTTTGCCCTGGGCCGTTCTCGTTGACCACAAACAGGTGCTTCTGGTCTTTGGAAACGGTCAGCCAGGACGGGTTGGCCGCCTTGGCCGCCAGCACCGGCTGGCCTTGGAACGTGCCGGTACGGCTGTCGAATTGCAGGCGATAGATGCCTTCGCTGGTGCCTGCGGTGTAGCTGCCCACCAACAGTTCATAAGTATCGGCCGGCGCGGCCTGTACCGACATGGCGCCGACACTGCCAGCCATCAGCAGGGGCCAGAATTTACGCATCATCATCCGCTTCGTCCTCGTCGTTATTGTTGTCGCCCTTGATCGCGCTGAGGCAAACCAGACGGTGTTCACCGTCTTCGTTGATCAGGAGCCAGCTTTGCAAGCTGTCATCAAAGGTGGCGGCATTGAGTTGTTCTGGACTGAACTTCCAACGCTTGAGTTCCCGACCGTCCATGCTTTCGATCAGCAAGTGCTGGTCAAACGTGAAGTCGAAGGCGTGCAGCCCATTGATGATCAGCATGTCGCTGTCTTGGAGGGCGGTGCTCAGGTTGGGTGATGCGTCGGTCATGATGTGAAGTCACTGCGGGGGAAAAGACACATGATAGGTCAATTCCCCCGCCGTGCCTTGCGGCAATGGTCTAATCGATCAATGGGCGAACAGTGAGTTGCCCTTCTGCCCGGCCAGTTTCTCCGGCTTGATCAAGAACCGCGCCAGTGCCGGCAACAGCCACAGCGCCCCGAACATGTTCCACAGCAGCATGAAGGTGAGCATCAGGCCCATGTCAGCCTGGAACTTGATCGCCGAGAAGATCCAGGTGCACACGCCAATCGCCAGGCACAGGCCGGTGAACAGCACGGCTTTACCGGTGGATTTGAGCGTCTGGTAATACGCTTCTTGCAACGGCAGCCCCGCACGCAGGAAGCTTTCCAGGCGGCTGTAGATGTAGATGCCGTAGTCCACGCCAATGCCCACGCCCAGTGCCACCACCGGCAGGGTCGCAACCTTCACGCCAATGCCCATGAACGCCATCAGCGCGTTGCCCAGCACCGAGGTCAGCACCAGTGGCAACACGATGCACAGGGTTGCCGCCCACGAGCGGAAGGTGATCATGCACATGGTGGCCACGCACAGGTACACCAGGATCAGGATGGTCAGCTCGGACTCCTTGATCACCTCGTTGGTGGCCGCCTCGATCCCGGCGTTGCCGGCGGCGAGGATGAACTCCAGGCCCTCCGTGTTGTTTTCCTTGGCGAAGTCCTGCACCGCATGCACCGCACGGTCGAGGGTTTCGGCCTTGTGGTCGTTGAGGAACACCAGCACCGGCGCCAGGGAGCAGTTGTTGTTGTACAGGCCATCGGCGCGGGCGATGGAGTTGTTCAGCACATCCGGGTTGCGCGACAGGGTTTCCCATTTCAGGTTGCCCTCGTTCATGCCCTTGATCATCTGCTTGGACACGGTCACCAGCGAGATCGCCGACTGCACGCCCTCGGTGTTCTGCATCTTCCACATCAACTGATCGATGGGCGCCATGGCCTCATACCGCGAGCAGCCTTCGGCCTTGGTCTTGACCATCACCACCAGCACGTCGGAACTGGTGGAGTAGTTGCTGATGATGAAATTGTTGTCTTTGTTGTAGCGCGAGTCCGGGCGCAGTTCCGGCGCGCCCTGGTCGAGGTCGCCGATCTTGAGGTTCTGGCTGTACCAGAGGCCGCCGCCGAAGGCGACCAAGGCCAGGGCGATGGAGATCGGCGCGACTTTGGGGCTGGCAAAGTTCGACAGCAGGCGCCAGAACGAATGCTCGCGGTTCGCATCCTTCTTGCTCTTGGCGATGGCGCGCTTGCTGATGCCCACGTAGGAAATCGCCACCGGCAGCAGGATCAGGTTGGTGAACACGATCACCGCCACGCCGATGGACGCGCCGATGGCCAATTCGCGGATCACGCCGATGTCGATGATCAGCAAAGTGATAAACCCTACCGCATCCGCCAGGATCGCGATCATCCCCGGCAGGAACAGCTGTCGGAACGTACGTCGCGCGGCCGTCAACGCGTTATCGGCCTCACTGGATTGCAGGGCGATCCCGTTGATTTTCTGCACACCATGGGAAATGCCGATGGCGAAGATCAGGAACGGCACCAGCATCGAATACGGATCAAGGCCGAAGCCGAAAAAGTGCATCAAGCCCAATTGCCATATCACGGCCACCAACGTGGTACTCAACACCGCGATGGTGCTGCGCAGGCAGTTGGTGAACCACAGCAGCAGGATCAAGGTGATGACAAAGGCGATGCCGAAGAACATCACGACCATCACCAGGCCATCGATCAGGTCGCCGACCTTCTTGGCGAAGCCGACGATGTGGACCTTGACGTTGGGGTTCTGCGCTTCGAACTTGTCGCGGATCTTGTCTTCGAGTTCATGGGAGAACTTGCGATAGTCCAGGGCCAGCAACTTGCCTTGATCCTGCGGGTCCGGGTACGACTCCAACAGTGGGATATCCACAATGCTCGACTTGAAGTCGTTGGACACCAAGCGCCCGACCTGGCCGGACTTGAGCACGTTGTTGCGCAACTGATCAAGGCTTTGGGGCGAGCCGTTGTAGCTTTGCGGGATCACTTCACCACCGGCAAAGCCTTCTTCGGTCACTTCGGTCCAGCGTACGCTGGGGCTCCACAGGGATTTGAGGCCCGAGCGGTCAACGCCGGAGATGTAGAACACCTCGTCGTTGATCTGGCGCAGGGTCTCCATGTATTCCTTGGTAAAGATGTCGCCGTCCTTGGCCTCCACCGAGATGCGCACGGTGTTGCCCAGGTTGGCCAGGTCGTTACGGTGCTCCATCATCTTTTCGATGAAGGGGTGCTTGAGGGGGATCATCTTTTCGAAGCTGGTGGACGGGCGAATCAACGTCGCCTGCCAGAACAGGAAAATGCTCACCAGCAGGCAGATCACGATCACTGCCGGGCGGTTGTTGAAGATCAGGCGCTCAAGAAAGGTTGCTTTATCGTTGTGATGACTGCTCATTCTGTCCCCGCCTTCTTATTGTTTTACGAGTTCGGCGCCAGCCGGTGTTGCAACACGCACACCACCCTGCCCCGCGAGGATCAAATTGCCATTGCCTGCCGCCGTGACGGCCGACAGTGAAATACGATCCGGGCGATTGAACACGCTGAACGTCACCCCATCGTCATGGCTGACCACCACGCTGCCGCCGTTGCCCACCACCACGATGGAACCGTCATCGAGCAGGGTGGCGCCCGACAACCCGAACTCCAGCGCTCCCCGCGCGGCGTTCAGCTCGACTTGCTCCCAGGTGCTGCCGAAATCGGTGGAGCGGTACAGGTTGCCGCGCAAGCCATAGGCCAACAGGGTTTGTGGTTGCGCAGTGCTGATCACGCCAAACAGCGAACCCTCGTAGGGGCCTTCGAGTTTTTCCCAGATCTGGCCGTCATCGCTGGAGCGGAACATGCTGCCCTGCTCGCCGACGATAAACAGGCCGGCATCCTTGATATGCGCGATGGCGTTGAGGTGGTACTGGTCTTCGTTGTCGAGGCGCTCGCTTACATCGGCCCAGGTTTTGCCACCGTCGGTGGTTTCGATCAGCGCACCGTAGGCGCCCACGGCCAGGCCATGGCTGGCGTCGTTGAACCAGATATCGAGCAACGGCGCTTCGCGCTTGAGGTCTTGGTATTGCTGGGTCCAGGTGGCGCCGCCGTCGGTGCTGGCGAGGATCTGCGCATCATGGCCCACTGCCCAACCTTGTTTGTCATCGACGAAAAACACCGCCGTGAGCAGTTGCCGGGTCGGCACTTTGGCTTGGGTCCAGGTGGCGCCCTGGTCATCGGAATAGAGGATATGCCCACGATCACCGACCGCCACCAGGCGTTTGCCGGCGTGGACCACATCGATCATCAGGCCTTTAGCGGCCTTGGGGGATTCAATCGCAAACGCAGGCGTGGCTGCGGTATCGCTGGCTGCCAGCAGCGGTGTCGACAACGCGGCACCGGCCAGCAACGAGAGCGCTGTGGCCAGCAACGCAACCTTGCGTGCGGCGCGTGGGGGGCAAACAACCCAACCCATGACAGGCTCACTCATAGACCTTTCTCCTATTTATTATTGTTAGGGCCCTGAAACCTGCAATCTAGAGCGCCTGGAGACAGCAGCGGCCATCCTACGGGGCTTTCGAATCGTCTGACAATCGGCGCTACGTTATCTTTTGTTAACTGACGGCATTTGGCCACGGCCTGAATATAGCTGCATTCGCCAAAGTGATTACTGGCCCATCAATGAATTTTTATTCCATCTATTGAATTTAAGGAATTTTTATTCCATTAATAGCGCCTCTCACAACAATAATGCAAAGGACCACGGCTATGCGTGAACTTGGAATCGGCTTGATCGGCACAGGCTTCATGGGCCGCGCCCATGCCTTGGCGTTCAACAACGCCCGTGCAGTATTTGAACTGCCGGTACACCTCAAGCTGGCCGCCCTGGCCGACGCCGACACCGAACGCGCCGGGCGCTGCGCCAGGGATTGGGGTTTTGCCCAGGCCCATGGCGACTGGCAGGCGCTGATCAACGACCCCAACGTGGACGTGGTCGCCATCACCACCCCCAACCATTTGCACTTCCCCATGGCCATGGCGGCGATCGCCGCAGGCAAGGCGGTGTACTGCGAAAAACCCCTGGCCGTGAGCCTCGAACAGGCCGACGCCATGCGCCGCGCCGCCAGCGCCGCCGGTGTGGTGACGCGGGTCGGCTACAACTACCAGCACAACCCGATGATCGTGTTGGCCAAGCAGATGATCGCCAACGGCGAACTGGGCGAGATCATCAGCTTCCAGGGCGAGTTCAGCGAAGACTTCATGGCCGACCCTGAGTCGCCGTGGTCATGGCGCTGCGAGGTGGAACACGCCGGCGGTGCCCTGGCGGATCTGGGCAGCCACTTGCTGTCGATGGCTCGTTACCTGGTGGGCGACGTGGTCAGCGTGTGCGCCGACACCCAAACCGTCCACGCCCAACGTCCCGCGGTCAAAGGCAGCAGCGAACACAAAACCATTGCCGTGGACGACCAGGTGCATGCGCTGCTGCGCTTCGCCAACGGCGCGCGCGGTACGGTGAGCAGCAGTTGGCTCAAGCATGGCTACAAGAACCACCTGAGTTTCGAGATCAGCGGCACCAAGGGCACCTTGGCCTTCGACCAAGAGCGCTTGAATGAACTGCAGCTGTGCCGGGTCGGCCAGCAAGGCTTCCAGCGCTTACTCGCAGGCCCTGCCCTGCCCGGCTATGCGGCGTTCAGCCCGGCGGCGGGGCATCAGTTGGGGTACAACGAGTTGAAGACGTTGGAGGTGCAGGAGTTAATCCTGGCACTCGCGGGCCAAGGGGCCGATGGCACCGATTTTGAAGGGGCGTGGGCGGTGGAGCAGTTGGCGACGGCGATTCGTGTGGCGGCCAAGGAAGAGCGTTGGGTCAAAGTAGCCACAGTCTAAAAACCCAACTTCCCTCACATCTTGATTTGTGAATACATTCAAATGTGGGAGCGGGCTTGCTCGCGAATGCGGTGGTTCAGCCAACTTATCTGTAGCTGAACCACCGCTTTCGCGAGCAAGCCCGCTCCCACATTTGGATCTCCGGCAGGTTGAAATCAGCGCAAGGCCCGGCGTAAGACTTTACCCACCGTGGTCTTGGGCAACTCCTCCGTACGAAACTCCACATACCTGGGCAACTTGTACCCCGTCAAATACTCCCGGCAATGCGCCAGGATCTGCTCCTGGGTCAAGTTCGGGTCTTTGCGCACCACGATGATCTTGACCTTCTCACCGGTTACCGCGTCTTCCACGCCGATGGCGGCCACCTCACCCACCCCAGGGTGCATCGCCACCACGTCTTCGATTTCGTTCGGGTACACGTTGAAGCCCGAGACCAGGATCATGTCCTTCTTGCGATCCACCAGGCGGATATACCCGCGTTCATCCATCACGCCAATATCCCCGGTGGACAACCACCCCTCGGCATCCAGCACCTCGGCCGTCGCATCCGGGCGTTTCCAGTAGCCCTGCATCACCTGCGGGCCGCGCACTTGCAGTTCGCCCTGTTCGCCAATCTCGGCCAGCTCGCCGTCTTCACGCAGAAAACGCACCCAGGTGGACGGCAAGGGCACGCCGATGCTGCCGGTGAATTCCATCTCGCGCATGCGCGCAATGTTGATCGGGCTGATGCTCACCACCGGCGAACACTCGGTGAGGCCGTAGCCTTCGATGATCGGCAGCCCGGTGACTTCCTGCCAGCGCTTGGCCACTGCCGTATGGGTGGCCATGCCCCCGGCGATCACCATGCGCAGGTCGGAGAAGTCCCGCGCGCAGAATTCCTTGTTCTCCAGCAAGCCATTGAACAGCGTGTTGACCCCGGCAATCCCGTTGAAGCGCTCTTTGCGCAGGATCATCTGCACCCGTTTCACGTCCCGTGGGTTGGCGATCAGGATATTGCGCCCGCCCAGGCACATGAACATCAGGCAGTTCACCGTCAGGGAAAAGATGTGGTACAGCGGCAGCAAGGTGACGTTGGTCTCCTGCTTGTCCTGGTCCAGTTGGTCACCGACCCAGGCCTTGGCTTGCAGCAGGTTGGCGATGATATTGCGATGGCTGAGCATCACGCCCTTGGCGTCGCCTGTGGTGCCGCCGGTGTATTGCAAAAAGGCCAGGTCATCCAGGTGCATGTCCACTGGGAAGTGGTTGTACCCTCGCCCCTGTTTCAACACCTGGTTGAAACGCACCGAGCCGCGCAGGTTAAACGCCGGCACTTGCTTTTGCACACGACGCAGGATGAAGTTCATCGCCGCGCCCTTGAAGGTGCCAAGCAGGTCGCCGATGGCCGCCACCACCACGCGCTTGACGCTGCTGCCGGTGATGACTTTTTCCAGGGTGTGGGCGAAGTTTTCGAAGATCACCACGGTCTCGGCGCCGCTGTCCTTGAGCAAGTGCTTGAGCTCATGGGCGGTGTACAGCGGGTTGACGTTGACCACCACCGCCCCCGCCAAAATCGTGCCCAACAAGCAGATCGGGTACTGCAAACAGTTGGGCATCATCAGCGCCACGCGGTCGCCTTTCTTCACCCCTTGCCCCCGCAGCCAGGCGGCGAAGGCATAGCCTTGCACCTGCCAATCGGCGTAGGTCATTTCGGTGCCGATGCTGACGTAGGCCACCCGCTCGTGGAATTTTTCCAGGTGTTCCAGGAACACTTCACGCAGCGACGGGTAGTCTTCGATACCGGCATCGATGTCCGCCGGCACGCCAGGCAGGTAAGCGTTCAACCAGATCCGTTCGGTTTGTTCCAGGCTTACAGCGTTCATGGCAGTCTCCTTGTTGTTGTTTTTGATAGAGCTACTTTTCGACGATGGCGGTAATGCCCAGCCCGCCCGCCGCGCAGATCGAAATCAAGCCACGCCCGCCGCCGTTCTCATGGATGATCTTGGCCAGCGCCGCCAACTGGCGACCACCGGTGGCGGCGAACGGGTGGCCGCAGCCCAGCGAGCCGCCGTTGACGTTCATCTTGGCGCGATCGATGGGGCCCAACGGTGCGTCCAAGCCCAGGCGCTCGCGGCAGTAGTCGGGGTCTTCCCAGGCCTTGAGGGTGCACAACACCTGGGCGGCAAAGGCTTCGTGAATCTCGAAGAAGTCAAAATCCTCGAAAGTTAGCCCTTCGCGCTTGAGCATGCGCGGCACGGCGTAGGCCGGGGCCATCAGCAGGCCTTCGGTGCCGTCGACGAAATTCACCGCCGCGGTCTCGCCGGTGCGCAGGTAAGCCAACACCGGCCAACCGTTGGCCGCCGCCCATTCTTCGCTGGCCAGCAGCACTACCGAGGCGCCGTCGGTGAGCGGCGTAGAGTTGCCCGCCGTGAGAGTGCCGTTCTGGCGGTCATAGGCTGGGCTCAGGCTGGCGAGTTTTTCCAGGCTCGCGTCCGCGCGCAGGTTGTTATCCCGAGCCAGGCCGCGATGGGGGCTGATCAGGTCGTTGAAGAATCCGCGTTGGTACGCCGCGTCCAGCCGTTGGTGGCTGGTGAGGGTCAACTCATCCTGGGCCAGGCGTTTGATTTGCCAGCGCTTGGCCATTTCTTCGCAGTGCTCGCCCATGGACAGGCCGGTGCGCGGCTCGCCATTACGCGGCAGCAACGGCTTGAAAAACATCGACGGGCGCACCTTGAGCAGCGCCTTGAGTTTATCGCCCATGCCCTTGGCGCGGTTGGCCGCCAGCAAGGTGTGGCGCAGGGATTCATTGATGCCGATGGGGGCGTCGGAGGTGGTGTCGGCACCACCGGCAATACCCACCTCGATCTGGCCCAACGCGATCTTGTTGGCCACCAGCAGTGCCGCTTCAAGGCCGGTGCCGCAGGCTTGCTGCACGTCATAGGCCGGTGTGTCTGGGGACAAGGTGGTGGACAACAGCGATTCACGCGCCAGGTTGAAGTCCCGCGAATGCTTGATCACCGCCCCGGCAGCAAACTCCCCCAGGCGTTGGCCGTGCAGGTTGTAGCGGTCCACAAGGCCTTGCAGCGCGGCCACCAGCAAATCCTGGTTGCTGTCGTGGGCGTATACCGTGTTGGAGCGGGCAAACGGGATGCGGTTGCCGCCGATAATCGCCACGCGGCGCACCGGGGCGGGGTTGAAGCTGTAGTCAGTCATCTAAGGCTCTCATTCCAGATAAACAGCCCACGCATATGGGGTTTGTCGCCGGCAAAATTGCGCACTTCGAACGCGCGGCGCGGGCCGCTTGCGGGGTGGTTCCACAGCGCAACCTGGCCGGGCAGGAAGATCGGCAACTTGAAGTCGCAATGGGCCTCGGCCTGCTCCAGCCCGCCAGGCGGTTGCTGGGCGGCGAGCGCACGGCCGAGGGTCCACATGCCGTGGGCGATAGCGCGGCGAAAGCCAAAGATCTTCGCGCCAATGACCGAGGTGTGGATCGGGTTGAAATCCCCCGACACCTTGGCAAAACGTCGCCCCAGATCGGCCGGCAACACCCAGCGCTGGGTGCGTAACAGGCCGTCTTCCTGCAACGGTAATGCGTCGCCCCAGGGTTCGCCGACGGGGTCTTTAACGTCGCGGCGCAGGTACAGGCTGTCGCTCTCCCAAACCAGGGCGCCTGCGCTGTAGGCGCGGGTGGCGATGCTCAAGGCCTGGCCCTTGGGGTGAGCGACCCAGCGCTCGCAATACACCTCAAGGCGCAGGGCCTGGCCTTCGTGCAAGCGCTGGTGCTGACGGATGCGATTGGCCAAATGCACCATGCCGCTGGCCGGGTACGGAAAACTCGGGCGGGTCAGCAACATCAGGTGCAGCGGGAATGCCAACACATGAGGATAGGACAACGGCACGCCCTGCTCGCGACGAAAACCGCAGGCGCGACCGTAGGCGGCGATACCGGCGACGGACAGTTCTGCCGCCGAGCGCACCAAGCGTTCCTTGGGCAGCGCCGGTGGCCCGTCCAGCTTGGGCTTGCGCAAGGCACGCACACCGTCCATCAACAACTGCCCGCGTGAGGGCGGCGGGTCAATAATCTGCGTCACGTAGTCCATGGCTCAAGCTCCCAGCAGGCTTTGCCCGCACACGCGTACGGTTTGGCCGTTGACCGCGCCCGACGCCGGGTGTGCCAGCCAGGCAATGGTCTCGGCCACATCAATCGGCTGGCCGCCTTGGGACAGCGAGTTCATGCGCCGCCCCGCTTCGCGGATCATCAGTGGGATCTTGGCGGTCATCTGGGTCTCGATAAACCCCGGCGCTACGGCGTTCACCGTCACTTGCTGCGCCGCCGCACGCGGTGCCAGGCCTTGCACCAGGCCAATCACTCCGGCCTTGGAGGTGGCGTAGTTGCTCTGCCCCAGGTTGCCGGCGATACCGGAAATCGACGACACACAGACGATGCGCCCACCGGGGTTCAGGCCCTGGCTTTCCAGCAAGGCGTCGCTCAGATGCCACGGTGCTTCCAGGTTGACCGCCAGCACACTGCGCCAGGCCGCTTCGGTCATCTTGGCGATGGTTTTGTCACGGGTGATCCCGGCGTTGTGCACCACCACATCGAATGCGCCGTATTGGCTGATATGGGCTTGCAGTTGCGCGGCGGCATCCGCTGCGGTGATGTCCAGCGGTAACGACGAACCGCCGACACTCGCGGCCGCTTGTTCCAGGCTTTGCTGGGCCTGGGGCACGTCCACGCACACCACGTGTGCACCGTCGCGAGCCAACACTTGGGCAATCGCCAGGCCGATACCACGGGAGGCGCCGGTGACCAGCGCGCGGCGCCCGGCGAACGGTTTATCCCAGTTGACCGCGACATGGCCGTCTACCGGTTTATCCAGGCGCACCACCTGCCCCGACACATAGGCCGACCGGCGCGATAGGAAGAAACGCAGGCTGCTGTCCAGCGCGTCTTCGGCCCCCGGTGCAACGTAGATCAATTGCACAGTGATCGCCCGGCGCAGTTCCTTGGCCAGCGAACGCACCAGCCCTTCAAGCGCCCTTTGGGCGATGGCCTGGGGCAGGTCCTGGCAATGTTCCGGAGCGGTGCCCAGTACCACCACGCGGCCGTGTTGAGCGAGGCGCTTGGCGTTGGCGTGGAAGAACTCGTACAGCTCATCCAACTGTTGCAGGCCGTTCACGGCACTGGCGTCGAACACCGCGCCCTGTACCTTGACCGTGGACGGTGCCTTGAGGGTGGCCGGGGTGGCGGTGACGGTGTCGGTCGCTTGGAAAACCTGCTGTACCTGCGCAACCAGGCGCCCTGCCCCGGCCAGGATCACCGGGTTGGCCAAGCCTTGCTGGCCACTGCGATGGCGTTGCAAGGGTAAGGGTTGGGGCAAGCCAATGGCCTGGGCCAAGCGGCGGCCCCAGGGGGAATTAACAAAAGATAGGTAGCTGTCACTCATAAGGCACTCACACCACTGTATTGACCTGTAAACCCGTTACTTGTGGGAGCGGGCTTGCTCGCGAATGCGGTGGGTCAGCAGTGAATCAGTTGCCTGACACACCGCTTTCGCGAGCAAGCCCGCTCCCACATTGACCGTGTTTCTCTTAGTTGACCGAGGCGTTTTCACCTTGGTTAGCCTTGCGCTTTGCTGGCGGCTCCAACGCCTGTTTGCGCTGCTGCAACGCCTCCAGCAACCCAAAGTCCTGCGGGAAGTCGTCCACCTGGATGCCGTGGTCGGCGTATTCCACATAGCGCCCCAGCACGGCGTCTTCGTCTTCGCTGATCAGGTCCAGCGCTCGCGCCTTGACGCGCCAGGCGGTAAACGCCGAAGCGGAGATCGGCATGGGTTCGATCAGGCCTTGCTTGATGGCCGGCTTGAGCCGCGCCTCGATCAGCTCCACTTGCGGCAGCAAACGGAAGCCCAGTTCGCCGTAGGCCAACTTGTCGATTTCCGGGCGTGGGATGTAGGAATTGGCCAGCAAACGATCACGGGTTTCCCCGGGTGTCTGCACCACGTCAGCCACTTGGGCCAGCAGGCGATCCGACGGTTTGCGCAGAGGAATACCCAACGGGAAAGCCAAACCGCGCACCACCGCAGCGGCGGCCTTGGATGGGTAGTTTTCCAGCACTTCGGCCAGGGCTTCATGGGCCCGCAGCAACGCATCCTGGGCCGACCAGTGCACCAGCGGCAGATCAGCCTGGGGCCGACCGTCGTCCTCGAAGCGCTTGAGCACGCAGGACAAAATGTAGAGCTGCGACAGAATATCCCCCAACCGCCCGGTGATACTTTCCTTGCGCTTGAGGGCACCGCCCAGCACGCCCATGGAAATATCCGAGATCAACGCCAGGACCACCGACAGACGATTGGCCTGGCGATAGTAGGACGCCAGCGCCGGGTCGGTTTTGCCAGGTACGGAAATCAGCCGCCCACCGGTCAGCGAATGCACTGCGGCCCGTACGGTGTTGGCGAGTACAAAACTGATATGGCCGAACATCGCGCCGTCGAAATCTTCCAAGGCCTTGCGCCGGTCCGGGTTGCGCGCCGCCTCCATTTCGCGGAACACATAGGGATGGCAACGGATCAGGCCCTGGCCAAAGATGATCAGGCAGCGAGTCATGATGTTCGCGCCCTCCACCGTGATGGCGATGGGGCTTTGCTGGTAGGCGCGGGCCAGGAAGTTGTTCGGCCCCATGCAGATGCCCTTGCCAGCGACGATGTCCATGCCGTCATTGACGATAATCCGCGCCCGCTCGGTGACGTGGTACTTGGCAATGGCCGAAATCACCGAAGGTTTCTCACCCGCGTCCAGGGAGGCGACAGAAAC
Source organism: Pseudomonas sp. 18175 (assembly GCF_050432925.1). Taxonomy (NCBI): domain Bacteria; kingdom Pseudomonadati; phylum Pseudomonadota; class Gammaproteobacteria; order Pseudomonadales; family Pseudomonadaceae; genus Pseudomonas; species Pseudomonas sp. 18175. The sequence continues at coordinate 139,746 of NZ_JBKFTO010000004.1, read as the reverse complement.
CTTGCGCACCGCATCACAGGCATACAGGTGCCCGGCCATACGTGCCAACGGTGCCTGCACGCCTTCGAACTTGCCGATGGGCAGGCCGAATTGCTTGCGCATCGCCGCATACGCGGTGGTGCCCCGCACTGCGACCTTGCCCAGGCCAACGTTGGCCGATGGCAGGGAAATCGCTCGCCCCGCCGCCAGGCATTCCATCAGCATGCGCCAGCCGTTGCCGACCTGTTCACGGCCGCCGATCACCCATTCCAGTGGGATAAACACATCCTTGCCGGTGGTCGGACCGTTCTGGAACACCGCGTTGAGTGGCCAGTGACGCCGGCCGCTGTTCACGCCAGGGTGGGAGGTGGGAATCAACGCGCAGGTAATCCCCAGCGAACCGGCCGGGCCGAGCAAGCCTTCAGGGTCTTCGGCACGAAACGCCAGGCCCAACACCGTGGCAATCGGCCCGAGGGTGATGTAGCGCTTGTCCCAGGTCACGCGAAAACCCAGGACTTCCTGGCCTTCATGGGTGCCTTTGCAGACGATGCCCAAATCCGGGATCGCGCCAGCATCAGAGCCGGCATACGGGCTGGTGAGCGCAAAGCACGGAATGTCTTCACCCCGCGCCAGGCGCGGCAGGTAGTAATTGCGCTGGGCGTCCGTGCCGTAATGCAACAGCAGCTCGGCCGGGCCCAGGGAGTTGGGCACCATCACCGAAATCGCCGCCGCCGAGCAGCGCGTCGACAGCTTCATCACCACCTGCGAGTGCGCGTAGTGGGAGAAGCCTTTGCCGCCGTACTGCTTGGGAATGATCATGCCGAGAAACCCGGCATCCTTGGTGTACTGCCAGCCTGCGGGGGACATGTCCTGCCAGACCTGGGTGGTTTCCCAGTCGTTGGCGATGTCACACAGGGTTTCCACTTCATTGTCGAGAAAGGCTTGCTCTTCAGCGCTGAGGCTGGCCGGGGCCGCTTGCAGCAAGCGCTGCCAATCGGGCTTGCCACTGAACAGCTCGGCGTCCCACCACACGGTGCCGGACTCGATGGCGGCACGCTCGGTGTGGGACATCGCCGGCATAATCGTACGAAACAGGCCCAGGGCTTTGCTGGTCAACAACGCGCGCCGCAAGGGTTTGATGGTCATCAGCAACGCCGGTGCTATCACCAGCAACGCTGCGACAGTGACGCCGAAAGTGGCGACCACATTGAACAGGTAACCCGCCGCCAGCCACACCAGGCCAACGCCCAGCCACAGGGTGGCAGCGGCTTGTCGATACGCCAGGGCAATCGCTGCTGCGAAACCCGCCAATAACCAGATAACCATGGGGATACCTCTACTCGATTCAGGGTACGGCCTAGGCACGACAGGTCGAAATGACCTGCGGCGTAAAGCCACACTACAAACTTGCAAAGCTAAATTCAAATTTTGTTTTGAAATTTTTATTTAATGCTTTGGCGAAAAAATAGCGGCCGAACGAGTCAGCCTGATTGGTTGAATACATCAGAACATCGGAGCGGGTCGCGTGGGCAACCCGATGATGCATGTCCGGTGTGAAGAGTGCAGAAAGATGCGCTGACTGCACGTTCACACCGGCGTTGCAAACGATCAAAACTCGTAGGTGAACCCCAGGCTTGCGACATCGCCATAGGCTTTGGCTTTACCATCGAGCGACCCTGCGCCCAGCCGGTCCTGGTTTTGGGTTTTCAGTTTGGACTCTTCCACGAATTGGTGAGAATAAGAGAAATCAATGCCCAGACCTGGAATAGCGCGAACCTTATATCCGGCGCCCAGGGACGTGAAGATGCGGTCACCATCCGGGATACGGGGATCGCGAGTGGAGTTGCGGGTAGGTGTTTGGTCGGTTGCCACGCCGGCACGCAGGGTTAAATCGTCGGTGAGTTTATAATCGCCGCCGAGGGAGACCATCCAGGCGTCTTTATAGTTGTAAGGAATGGCGACGATGGTCGACCCATCGGATTTCAAGGTCAGGTTCTTAAATGATGACCACTGAGTCCACGTCACACTGGCACCGAGGGTGAAACGGTCCGTGAACTGGTGCAGCCAGTCAAAGGACGCATTGGCGGGGATATCAAGTTGGGTGGTCGCATTACCGTTCATTTGAAGGTTAAGGCCGGGGTACAACTGGTTAGGTAAACCCCCTTCAATCAACCCGGTCGACAATGGATCGGCGTAGATGTTGTACTTGCCTTCAAGCTTGTTCTTAATCTTGGCGTGATAGTTCAGGCCCAGGGTGTCTTGCGGCGTTGGCTTCCAGGCCACGCCGGCAAACCAGCCAACAGAAGTATTATCGACCTTAACGCGTATCAACGAAAAACCGACGCCAGCAGGAAACGGCGTATCGACACCTGGCGCATTCGCGGCAGCTGCGTATAAGTCAATGTTCTGGCTGACGAAGCCTTTGGTGTGCTGAACAATGGCACCACCGCCGATGGAAAACTGATCGTTAACTTTGAACGAGAGAGAACCCGTAACGCCGACCGTTTCGATACGTGTGTCAACGGCAAAATCTCGACCGACCCAATCGTCGTCCCAGGTGGTCCGTGCGCCCATCGGTACGACTTGGCTCAAGCCGAAGGCAAAGCGATCGCCGATAGGCATCACCATGAACCCGGTAGGCAGCCACGCTGTAAAGCCACCTTGCCCGCCGTCACCAGTGCGGGGAACAGTCGTCATGGCACCTGTATTGGGGTCAAGGTCGATGGCCACGGGATCATTGCCCGCGTAGTCCTTAGCCGTACCTTTGTACTTGATATTGATACGCGCGTAGTCAATGTTGAACTGCGCTATGTTACGGTCGATGAACGCCATGGCGGCAGGGTTGTTGTAGGCGGCTGACGGGTCATTTTTAAACATCGAACCACCGCCAAAAGCGCGGCCCCAGCCTTCCGCTCCGAACGTTGGCGTTGCAAAACCACCCGCCTGAACCGAGCCCGCAGCGACCAGCCCACTTAATACTGCCAGCCCTAATAATGTGCGAGCGTGTTGTTTTTTATTATTCATTTACCACTCCTGATTATTTTTATTACTTGAACTACGGGCATGCCTTGTATTAACGCCCCTGCGCACACCCCTTGCCTGAGTGACAACGTCTATCGTTTCATACCCAACCACTCATCAACGCCTCCTGCACAATCATTATGGAATAACAACGATGGGGAAAGTCGATACAACTAATACATTCAAACTGGACAATGTGCAGCTTCCCGACAGTGGTTGATTGGAAGACGTTAACTGCCGCATCACGTTATCGTAAAACACTGCAACCGTCGAAGGCCCACAATGTGACGACGCTCCCGTGACCAAACTAACGTGGTAACCCATATTTTCTAGGTTTCCCATTGAAAAGCTGCCGACCAGGCTGGTGGGCGTCCATTTCATGGGGTAATTCAATGTCGCCTGAGGTGTGTTACATAGTGCACTGCTGCCCGACATCGTCGCTAAAGTAAATCTACCCAACCCCATACTGTCGACATATCCAGACAGTGTCACATTACAACTAACCGGAAGCTGAACAGACGATGGAGACTTCACAACAACTGTGCCACTGGCCGTAAATGACTGATTGAGCGGAGACAAACTATACGCCCCGACATTCGACGCAGCACTGACACAAAAGATGATAGATATAAACGACAGGAGGCCATTGAAGACTTTCATTGTTTACCCTCATGATCCATCGGTGTGACGTCCTTTAAAAACACGAACTCCAGCCCCCATAAAAGTTCTATCAGGGCGTAACGGTAATGGTGTGATCCGGGGTCGCCGACAGGTTGGTTACCGTGCAACTGCCGCTGAGGACTTGGTTCGTAGCCGTCAGCTTGCTGCCGTCCCAGGCCACGTTGATACTGCTAGGGCCACAGTCAGTATCTACCCCCAGATCAATGGTGAACCCCACGTTGGAGACAGTACCGGCGGTGGCACTTGTCGCCGTCAACACCCAACCGGGTGCAGGGAGGTTTTTCATGTGCGGGAAGGTACACAAGGCACTGTTACCACTCCCCCCCAAACTGACGCCGTTGATGGTCACCGTGCCATTCGTGTTGACCACGCCGCTGAAGTTGATATCGCAGGTCAACGGAATTTGTAATGTCGAAGGGCTCTTCACGGTAATCGTGCCGCCGGGCGTATTGAACGTCTGGCCTGCCGGGCCAATGGTTGCTGCAGTTGCCATCGACGCTGCACCGAAACAGGCAACAAGCAAAGTTGTACTAACGATACTGTTCCAAGGTTTCATTGTTTTCCCTCACATAAACCCATTTGCCAACAGGCGCCCCGTTAGAGGCGCCTGCCTTTTGGCGGGTGATCAACCCAGAGTGCTAACCCAACATCAAGGAACAACGGTGATCGGGGTGGAGGTCGCCGAAACAACTGTCACGCTCAAAGATTGCACGGTGCAGCTGCCAGCCAGTGACTGGTTGGTAGCGGTCAGAACTTTGGTGGTGTTGTTGTACGCCACCGCAATAGTCGATGGGCCGCAGTTCGACGGGATAAGACCCGAGCCGCTGATGGTGTAACCAACGTTGTCCACGGTGCCTACCGCAGTAGGTGCCGTCAGGGTGGTGGCGGTCAAGGTCCACGGTGTGCCAGTGATTTGAGGCAGACCACACAGCGAGCTGGAACCGCTGACTGCGACGCCGGTGATTTTTCCAAGCCCCACATTGTCGACATTGCCGGTAAACGTCACGTTGCAGGTGATTGGCAACTGGAACGATGACGGCGACTTAACGACAATCGTGCCAGCGGCAGTGAAGTTAGTGTTGAGCGGGCTCAGACTAACGGCACTCGCCATCGACGCAGCACCCATGCAAACAACCAAAGCAGACAACGATACGAGGGTTTTCAAACTTTTCATTATTTTTCCTCACATGTTATGGCGAAGTCATTTTCGCCAGGGGTAATGGCCATGAACGAGAGGTCACGGTGAAACAAGCGGAACTTCCCTTTCCAGCCAAATCTCAATTCAATTACCGCAACACCATCTGACGCTTATTCGACAACTTTGAAGTTCGGCGGCATCTTGATCGACACCGTCTTGATCTTGCAGTCTTCGCCAATGGGCACATTGGCGGCTTCCAACTTGCCAGTGGCGTTGTCCCACGTTCCGTCGGCAGTCGAAGGGCCACATTTGCCGCCCAGGCCGAAGGCGTGTACGTCCACGCTGATCTTCGACATGGAGCCGCTTTTGGTGTCCTTGGCTATTAATACCCACGGCAAGTTGATGGCCTCGACCCGGCTGCACTTGAGGCCGCCGTCGAATTCAACCTTGTCGACATTCACCGAAGAACCATCCGCGGCCACCTTGCCGGCAACCTTGATGGTGCAGTCGGCGCTGATCAGCGCGCCCTTGGAAAAACTGATGGGGCCTTGGGCCGTGAAGGCGCTGCCGGCCGGCTCGATGCGGGCAGCCTGGGCCTGGTGATAGGCGATCAGCCCCAGTGCGGCCAATACGATATGGGTGGTGAACTTGGCAGGTGTGTGCATGGTGTACGTCCTTCCCTTGAAATTATTTTTGTTCGGGTCAAACAACTTTCTTGCAACTTAACAAGCAACACGTAGGCGATAAGAAGCGGCGTGGTACACAGACCGCGAACACGTTACTTATTGCTTAATGCGGATCAAAACGGCTTGGCACTGCCGCTGTACTTCTCCAGGTATTTCAAACGCTGTGACGGTTGAAGATTGGTCAGGCTGATATCACCGGCATAGTGATTGAGTACCCGATGGTCCATTCGGCGTCGCCACAAGTACGGCACATAGGCCCAGACAATCATGCTGGCGTAGCCGTACGGCAGTTGTGGCGATTCATCAAAGTGGCGCAGCGACTGATAACTGCGGGTGGGGTTTGCATGGTGATCGGAGTGCCGCTGTAATTGGAACAGAAATATGTTGGTGACAATCCGATTACTGTTCCACGAGTGGCGTGGCGAACAACGTTCATAACGACCATTGGGCAACTTTTGGCGTTTAAGGCCGTAGTGCTCAACATAGTTCACCACTTCCAGCAACGAGAAGCCGTAGATGCCTTGGATAATCAGGAACGGAATCACCGCTGCCCCCAACCAGGCGATCATTGCGCCCCACAACACCACGCTGTACATCCAGGCACTGAGCACGCCGTTCTGCCAGTGCAAGGCCGGCAGGCCGAGTTTGCGCAGGCGTTCACGCTCAAGGTTCCAGGCCGAGCGAGCGCTGCACCACACCGAGCGTGGCAGGAAGGCCCAGAAGCTTTCCCCAAGGCGCGAACTGGCTGGGTCTTCCGGGGTGGCGACGCGCACGTGATGACCACGGTTGTGTTCGGTGTAGAAGTGCCCGTAGAAGGTCGGTGCCAAGGTGACTTTGGCCAGGAACACTTCCAGCGGCTTGGGTTTGTGCCCCAGTTCATGGGCCGTGTTGATGGCGATGCCCGTGGCGGCGCCGGTGGCCATGGCCATGCCCAGGTAGGTGAACCAGCTTGGTTCGCCATGCAGCTGGGTACGGGCAGTGATGAACTGGGCGGCATGGGCCAGCCAGCTGGAAGGGTCAAGGTGAACCGCGGCTTGCAACAGCCCGCCCTGGATGATCCATTCGATACCGCCGGCGGCGAGCCAGCCGGTGATCACCACCGAGGAGATCACAAAGAGCACGCCGGTGTAGACGATCCAGCGGTAGTAGCTCTGGGTTTCGAGGTGGCTGACGGCGGATTCGGGCGGGTTGCTGACGTCTTCGCCCAGCAGGCCGTCAATCAGCGGGATAAGGCCGAAGATCACCAGCACGCCCACCCACCACAGTTGCTGGATGCCGGTGCCGATAGCCAGGGCGCCGGACAACAGGGGCGTGGCCAAGGGCATGATGCCCAACCACCACAGGTGACGTTTGCCGTCAGTCCATACGCCGGGTGCTGCCAGGGTCTGGTTCATGGCAGCCTCCGCGGCAGGGAGGTGGAAAACAGGTTCAAGGAGCGCTGAATGCTCCAGGAAATCAACCATGCGATAAAAGACGTTTTTTTCATTTTTATTCGCTCTTAGGCATTTCAAAAATCATTTCAAAATAAACATTGAAATATTTTTTTAAAGAAATAACGCGGAATCGATAGGTCGTCAACTACTTTTTTAAACCCTTTTAAACATGACCGGGCAGTCGTGTTTCTACGCGTTTGGTCAGCTCTCTAGGGCAGGCATTTGCGACCGCCCGACCGGCAATGAACAACCTGATTATTTATTCGCCAGGGCCAGCGGCGCACGCATCACCGTCAGGTTTTCCGGCATACCTGTGCGCTTGGCCAGTTGCTGCACCGCCTCCACCACGCGTGCCGTGGCAGTGATGGGCAGCATATGACCGCGCCCTTCCACCAGTTGCAGCTTGAGGCCAGGCACCTTGTCTGCCAGGGCCTGGCCGTGCCGACGAAAGTCCAGCACCTTGTCCTTGGCGCCATAAATGAGGCTGATGGGTACGCTCAATTGGGGGTAGCGCTTGACCATCCCCGGCAGGTAGTCGTTGACCAGGGCAATCTCGCTGGATGCGGCATAGAAATTGTCAGGGCGCATCCCCAACATCCCCCCGCCACGGGTGGCGAAATCGTCGGGGGCATGGTCGGGGGCAAATACGCCTTTGACCACAGAGCCACTGGTGAGCATGCCGATCGGCACGGTCAGGGTGTGGGCCACCCATCGACGCAACCATGCCGGGCGCACCGCCAGTGACCAGAACACCATCGGTAATGTGGGTTGGGGATGGGTCAACGGGGCCACCAGGATCAACCCGCTCACCGCATCAGGGTGGTCCAACGCCAACGCCAGGGAAATCGCGCCGCCCAGGGAATGCCCCAATACCAACGGTTTATCCAAGTCGAGGGCCTTGATCAGCCCAAGTATTTGCCGGGCCTGGGCCGGTAGATCAGCCGGGGTGCCTTTGTGGCGCGTGGAATAACCGGAGCCTGGGCGATCAATTGTGATTACCCGGAACTGCTTGGCCAGTTGGCCAGACAAGGCATAGGTGAGGTTGCGACTGCTGCCCATCAGCCCATGAATCATCACCAGCGGCGGGCCTTTACCTTCTTCTACATAGTGAAAGCGCTCGCCCTCCACCTCGACGAAGCGCCCATTGATCGGTACCGCCGCTTCAATGCGCCGCCTCATCCGCGCACTGAACCCCCACAACAAAGCGCTCACGCCCACAAATACGGCGCCAGCGGCAACCCATTCGACAGCCATAGCTCGGTCCTCTGCTTCCCTGCTGCTGGCGACCCGACCGGTATTGGTGCAGGCCTCAGCTACCGTTAACGCTCTGATCCTTAACTGCGTGCGCAAGGTGCTGTCCGTCGGACAGGTCGCACATGAGGAGCCAATGACTAGCGTAGGCGATATTTTCAGGTAGATTATTTAAAATCTTTTTTAAAATAATTAATTCATTTTTCCTTTGCAATGGTGTTCTATCTAAAAGACAAAACAAAAACAGGAGCACGGGAATCCGCCTATGAATGCCCACAGTGATCTAATCGACATCGCCATCATCGGCTCAGGCTTTGCCGGCCTGTGCATGGCCATCAAGCTCAAGGAGGCCGGGCTCACCGACTTCTTTATCGCCGAACAGGCCGACAGCCTCGGCGGCACCTGGCGGGACAACCACTACCCCGGCTGCGCTTGCGATGTGCAGTCCCATGTGTATTCGTTTTCCTTTGCGCCCAACCCCGACTGGACTCGCCAGTTCGCGCAGCAAGGGGAAATCCGGGACTACCTGGAGCGGTGCGCCGAGCGCTTCGGGCTGGCGCCCTACTTGCGTTTCGGTATGGGCCTGGAGCGGGCGGTGTTCGATGAGGTGCAGCAACGCTGGCAACTGAGCTTCAGCAATGGCCGCCAGGTCAGCGCACGGGTGTTGGTCTCGGGGATGGGCGGTTTGTCGCGCCCGGCATTTCCGGATATTCCTGGGCTCGACAGCTTCAAGGGTGAACGCTTCCACTCTCAGCAGTGGAATCACAGCTATTCCCTCAAGGGCAGACGGGTGGCGGTGATCGGTACGGGCGCCAGTGCCATTCAGTTCGTGCCGCAGATCGCCCCGCAGGTGGCCCATTTGGACCTGTTCCAACGCACGCCACCGTGGATCATGCCCAAGCCCGACCGGGCGATTTCGCCGGCCGAGCGCTGGTTGTTCAAGCATCTGCCCTTCACGCAGCGCTTGGTACGTGCCGCGTTTTATTGGGCGTTGGAAGGCCGCGTGGTGGGCTTCGCCCTGCACCCGAGGCTGATGAAAATGGTGCAGAAAATTGCCCAGCGCCACCTGCATAAACAAGTGGCGCGCCCTTCCCTGCGCAAGACCTTGACGCCCAACTACACCATCGGCTGCAAGCGCGTGCTGATCTCCAACGACTACTACCCGGCCTTGGCCCGCAGCAATGTGGAGGTGGTGACCAACCCTGTGCTGCGTGTCGAAGCTGACGGAGTGGTTACCGCCGACGGCATCAAGCACCCGGCCGATTGCCTGATTTTCGGCACCGGCTTCCAGGCCACCGACCCCCTGCCCCGGGACTGCATCATTGGCCGTGACGGCGTGGACCTTATGGACACCTGGCGCGACGGCGCCCATGCCTATAAAGGCACCACGGTGCCGGGCTACCCCAACCTGTTCCTGATCGTCGGGCCCAATACGGGCCTGGGGCATAACTCGATGATCCTGATGATCGAAGCCCAGGTCACTTATATCCTCGACGCCCTCAAGCACATGCAGCGACATCGCATTGCGACCGTCGACGTCAAACCGGCGGTGGAAAACGCCTACAACCAGCAACTGCAGGAGAAGCTCAAGCGTACCATCTGGAATACCGGCGGCTGCCAGAGCTGGTACCTCGACCCACGCACCGGCAAGAACACCACCCTGTGGCCGGGTTCGACCTGGCGCTTCAAGCAGGTCACCCGGCAGTTTGCGCTCAAGGATTACGTGGCGAACCTGCTGCCGATCAACGCGCCAGCCCAGCCAACCGCTGCGCCCCTCCCCTCTGCAGAAGGTAGCCTGTCATGAAGTCATTCAACGGCCGCGTGGCAGCGATCACCGGCGCGGCATCCGGCATGGGGCGCGCCTTGGCCCTGGCATTGGCGCGGGAAGGTTGCCACCTGGCGCTGGCAGATAAGAACAGCCAGGGCCTGGAAGAGACTCAGGCACTGATCAAGACCTCCACCCTGTCCCCCGTGACCATCACCACCCAAGTGCTGGATGTTGCCGACCGCCAGGCCATGGTGGACTGGGCCGAACGCTGCCTGGTCGACCACGGCCAGATCAACCTGGTGTTCAACAATGCGGGCGTGGCCCTGTCGAGCACCGTGGAGGGTGTGAGCTACGCCGACCTGGAATGGATCGTCGGCATCAATTTTTGGGGAGTGGTGCATGGCACCAAGGCGTTCCTGCCCTACCTGAAGGCCAGCGGCGATGGCCACGTGATCAACACGTCCAGCGTGTTTGGCCTGTTTGCCCAACCCGGTATGAGCGGCTACAACGCCACCAAGTTTGCCGTGCGCGGCTTTACCGAATCACTGCGCCAGGAGCTGGATATGCAGCGCTGCGGCGTATCCGCGACCTGCGTGCACCCCGGCGGCATCCGCACTGATATCTGCCGCAGCAGTCGCATTGACGCGAACATGACCGGCTTTCTGATCCACAGCGAACAGCAGGCCCGCGCCGACTTCGAGAAGCTGTTTATCACCGATGCCGACCAGGCCGCCAAGGTCATCCTTCATGGCGTGCGCAAAAATAAACGCCGCGTGCTGATTGGCCGTGATGCCTACTTCCTCGACCTGCTCGCCCGTTGTCTGCCGGCGGCCTATCAAGCCCTGGTGGTGTTCGCCAGTAAACGCATGGCGCCAAAGGCGCGCCGGCCAGTGTTTGAAACCAACGACGAGCCCCGTCTTTGAACAGGAGCACGCACCATGTTGCCTATCCGTCGCGATATCCGTTTTGCCCTGCCCGCCGAACGCATCACCAACTGGCATGAACAGGGCCCGTTCATCACGCATTTTTTCAATGCGTTGTCGCTGCTATTTCCCCAGGGCGAATTGTTTTTCATGGACAGCGTGCGTCACTACCGCCAACACATCCATGACCCCGAGCTGAAAAAAGAGATCCAGGGTTTTATCGGCCAAGAGGCCATGCACAGCCGCGAGCACGTGGCCTACAACGATCTGCTGCAAGCGGCGGGGCTGCCGGCCCATACCCTGGATCGCCGGCTCAAGTTCATCCTCGACTTGCAGAAGAAACACTTCGCGCCATCGTTCAACCTGGCGATCACCATTGCCTTGGAGCACTACACGGCGATGCTCGCAGAGATCCTGCTCAGCGACCCCTCCCGCTTCGGTGATTCGCTCAAGGGCTATCAACAAATGTGGTATTGGCACGCCCTGGAAGAAACCGAACACAAGGCCGTCGCCTTTGATGTGTGGAACGCCGTGATCAAACCCGGACCCAAGCGCTACCTGCTGCGCACCGGGACCATGCTGACCACGACCGTGTTCTTCTGGCTGGTGGTGCTGGACTTCCACCTGCGCCTGCTGATTGCTGACCGCAAGGCGGTCGGGTTCTGGACCGGCCTAGGGCGCATGCTCAAGTTTCTGTATGGCCCCAAGGGCGTTTTCCCACGGATGCTGCGGCCGTGGCTGCACTACTTCAAACCCGGCTTTCACCCGTGGGACCACGACAACCGTGCACGCCTGGCGCGCATCGACACGCTGGTGGAAGAGATCGAGCAAACGCGGCGTGGTTTTGACCCTGCCTAGGACGGCCTGAAATAGCGGTGGGTCTTACGGCATTTGCGGTGACTGACACACCGCCTTCGCGGGCAAGTCGAATCGTCGCACCGCCGCTCCCACAGGGGATCTGCGGTGTACTCAGTTTCCCGGCCTGGCGCAGATCAAAATGTGGGAGCTGGCTTGCCTGCGATGGCTGTGTGTTGGGCGCTGGAGCGTTTGGGTCGGAGTACATATCCGTTGTTTAGGTGATGGCTGATATGGGTTCCGCCCTTACGGCGGCTCACTTTGGAAAAGCCCCAAAGTAAGCAAAGGGCTCTTGCCCCACCACTCGGTGCCTCGCCTAGGCTCGGCATGCCCTCACTCCGGCTTGAATCCGTGGGCCACCGTCATGGGCCATCCTTGGCCCAGGACGGCTAACCCGGCGTCCTGCCGGGTTACCCACGGATTCAAGCCTGCGTTCGGCCAGCGTGGTTTAACGGGGCGCCTAAGATCAAGATCAAAAGCCAAATCAAAAGCCAGAGCCAGAGCCAGAGCCAGAGCCAGAGCCAGAGCTTCGGGGTTGGTCAGGTTTAATCGTTGTGTAGATACCTCTGCTGCGACAGCGGTGGGTCAGCCAGCATTTGCAGTGACTGACACGCCGCCACTCCCGCAATTGCCTAGGTCTCAGCCAACGCGGCGCGCTCGCGCACGAACCCTTGCAACTGATCGCCCGGCAGTGCCTTGCTGAAATACCAGCCCTGGATAATCAACTCGGCGCCGGTGTTCAGGAAGGCCAGTTGCTCGGCGGTCTCCACCCCCTCCACCACCACCCCCAGGTTAAGCGCCTCGCAAAAGCGCAGCATGCCAGTCAGCACCTGGGCGCCCTTGGGGTCGTGTTGGGCGACCACAAAGCTACGGTCGATCTTGATGAAATCCACTGGGAACTGGTGCAGGTAACTCAACGCCGAAAAGCCAGTGCCAAAGTCGTCGATATAGACCTTGGCGCCAATGGCTTGAAGCTTCTGGATGGTCTGACGCGTGGCCTGGATGTCGCTGACCAGCGCGTCTTCGGTGATTTCCACCGACACCTGCCCATGGGCCTGCGCGAGTATCTCGACGAGGCGCTCGCCAAAGGCAGCATCGGTCAGGGTGGCACTGGAGATATTGATGGTCATGGGCAGCGAAAAACCCAGTTTCTGCCATTTCTGGTATTGGCGCACCGCCTGGGAGGCCACCCATACATCCACGTCCGGCATCAAGCGCGCCTGGGACAACCACTGCAAGAACTCCCACGGTGAATGCACCGTTCCCTGGGCATCCCGGGCGCGCATCAGCGCTTCGCAACCGGTACACAAACCGGTGCGAGTCGAGACTTGTGGCTGGAATTCGAGGTAAAACTCGTAGTCGCTGATCTGCTGGATACGGCTCAGTTCGCTGGCCTGGCGCGCCAGGGTCTTGTGGGACGCCAGCACCGGGTCCAACTCCCGCAGCCGGCCCTTTTCTTCCAGGCCACGAAAGGTCATGTCCAGGGACTTGAGGTACACCGTGCCACCTTCGGCGGTCTGGCGATGGATCGCACGCACATACGGCGCATACACCAACGTACCAAGGCCCAACAGCAGCAGTTGCAGCGCCACCGCCGCCATATCGCCATGGGTGCTCAGGTAGGCATTGAGCAGCACGGGCGCGGTGAATGGCACGCTGGCCACCGCTGGCGATACCCAGCCCAGCAGCACCACCGTCAACGCCAGCATCGTATTGATCGCCGGCACCAGCAAAAACGGGATAAACAACCGCGGGTTCAGAATGATCGGCAGACCGAACAGCAACACCTCGCTGACGTTGAACAAAGACAGCGGCAGGCTTGCCATCGCCAGCAGACGCATCGATTGGCTCTTGGAAAACAGCAAGATCGCTACCAACAGGCACAACGCACTGCCCGAGCCGCCAATAAACGCGAAGCTGCCGAGCAAGCCGCTGTTCAACACGTATTTGATCGGCTCGCCGGCCGCCAGAGCCGCGCTGTTCAACACCACCGCCTGGTCAAGTACATCAAACAGTGGCTGCATGGCGTACACGCCATGGATGCCAAAAAACCACAGCAGCGAGTTCATCAGGGTCACGAACAGGCCGCTGCCATAGGGCGATTCCAACGCATCGAGCACCTGAGGCCCTTGCAGTTGCGCCACATAGGGCACCTGCAATAGCAAGGACAGCACCACCACCAGCGCCAGGGCGGTAATCGCCCCCGGCAATACCATATTGATGGCGCCCCTGAGGTTGTGCCCCACCAGCTCCTCATTGACCAGCCGGGTCCAGCGATAGCGGTGCAGCCAGGCCATGGCCGGGACATTCAGCAGCGGTGAGGCAATGGCGATGAACAGCACAAAGGTGGCTGAGGCCCGGGGATATTCGCGCAGGACAAACGTCGCCACCACCACATGAGCCAGGCACAAAAACGCCACCGGTAACTGCGGTAGGCGATGCTGGATCGCCAGCATGTAGCCGATGGAGGCCGCCACCAGCAGCGGGATCACGGAGCTGATTTGGTTGTGCAACCCTGAGAGAAAGGCCACTACCTGCGGGTCGAACCCCAGTACCCGGGCACATTCGGACAAAATCAGAAAGCCTGCCGACACCAACAGGCACGGCAGGATCCACAGCAGTCCTTCGCGGATCGCACGCAATGATTCGGTACTGGCCAAGGCGGCCAGACGTTGGGTAAAGAAAAGCTTGAACAGCGTTTGCGCCATGACCCATCCCTCTGCCAACGCCTGCGCCCCTGGAAGACAGGGCCGTAAACACGGGGCTAACGCTACACGCCCTGGCACTGTGCGCGAAAGCCTTTTGCCATCTATCCAGGTGTTTTTTGCGTAATGAATGTCACGCACGGCCTGGTTTGCCCAATAATCGGATCTTCGGGGCTAGCCCTAATGCCAGTCAGTTAAGGGCAAACACCGTCAGTGTGGCGAGGGAGCTTGCTCCCGCTGGGCCGCGTAGCGGCCCCAAAGATGGGACTGCTGCGCAGTCCAGCGGGAGCAAGCTCCCTCGCCACAGGTTAGCTTTTACTCTTTCTAACCCTTAACTGACTGGCATTGGGGCTAGGCCCTCCCCTAATCTGCTTCAATCAGTACTATCTGTGTTTTTTACGCCCACGCTGCAATGAGCCTGGGTTTTGAGTGTTCAACCCACCTGATCAGGAGCACGCCATTGTCCCCACCCGGCGAAAACCACCAACGCGCACTCGATAGGTTCCTGGCAGAGCACCCGCAGGTGGCCATGGAGCTGGACAACCTGAACCCGCTGGCTGCCCAGGCCAAGGGCGAAACCCAGGCGCAGTACCGTGCCGAACGCCTGCATGAAGCCTTCGAAGCCGAGGCCGAACGCCAAGGCCTGTTTGCCTGGGAACTCACCCTCATGTTGACCACCGAAACGGTCGAAGCCTTTGAAGCCCAGCGGCTTGAGGTGCACAAGGAAGTCGCGCAGATGGCCGGCCTTAGTTGGGCGCAGTATTGCCAGTTGCATGACCTGGCAGGTTAAACGAACCAGTGGCGCCGTCGACTCACCAAGGCTTCACGCAACGCGTCGATGCCCACATTGCGGTGTTCGGGATCCAGAGCCAGGGCTGAACGCAGCGCCGGCCAACAGTGCCTGGGTAGCTGCCGTGGCCGGGCAAGGGGCCGACCCTCGCCGGGGCGTTTTCCCTGGGCCAGTTCATATAACACGCACGCGGCGCCATACAGGTCGGAGGGCGCCGACAGGCAACCACCGGCCAACAGTTCCGGTGCCGCGTAGGCCGGTGTCCAGGCATTCAAACGGCTGCGGCTCAAGCCTGGCAGCCCAGCTGCGTATTGGGCTTGGGCGTGGCCAAGGCCAAAATCAAACAGACGCACCCCCTGCTCTCCCAGCATGACATTGGCCGGTTTTACATCACCATGCAGCACCCCTTGCTGATGGCTATAGGCAAGCGCATCCAGCAGTTGCACGGCGATGGGTTGCAGCTCCGGCCACGGCAGGCCATCGGGGCACTCCACCAGCAATCGGTCCAGGGTCAGACCGTGCATCAACTCCATGGTGAAAAATGCCAACTGGTGGACAGTGTCCACTTCGAAGGAAAATACGCGCACCACATGTTCATGCCGCACGCTGCGGGTCAGCGCAAACTCGCTGTAAAGCAATACATGGGCGTCGGGAGATTCGGCAAATGCCTCGCCCAGGAGTTTCAGCGCCACACAGGAGTCGGGCTCGCCAAAGGCCTCATGCAATAGGTCGCGCGCACGGTAAACCACACCCATGCCTCCCACCCCCAATACCCGTTCAAGTTGGTAGCGCCCGGCCAGCAGGTTGGGCGTCCCCGTTGTCGAGCTCATGCTCATGGCTGTACCACCACGGCGGTGCAATCATCCTGCGCCGCCCCACGCAAGACAGCGCTAAACAACCGCTCCAGCACCTGCCGCGGCGCACCCACCGCCATGGCGCGCCCCAGCTCGCTATGGCTGAGGCCTTGGTACAAGCCGTCGCTGCACAGCAAAAAAACGTCGCCGGGATGGGTGCGCAACTCCAACACCTCAAGGTTCAACGGCTGGCGGGCACCAATGGCACGGGTCAAGGCACGGGCATCCGGATGGGCCTGGGCCTGCGCCAGGCTCAAGTGTTGCTGGTCCATCAATTGTTGCTGCAGGGAATGGTCCCGCGACAGTTGGTAAAGGCGCTGCCCTCGCCACAGGTAACAACGACTGTCCCCCGCCCACAGGCACGCAGCGCGACGGCCCTCAAGCAACAGCGCAACCACGGTGCTGCCAGTTATACCTGGCAGTCCATCGGTGTGACCCAGTTGGCTGTCGAGGGCCCGCATGCAGCGACGCACCTCTTCGATGCGCTGATCGAGGCTACCGTGGCACGATAATGAACCGAGGCTGCTGACCACCCGCTGACTGGCTACGTCGCCGGCCCGATGACCGCCCATGCCATCGGCCACAGCCCAACAACCAAGCTGCGGACAATCAAGGAACGCATCCTCGTTGCGTGAGCGTTTATTACCGCGTGTGGTGCGCCCCGCACTGCGCCATGCGGCCTGGATCACAGCTGCTCCGGCAGGCGAAAGGTGCGCCAAGCCGCCATCTGGAAGGGGCTGGGGTTGCGCTGGCTGGTCAACAGGTAGTTGGCGCGCAGCCCGCCCAAGTCGGCCTTGAGGATCTGGGCGCCCCTGCCACTGGCGGGTTCACTTTGCATCAGGTCCACCAAGCGAAACCACGTCCAGGCCCCGGTGCTTTTCTCGATACCCACCGGCCTTGCGGCACCGCGTTCCAGCACCAGGCTGCTGCGACCATTGCTGGCGTCACTGGGCCATTGGAAGGCCATGGGCACGATGGGGCCGTGACGGTACTCAAGCTGATGATCGCCGATCCGCAGGATCGCCCGGTTGACCGCCTGATCCAGGCTGTAGGGTGCCAGCGTGAAACGCACCGCCCACTCGCCCTGTTCCTCACTGAAAAAACCTTGGCGAATCACCAGGGCCTTGCCCATCTGGTCCAGCCACGCGCGTGAGAGCGGCAGGCTGCGCCCATCCAGGCCACGCAACCGATATCGGCCGCCCTCGATGCTGACAAAAGGTCGCAAGTACCCCTCGTTAAACCGCGACAGTATGCCCCGCCCCTTGAAAAACTCCTGGAAATCCGCCAGGGCAACCTCACTACTCGCATGGGCATTGAACGGGTACCGCCGCTGGATCGCCTTGGCGTAAAAGCTATGGACCTCGCTTTGGTAACGCTCGTTGACGTAGCCATAGGCCTCATCCAGCAACAGTCGCCAACTGTCGTCGGCAATGCCTTTGAACCAGCCCTTGAGTGGCAACGGCAGACGCGCAGACGCGTCACGCACATCACCCAGTAGAGGTTGCTGGCCCTCCATGCGCTGCTTCACAAACTTGAAGGCCGCCTGATCCGGCGCGCTCTCGCGATTCAACGCGGTTAATTGCAGGTGCAGCTCATCAAGCAGGCGCAAGGCCTGCGTCAACTCAGTACCGGGATTAAGGTGTTCATCCAGCAACTGGTGCAGGCGTTCGAAGCGACGCTGCAGCGCACGCCGGGCAGAATCGGGCGGCGCCGCCCCAGACAACTGATTGAGCAGCAACAGGCTCGACGCGGCCTCGCCCAACTCGCCCACCTGTTGACGGACCGCGTCAACGCGTTCGCTGGTCGATAGCAGGCGGGTGTTTTCACGAACCTGCTGCAACAGTTGCACCAACGCAGACTGGGCGGAAGTCAGGCTCCCCAGTTGATCGGTAACGTGGCTCAGGCTGTCGACATCCAGCAGGTGCACCTGGCCGAGGGCGTGACTCCAGGCATCGGCGTACTCACTGAAATAGCGCTGTTCCAGTTCCAGCATGAGCCGCTGCAAGTCCATGGCACTGAGGTCGGTACCCGCACCCAACACCCAGTTGTCCTGGGTAATCCCATTGACCAGTCGCGCCCCCTGGGTTTCAAAGTACTGCACATACCTTTTGGTGTAGAAGCCCGGAATGGGCGGTTCGACACCCGCCAATACCCGCCCTTCGGCCAAGCGCAGGGGCTCCAGGCCTGAAGCCTGCTCCCGCAGGGTACGGTAGACCACATTCGCCAAGGACTCACCGCGCAATTGCAGGCGCGCCTCGGCTACCAATTCATCGTTCAGCGATACCTGGAAAGGTTGTTCAAGCAGCCGCCCAAGGTGTTCATTCAGGCGCTTCTGCACCGAGATATCTCCCGGGTACTTTGTAGACCAATGGCCGGCTATATGCGTTGCCAGCCAGGCGCCGTCACGTCGCTCACGCAGGTTGAGCATCAGGTAGGCACGCAGGGTCTCCAACAACCGATCACGGTCGCCAAGGCTCACGCGCAGTTGCTCTTCCAACAGGCTTGCCACATGCGCTAACAGTTGCCGGCGCAAGGCGCCAGCATAAGCATCGACCAACAACGGGCGGCTGGCCTCCCCCTGGTACAAGCCAGCACGGTCCACCCATCGGGCGTCTGCCAGCGTTGGGAACACCCGGGTCGCCGCCAAGTGCCGGTCCAGCAGTTCCAGCAACACCTGGACCTCATCCGTGCCGCGCTGGGCGAGCGGTCGGGGCTTGGCCAATTCAGCCAGTTGCGCCAACCGCTGATGGTTGACTCCATAACTGTGCCCCCACAATGTCACCAGCGCACCGATGACTGCCAGCGCAGCCACCAGCGACAAGCGCTGACGACGCTGAATACGCTGGCGCTCTGGAGTATGCAGCCCGGCAAGATCGGCCTCGGCGAAGATCACCCGGTGAAACAGGCCGTGGGCAAAGTGCGCACGCTTGTCACTTACCCCCGTCCCCGTTAAATAGAACCCACGCAAACCGTTGATTCGCTGATAACGATGGGCCGAGAATGCGGTCCCGACAAACAGACACAACCGTTCACCCAGGTGCGCAGCCTGCCGGGGAAAGTCCAGCATCTGTCCGCGCCGGTCGACGCTGCGCTCCTGATGCAGACGCTGGATCAGCTCTGTGCCCAGGCGTTGCAGCAGCGTCTCGAACGCTTGGCGCACTTGGGTGATTTCGGTCCCCGCCTTGACCACCGCCAAGCATTCACCCAGCACCGCTTCGGCACTGTCGCCCTGGGAGCCATCGAAGAACTCGGCAAACCCCGCCAGCCGATCAGCCTGGGTCAGTACCAGGTAGACCGGCACGTCCACATGCAGAGTTTGCTGGATGTCCTGTAAGCGGTTATGAACGTGACGCGCATGCAGATCCAGGTCATGTTCGTTGCAGCTCACCAGTGTATCCACCGATAACGTCACGACCACGCCGTTCAACGGACGGGCTCGACGGCGCGACTTGAGCAAGCCCAGCAATGTCGACCAACCCGCCGCGTCCACCGCCGTGTCAGGCTGTTCCAGATAGCGCCCGGCCGTTTCCACCACCACTGCCTCGTCTGCGAAATACCAGTCGCAGTAGCCCGTGGCGCCAGCCGCCAAGGCGTCGCTTCGGTCCAGTGCAAACGGCAAACCGCCGGCAGCTAGCAACTGGGTCTTGCCACTGCCCGGTTGGCCGATCACCAGGTACCAAGGCAATTCGTTGCGCCAGCGCTCGCCGCGCTCACCGTAGCGGCGGGTCGTTTTCAGCGCCTGCAGTGCTTCCTTGAAGCGCCCTCGCAACTGCCTGCGCTCATCCTCAACCAACCCCAGGCGTTGCTGGCGCGTCTGGTGCTCCGGTTGGCTGAGGCGCGTGGCTCTGCGCCCACTCACCATCACCATCGCCAGCCCCCATAGCAGAAACAGACCGCTGATGGTCAACAAGCGCGCCGTCGAACCCTGCCAGAACCGATGGTCATCCACCGCCAGCAATGGGCCGAAAAACCACACGAACAATGCGCTGGCCAACACCAGTAAAAGGCTCCAAAACCAAACTTTGCGCAGCAGCGCGCCCGCGCTCTTGAAGAATGCATTCATTCATTGCTCCCAGCATTACAAGGACGGCCGACTCTGATCCGGCGCCATGGATTGAAAAGGTTGCAGCGCAGTTTCTCGCTCGTTACCCAACACCCAGGCAAACCCCGAATAAACCGTCAACAGACAGGCCAACCCAAGAAGGCTGATCCAGGCAGTGGAAACCACCCGTAACCGTGGCTGGCTGAGCGGCTCGCTGCCGGGTGGCGCGGCCTTCGATGGGCGATCCCCTCGCACATGCCTGATCTGGCGATACAAGGCATCGCGCACTGTCTCAAGCTGCGCCGCCCCGCGCGCCATGACCCGGTATTTACCTTCGAACCCCACCGACAGGCACAGGTACAACAACTCCAGCATCGCCACGTGCTTCAAGGGCTCGCGGGACAAGCGCTCCAGTAACTGGAAGAACTTTTCACCACCAAACGTTTCATTGTGAAAGCGACTCAACAGGCTTGTCTTTGACCATTCGCTGCGACTCCCCCATGTTGTCGTGGTCACGGCTTCATCAATGACACTGCACAACACGTAGCGCGCCGACATGACCTGGCTGTTGTCTGCCCCAAGGTGCAGGGCATGGGTTTCAAACGAGGTCACCGCCAACAACAAGCGGTCATTGAGGGCCTGTAGGGTTTCACGGCCGGCACACGTCTTGAGCTGGACCACCTGTACCAACAGCTCCCAGGCAGCGTCCACCAGAATGTTGGGGCCGATAGCGAAGCTCATCGCGCCCTGCAAGCGCGCGGTGTAGATCATCCGGTCTTCCAGTTGCTCAAAGCGTGGCGCCGATGGGAAGTCCGTCACTGCCCCCTGGGCCGGGTGATGCCCCTCATGGTCGAGCAGTACGGTTTTTTCGTCCTGTGGGTATTCGCTGTCGATGGTCATGGCGTTCAGTTCCTGATGGCCCAGAAGTTGAGCTCCAGCTCGGCAAATTCACCACTGGCATGGAAAGCGAAACCGCCCGACTGCTCCAGCTGAGTGATGTCACGGGCACTGAGTTCGAGCATGAAGTAGGTCTTGCCGGCATGGAACGGGATCTGCCGCGGCGCTACCGCAAGTGGCTTGATCTTGATGCCTGCCAGCTGCAAGTTGACCAGTTCGCGAATGCGCTCTACCGGGCCGATCTTGAGGTGCGCCGGCAGACGATGGCGCAGCTCCTCCGAGTCGCACTGGGCGGTGGCGGCCAGAATGAACGTTGCGCTGCCGAGCAACTTGAGATCGCTGACCGGACAGACCAACACCCCATACTGGCGCGGCTGCAAGGCCAGCTCGATGGCGTGCTGCTCAAGCACTCTCGACAACATCGTACGTAACCCGTCCATCAGCCCGCGAAAGCTGGTGCCCTGGTCATGGTGCTGGTAATGCACATCCAACTGCGCGCGTTTGCTATCGATGGCAAATGTGGACAATTCGCCGAAGATCGACAGTAACGCTCGGAACACCGCTTCAGGGCGAACATGGGGCTGACCCAGGTAGTGACGCAGGACCAACTCGGTACGATTGATCAGTTGCAGCATCAGAAAATCACCGACTTGCGCGCCTGCCGACGCGCTACCGCCCTCGATACGCGCAGCGATTGCATCACCCCTGGAAGCCAGTAGGCTGATCACCTCCTTGATGCACGACGACACATAGCCTGAACCCTGCAGGTAAATGAAGGTGGGGATATAGTCAGGATCCAGCCTGACGCCGCCCTCGCTTGTCGAGTCCAGGATTTGCGCGACCTGCAATTTCACGTATAGCGCGTCTTGGCTATGCTCCCCCAGCAACAGGCGCAAATCCGGGCGTGCGCAATTGATCTCGCAGCGCGAGTCAGTGCCCGCGTTGGAGTCGCCGACCTGCGTTTCATAGGCGACGTAGCGCGCCAATACCTCACCTTGCTCTTGCCTGCGGGTTTCGACCTGATGATCGGTGGCCAGCGGCAACGCCAGGTACACCGCTTGCCGGCCCGCGTTGGCTGGCACCTGCAACACCAACGGCTCCATCGCGCCGCTCAACTCGAACAACGTACCGTCGGGCAATACACCGCTGGCCTGGTTGACCACGACTTTGCCCAGGTTGAGGTACTGCAGATCGACATCCAGGCGTAGGAACCCCCAAGCGTCACTGCCCATCAGGCGGGTATGGTTGAGTTGCTGCTGGTAATGACGATCGTTTTGCTGCAAGTGCTGGGGGCGTAGCAACATACCTTCCTGCCACATGACTTTAAGGGCGTGCATCGGCGTCCTCCATCGCGAGGGCGTGGGAACCCTCATGCCGAATACCACTGTGGTCCAGCACCAGTTCGGCCCGTGCCAATTGCCGATGGGCCACAGGCAACACCGTTCGCCATTGCACATGGGGCAAGTCGCGATAGGCCGCGAGCACGCCGACATAGCGGCTGTGCGATCCGACACTGAGCTTTAGCACGACCTGTTCACCCGGACGCAGTTCCAGCTCTTCGCCAGCGACCCAGTCCTTGGGCAGCGTTTGCTCAGCCCGGCCGTACAGGCTGAAGAAGTCAGCATTTTCAAAAGCCACGGGGTGCCTCAACTCAAGCAACTGCACCACCACTGGGGACGGGCGACCGTTCTGGTCGGGGTTGACCTCGTCGCTGGCGGTCAACGTCAGGTCGAGCTTGGTCAGCGTCGAGAAAGGTGAAACGCTGCTGCAACCGGCCAACAGACCCAGTGATAGCAACATTGATACAACGGTGATTCGATACATGAAGATCATCCTTGGTAGGCCGCATGCAAGGTGTTAACGAGTCGTAGCTGCTGCGCGTAGGCATCAGAAAAGTCATGGCGAAATAGCTGCCTGGCCAAGCTGTCCTCATCAACCTGGCGTTGGTAATGACGCTGATAGGCCCGCCAATGGGCGCCGTCGGTGCAGAACCTGGGCGGCTTGCCCTCGCGCTCAAAACACAGCAGCAGATGGCCGGGCGCGAACGCTGCCAGCGCGCTGCGCACCGCAACCCGGCAGGCGGCGACCAGGGCCAGTTGATGGACCTGTATTTCCCGGCAGGCGTCGGCCACCGCCAGTTCGGCAGACAACCGCCCTGGTTCGCTGGCGCCCAATAGCGCCACCATCGTCGCTTGGATATCAGCGCCTTCTGCAAAGGGTGTTTGGTGCCTGGGCGTTGGGCGGGTCCACGCAAGGTTCAACTCATTGTTCAGCTCGTCGCGGATGCGAAGGCTCTGTTGCAAGCCTTCAGTGGTTTGCCTGAAAAGCCCCGCGACCTTGATCGCCAAGGTTTCGCGGGCCTGGCTGTCGAGGGCATCCACGGACATGCCCAACGCCGCACCGAACTGCTGCCAGAAACCGTTGGGGGTTACCGGTGCAGCCGTGACGGGCAGCGCCGTCGTCGGCTCAGCCCATCGCGGCAAGACCAGGTGATCACCTTCGACAGCCCCGTGACCTATCGGCGGGTCAGGTGTGGGCGATGCAGTATCCAGGGCATCCAGTTCTACGGATGACTCGCTTCGTCGCTGTGCAAGACCCACCGTATCCAGGGAGGCCAGCCCCAGAAAGACATCTTCGGGAATCATCGCGTCATGGCCAAACGCATACCGGACATTCCCCTTGAGCCGGGCACGAACCTCCACCGACCCCAGTTGATAAACGTCGCCCTCGCTGATTGGCCGCGCCTGCCCCCTGCGCAAGCGCTCAGGGCTGCCCGCCACACCGATCCCATTGCTGCTGATATCAGTCAAGAAGTATTGGCCATCGCGGTAACTGACCAAGCCATGGTGGCTGGACACCAAACGAAGGGGATCGACAATGATCCAGTCACAGGTCGCACTTCGACCAATGACACCTCCAGCTCCGTCAAACACCTTATGGGCCGGCGGCTCACCGCTGCCGTCAGTACAGATCTCAAACACTAATTGCATGGCAAGACCCTCCTGTTCAGTGGCCGCGACGTGCGGCCTGGGGATCACCCAGCGGACGGTAGTCGGCGTCATCAAAGACGTAATTGGCGTTACAACCACTCAGCAAACACAACACGAGCACTACGGCTTGCCAGGGACGAGAAAACATCAGGTATCTCCCAAAAAAGTAAGGTATCCACAGGTGGGTCAATCAACACGCCCCTCGGCAGTCGCCGTCGGGATCTTCAAGCGCGCAAGGCGGTAGAGCAGCGTGCGACGTGCAACGCCCAGTTCGCGTGCGGTACGGGTTCGATTACCGCGGTTCTTGTGCAGGCAGTCGATCAGGAACGCCCGCTCGACCCGCTCCATGCGCTGGCGCAGCGTTGTCTCAACGCTTGCCGTGGAGGGTGTCGATGGCAAGGACAGGTGCGCGGGCAGAATCACCCCGTCGTCGCAGAGCAGCACCGCACGCTCCACCAGGCACTTAAGTTCGCGGACATTGCCAGGAAACCCATGGCTGGAGAGCTGATCAAGAGCATCGTTGGACCATTCCACGGGCGCACGGCCAAGCGCAGCGCAGGCCGCGTGTGCGAAGTTGCGCGCCAACGGCCACACGTCGCCTTCGCGCTCGCGCAATGCGGGCAATTCAATGGGGAACTGCGCCAAGCGGTAAAAAAGATCTTCGCGAAAGGTACCTTGGGCGACCATGGCGTCCAGGTCGCGGTGGGTCGCGGCGATGATGCGCACGTCGACCTTATGGGCCGTGCTCGCTCCCAACGGGCGCACCTCACCTTCCTGCAGTACGCGCAGGAGTTTGGCCTGGAGCGCCAGCGGCATATCGCCGATTTCATCCAGCAGCAAGGTGCCGCCGTGTGCCGCATCGAACAACCCGGTGTGATGACGTTCGGCGCCGGTGAACGCACCTTTGCGGTAGCCGAACAGTTCGCTTTCAAGCAGCCCTTCCGGAAAGGCCGCGCAGTTTTGCACCACGAACGCCTCGTCACGGCGTGGCCCGGCAGAATGGATGGCACGCGCCACCACTTCCTTGCCGGTGCCGGTTTCGCCACGCAGCAGCACGGTATAGGTCGTATTCAGCACCTTACCGATCAGCCGGCAGGTTTGCTCCATCGCCGTGCTGTTGCCGATCAACCCAAACGCTGCTGGGCTCACAGGCTCGTTGGGGCTCGGCGCAAGGCCTGGACGCATACGCCGCCATAGCGAGAGTTGATGCAAGGCGAAGCTACCTAGTTGCCTCAATGAAGGAAGGTAATCCTCCAAGGGTTTGGAGCGCTGGCTGGCGCAGAGCAACAGACCGGCGACGGTCTTGTGCCGGTCAAGCAGTGGCACGCACGACAACGCACGCCAAGGTGCCTGCGCCGCGGGCAAGAATTCGCTCTCGTAGACGCTGCCCGCTAGATCATCCAGGCTCAAGGCGCAGTTTTGCGCAAGCACATAGTGCAGCAACTGTTCGTGTTGAAAGTCGCCTCCCGAAAGCGGCGCCCCAGTTAGATGTTGAGCGATCAAGTCAAGTCGGCCGGTCGTCTCGTCGCGCCAATACAACTGGCCAAGTTCGCACTGACTCAGTTCCGCCGCCGCCGTTGCGCACAGGCCCGCCAAGGTAGCCTCGTCAGCTTCGATGCCCAGGCGAGCGAACCAGCCTACCAAGGTGTCGGCGTAAACCAGCGGGTTGGGTAAATGGGTAAACCGATGATCAGTCATTGGCTGTACTCGCAGACCGGCTGCCCATCGGTATCAAGACTGGCATGTACTCGCGCCAGGCGCTCTCCGACCGCCATGGCTGCCAGCCGACGGTCGACCACCTGGGGCAACAGGCACGTGTCGATCCATTGATCGATGTAGCGTGCGCCACTGTCGCCATGGGCACAGCGCTCGGCCATTTGCGTGACCAGCGCCGGCGCATAGCTAAAGGCCAATTTACGCAGTAGCAGGCGCTGGCCAAGACGCTCAAGTTTCAGCCTGACCAGGTCATGCATCACGGGCCCTGTGACCGGGTAATAAGGCACCACGCGCATTCGCGCCAACAACGCCGGTTTGAAGTGGTCGCGCAGCAAAGGGCGAATCGCCTCCTCCAACACGTGGGTATCCGGGCGCTGGTCGCCAAGGCATAAGTCGGTGATGCATTGGCTGCCCAGGTTGGAAGTCATCAGGATCAGTGTGTTGCGAAAATCGATTTCACGACCTTCGCCATCATTGGCCAGGCCCTTGTCGAATATCTGGTAAAACAGGTTCAACACCTCCGGGTCGGCCTTCTCGACCTCATCTAGCAACACCACCGAATACGGACGCCGACGCACGGCCTCCGTGAGCGCCCCGCCCTCGCCATAGCCGACATACCCCGGTGGTGCGCCAATCAGCCGGGACAGCGAATGTTTTTCCTGGAACTCCGACATGTTGAGAGTGATGACGAAACGCTCGCCGCCATACAGAAGGTCGCCCAGGGCCAACGCGGTTTCGGTCTTGCCCACACCACTTGGCCCCACCAGCAGGAACACCCCTACCGGCGCTTCGGCCTTGTTGAGCCCGGCAGCAACGATTCGCTGGTTGCGGTCCAGCGCCTGCACGGCCGGTTCCTGGCCAAGGATGCGCAAGCGCAATGCGTCCGCAAAACCGACCACCCATTCACTGTGTTCGTGGGCCAGTTGTTCAACGGGGATACCGGTCCAGGCGCTGATCACCTGTGCAACCAAACGCGGGCACACCTCGAAGCTGGCCAGTGGCTGTTCGCTCTGTAGCGCGAGGAGTTTCTCCCGATGTTCCACCAGGCGCCGCTCCAGGGCATCGACGCCTTGCCCCGCAAGACGGGCTTCGTCTAATTGCCTGCGTACGCCAAGCACTTGGTCCGCCAGCGCTTGCTGTTCAAGCCAGGCGTCTTCCAGCTGCCGGCGCTCGCACTCGATAGCCTCCAAGCGCAGGTTCAGCCTCTGCATGACCTGCGCATCCACCGCCAGCCCGGCGTCCCTGTCACGGCTCAACGCCTGACGTTGTCGCACACCTTCGGCCTCTTCTGCATAGAGTGCCTGCAACGTCAGCGGCGCAGTCACGCGGCTGATCTGCACGCGCGCGCAAGCGGTGTCCAATACATCGACGGCCTTGTCAGGTAACTGTCTTCCTGCCAGGTAGCGCGCGCTCATACGCGCCGCCGCGACCACCGCATCGTCACGCACATACACACCATGGTTGGCTTCATACACCGGCACCAGGCCCCGTAAGATCGTCACCGCTTGCTCAACGCTGGGCTCTGCAACCCGCACCGGCTGGAAACGCCGCGCCAGTGCCGGGTCTTTCTCGAAATACTGCTTGTATTCCGACCAGGTCGTCGCCGCGATGGTCCGCAGCTCACCACGGGCCAGCGCCGGTTTGAGCAAGTTGGCCGCATCGGCCCCTCCTGCCTGTCCCCCTGCCCCCACCAGGGTGTGCGCCTCGTCGACAAACAGGATCACCGGCTTGGCCGAAGCGCCGACTTCATCGATCACACCCTTGAGCCGACGCTCGAACTCTCCCTTGATACTGGCGCCGGCTTGAAGCAAGCCCATGTCCAGGCTCAACAGCCGAACATCCTTAAGCGGTTCCGGCACCTGCGAACGAGCAATACACAAGGCAAGGCCTTCGACAACGGCTGTCTTGCCCACACCCGCGTCACCGACAAGAATCGGGTTGTTCTTGCGCCGCCGCACAAGGATGTCGACCAACTGGCGGATCTCGGCATCGCGACACAGCACCGGGTCGATCTGCCCTTCATAGGCTTGCCGTGTCAGGTCACGGGTAAAGCGCTCCAACAACGACTCGGCCGTGGGCGCATGAACATTTGCGCAGGCTTGGCTCAATACAAAGTCGCGTACACGGCGCGTATCCAGGCGGCTCAATAACACCTGGTAGCCACTGCCAGCCTGCTGCTGCTGCGGGTGGTTGAGCAAGGCCAGTAACAAAGCGCCGTGATCCACCTCGGTTTGGCGCAGTTCCAGGCGAGCGACCATCAATGCCTGTTGCAGCCATTGCACCAAGGCTTGGGCAAACACGGGGTTACGTGACGCGCTCGCTTCACTTTTGGGTTGCAGCACTGCCTGCAAATCACTGGCCTGAATACCGGCATCGGCCAACGCCCTTGCCAGGAGGCCATCGTGATGCTCCAACAGGGCCAGCAGCAGGTCTTCCACCAACACCTGCGTGCCGTTGCGCAGTACGCAACGCTCGGCCGAGCGTTCAAGGTCCCGGCGAGCCTGGGGAGTCAGGGTCTGTACCAGTTGTTGCAAGTCCACATTCATCATATTCATTCGTCCCTATTGAGCATTGCTGGCCACAATCACCACAACGTCGGCGCATTCATGCACCAGCCAACTCGTCCAGCCCAGGCGACAGGTGTTGGACTCACCCACGGAAAAAGGCTGGATCTCGTCCTTGTCCAGCATCAGGCGCACGTCATATTCCAGCGGGTCGCGCGCGGTGAGCCGCACCAACGAGCAAAGCGCCTGGAAGTCCTTACCCGTGGGCAGAAAATCGTGGAATCGCCCCCAGTCCAAGCGCTGCACATGCACCCGAAACTTACCGCTGCGGTCAGGGACCCGGTGGCCCAACACCTGGTCATGGCCCAGCCGGCTGTTCGCACTGCCCATTCGATTACGCTGCGCGAGGGCGATCACCACCGAGCGCTCAACACACTGCTCGATAAACAGGCAGGCGTGCTTGAAGTAGTAACGCAGCACCGTCTCGATCAGCGCGGCCGAATGCGCCCGCAGGCTCAACAGCCCCAGGTAGGGCAGCAGGCGTTTGCAGTCCAGATGCGCCGCGTTGCGCAAGTGCGGGCTGCCCAACCCGATCAGGGCAAACATCTGCCCGGAGAACGCATCGCTGGCTGCGGCGCGAAAGCACGCTTGATAGCGATATTTGCGCCATATGGGCAGCATCAGCCGTTGCAAACGATGGTGAAACAGGTCCAGGAACTCCCGCGTCGGATTCCCTCGTGCACCGTCGGCCAGTGCCTGTTCGCCATAAAACGCTGGTAAGGGAGAGCCCGAGCCGCAAAGGCCCAACACGTTGATGCGAAGGCGCGCGCGTAATTGCTCGTGTTCGATAAAAAACTCCACCTGATCAATATCGTGCCCGGGAAAACCAAGGCCTGGGTTGGCCTGGAACTCCAACAGGTCATACAACGCGTCCTCATCCAGCAAAGGGTGGGCCTCGCGCAATTGCCGGATCACCTGCAACACCGCTTGAAACAGCGAGTATTGGCGAATGATCCGGGATAATTCGGTCAAAGCAGGGGCTGCTTGCCCATCCTGGGTGGCCATAGGTACACGTCTCCTTGTGTGCTGATGACTCGTAGTTCGTGGTAAGTATTGAGGCTGGCGTACAGCGCAAAAAACTCGTTGAGCACCGACGCGAACACAAACACCTCGCCCTGGCCAAGAAAGCCTTGGCCATCGACGCTCAGGTCAACGCGCACACCTCGAAACGGCAGCCCAAGGTGCAACCGGTCAGCCGCCACATGGTTGATGGCGCGCAATGCATCCAGGCGTCGGCGGCTGACCTTTTGCGCCTGCCGGTCGTGAAAGCGCGGCAGGTCGTAGGTTTCGAGGATTACTTTCAAGGCGTGGATGTCGGTCAGCGACAGGTAGTTGAGCGACATGTTGCTGATCAGCCGCCAGATAAATTCCTGGTCCAGGGGCGGTGCGAAACTCGCCGTCGGTGTGCTGATATTGCGAAACGACAGCCCTTGCGGTGTCTGTTCGCAAGGCTGGTTGATCGCCCCTACCGGTAAATGCCGGGGCAGGTTGTGATTGGTACAGGTCAGCTCGATCGACAGCGTTTCCTGCTCATGCCCCTGGCAGTCGCCAAAGCCCAGCCAGGTGTCGAGTTGATCCTGCTGCGCCGACAAACGCTGGCGAAGGCTGTAGCTGGGAGGGGCTACCGAAAGGTGGGTGTCGCCGTCATGCTCAAAGGATTCGAACGGCACGTACGCACGATAGCCTAGCCCACCGGGCCGCCAACCCGTCACGCTGTCCACGGAAAACACACTGGCATGCCCACGGGCATATTCCCCCGGTATCAGCAGGTATTCGTCCTGCTTGCCGTCCAGGCGGATCGGCACCGCATCGTGCTTGAACAGGTTGACAATCGGGGTGCAATACAGCTTTACGTTATCCAGGGTGACACGTGCAGGCTCATGCCCCTGGGTGCGTAACGCAAAGCGCAGGGTCAAGCCATGCACTTGCTCAAGCACTTCGCCAGGCAGTGTATGCACGGCATCCAGCCCCCTTACATCGACAAACAAGTACTTCTCAGGAAAAGCGAAGTACTCCTGCAGATACCGATAGCCACTAAAGCTATTCAGTGGATAAGGAACCAGCGCCTGGTCCTCTCCAAACCCCACCGCTTCGACCTGGTCGGCAGCCAGTCGAAACGACAGCGGCTGGCCGTCGCCGCCAATCAACGGCAGGCCACCCTGGCCGAACGGAAGTAGCTCGATACCCTCAACATGACGCAGTAGGCTCAGGTATAACCCTTGGCTCACGTAAGAGTCGCCCGCCAGATGCAGCCGTAACCGGTCAAACACACATTCGCTGAAACGCCCGGCGCCACTTCGTTCCAGGCGCAGGCTCAAGACGCTGCGCGGTCCTTGGTTGTTGTACTCCAGGGCGCTCAAGTGCAGTGGCAGGACCTGGGTGGCGTAGCAGGTCCGGAAGCGACATCGTTCATCATTGACCACGGCGCTTTCGACAGGGGTATCACGCGCCACCATCACGCCAGGCCCCATCGTTTTCAGCGGGTCGAACTGCAACATGCTGAACGCCGGCGTCGGACGCATGTAGTGGGGCCACAACAAATGCATCAGGGAATGGGTCAACTCCGGCAACTCGTCATCCAGCTTCTGTCGCAGGCGACCGGTGAGGAACGCAAAGCCCTCCAGCAGCCGCTCGACATCTGGGTCCTGGCCGGGCTCCGCCAGAAAGGGGGCCAGTGCAGGATTGCGCTCGGAAAAACGCCGCCCCAGTTGCCGCAGCGCACT
This sequence comes from Pseudomonas sp. 18175, assembly GCF_050432925.1. Taxonomy (NCBI): domain Bacteria; kingdom Pseudomonadati; phylum Pseudomonadota; class Gammaproteobacteria; order Pseudomonadales; family Pseudomonadaceae; genus Pseudomonas; species Pseudomonas sp. 18175. The sequence goes on along the minus strand of NZ_JBKFTO010000004.1, from coordinate 108,730 downwards.
GAGTTCACTGTGGTAATACCGGTTAAACGACATCAGGCAAGACCTCGACACGCGCGGCATCACGCAGCCTTGCAGTGAAAGACACGGGCTGGGTGACGCCGTCGACCGTCAATATGGCCTCTATGGTAAATGCCAAGGCCAAGGGGTCGTGATCACGGGGCAATGCTCTCACCCGAACATGCCTCAAGCGCGGTTCATAGGCCCGAATGAAGCGTTCGATCAGCAGGCGCGATTGGCTTAACGACTCATGCAGGCTCTGGCTCATGTCATTGAGGTCAGGTAAACCGTAGTCCGGCAGTGTTTGTACACTGCCTGCACGGATACTGAGCATCTTCCCCAGGTGCGCGGCAACGGATGCCACCGCGCCGGCTGAAGGGGCTGACGGGCGCTCAAGGCGCTCAAACAGGCTCGAATGGTGGGACATCCCCTGGCCTTTGCTCATTCTTTGTCGAGCTTGCCAACCAGGGACAGGGTGAAGTCCGCCCCCATGTATTTGAAGTGCGGGCGCACGCTCAGGTTGACGCGGTACCAACCAGGTTCGCCCTCCACATCACTGACAACGATTCGGGCTGCCCGCAACGGACGCCGGCCACGCACCTCGGCACTGGGGTTTTCCTGGTCGGCGACGTACTGGCGAATCCACTTGTTCAGCTCCAGCTCAAGGTCAGTGCGCTCCTTCCACGAACCTAATTGCTCGCGCTGCAACACCTTGAGGTAATGGGCCAGGCGGTTGACCACCATCATGTAGGGCAATTGGGTGCCCAGTCGGTAGTTCAATTCGGCTTCCTTGCCCTCGGCACTGATACCGAAATGTTTCGGTTTTTGCACGGAGCTGGCCGAAAAGAACGCTGCATTGTCACTGCCCTTACGCATGGTCAAGGCGATAAAGCCTTCTTGCGCCAGTTCGTACTCTCGACGGTCGGACACCAACACCTCGGTGGGGATCTTGGTTTCGATTTCGCCCATGCTGTGGAAATGATGCAGCGGCAAGTCTTCTACAGCCCCCCCGCTTTGCGGGCCGATGATGTTCGGGCACCAGCGAAACCGCGCGAAGCTGTCTGTCAGGCGGGTAGCGAAGGCATAGGCGGTATTGCCCCACAGGTAGTGTTCGTGGCTGCTCACCACGTTTTCCTGGTAGGCGAAGGTCTTGACCGGACACTCAAGGGGGTCGTAAGGCGTGCGCAGCAGAAAGCGTGGCACGGTCAGCCCGATGTAGCGGGCATCTTCGCTCTGGCGAAAGCTTTGCCACTTGGCAAACTGCGGGCCTTCGAAGTGGTCCTTGAGGTCTTTGAGATCGGGCAGTCCGGTGAAGCTTTCCAACCCGAAGAAACCCGGCCCTGCAGCCGCGATAAAGGGCGCGTGGGCCATGCATGCGACACTGGATGCGTACTGCATCAGCTTCACATCCGGTGCGCTGGGCGAGAGGAAATAGTTGGCGATGATCGCGCCTACGGGTTGGCCACCAAACTGGCCGTACTCAGCGCTATAGATGTGCTTGTACAGCCCCGACTGAGTCACCTGCGGCGAGTCTTCAAAGTCGTCTAACAAATCTTGCCGGGAGACATTCAGCAGTTCGATCTTGATGTTTTCGCGGAAGTTGGTGCGATCGACCAGCAACTGCAACCCTCTCCATGAGGCTTCCAGCGCCTGGAAATCCGGGTGATGCAGGATCTCATCCATCTGTTGGCTAAGCTTGGCATCAATCTCGGCGATCATCCGATCCACCAGGTGTTTCTTGACAGGCTCCCCGCTGTTGTGAGGCTTGATTAATTCCTCGATGAACGCGCAGACGCCGCGCTTGGCAATGTCGTAGGCCTCGTCGTCGGCACTCAGCAGTGTCTGGGCGACAATGTTGTCGAGGATGCTGTAATCGCCCGCAGTGGGTGCCGTTATCGGGTGTTGGTGGGTGCTCATGGCGTCAGTGTCCTTTTACTGAAAAATGTCAGGCGGTTTGGTCGCTCAGGCCCAACTCGGCCAAGACTCGGGCGCGGGATCCGTCATCGGCCAAGGCTTGCTCGATGGCCTTGCGAAAACTTGGGGTGTTACCCAGCGGCCCCTTGAGCGCCATCAGCGCCTCGCGCAATGCCATTAGCTTGTGCAACTCGGGAACCTGCTCCACCAGGCTGGCCGGGTTAAAGTCCTTCATCGAGTTGATGCGCACCTGGATCCCCAACTCATCGATGCCAGCGCTCTCTTGAAGGCGATTGGGCACACTTAGCGTCAAGCTCAACGCCTGCTTGGCCAGTACCTCGTCGAAGGTGTTCTGGTTGATTGCAATCGGCTTGCGATCTTCGAGCTTGCGCGGTTCCTCGCGCAGGGTGAAATCCCCCAGCACCAGCAGTTTCAACGGCAACTCGACCTCTTCCTGCGCACCGCCAATAGCAGGCTTGAACGTAATATTGACGCGCTCCTTGGGTGCTACCGAACCTTCTTTGGCCATGGTGTTTCTCCTTTTTTAGTGGCTGGAAAGCCTATTCAAGTACTGCCTCGAGATCGAAAATGCAGAGCCTGCGATGGGTGTCTTCCTTGCGCTCACGCACAACGTGACTTTGTGGTAATAGGTCGTAGCAGCGATGCAAAAGCTGTATCACTTGCAGCCCCAGTTCCGGTTCCCAGCGCTCCAGGCCTGCGCGGTGTAATTGGGCATCAAGGTGTTCAAGCTGGACCTTCGCCAACTCGTGCTTCCCCGCCTGCACACACAGGCGCGCCTGGGCCAGCCGCCAATGAAAACGCGCACGCTCGCCTTGGGCGGCGCACATGCCTTGCTTGAGTATTTGCACCGCTGCCTTTAGCCCATCTCTGTGCAGCCTGGATGCCGCGTCCGAAAACGCGATTTCCCAGGGCGCAGCATTCGTATCGATTACTAAAGGGTTTGCCTCGGGTGCCTGCAAATGGGGAGTCACCTGCTGCGCGATCCAATCAAGCGTGGCGTCGTCGGCAAACACGGTACCGTCGAGGAAGCGAAACTGCGGCAGGTTGGGAAAACGTTGCAGCAACAAAGCGAACGTCACTTCCAACTCGGTCATGGCCTGGTCGGCATGCAAGGCTTGCAGGCACCGCCAGACCATGTGGAGCCCGTCGAACCAGAACATCGCGCCCGTGAGGCTGGCTTCGAGTTCCAGGATCAGGTCGGCGTAATGACCTTGGGCGAAGCGCTCCCGGCAATGCTTGAGCTTTTCGGGGGCCGGAGCACGCAAGGTCGTGACCCGCTCACCATCGGCGTGCGGATAGTTAACCAGGGCCAGCCATGCCAGCGTCCGATTAAGGCGCAAGGCACGCAGGTCGGTGGCGCTCTGGCGCAACCACCAGACCGACAGGGGACGGGCTTGCTCCTGCAACGCACGCAGCAACTTCTGCGCATCCTTTTCGTTGCTCAACACCGTTTCGGGCTTGATTAACTGGGCCGTCGCTTGCTTGACCTGGGCAATCACGGCCACGGCTGGTGGGGCTTCAGGTGGCACATGCTCCAATCGCTGGGCCAGTTGTCGCCGGGTCGGCAGCAGCAATGGCGCGTCATCGCCCAGCTGTTGGGCCCACAACGCATCGAGACGCACCAGATGATCAAGCAGCGCTTGGAACAAAGGGCGCTGCTCCTGCAACGATAGGCTGTGTGCAAATAACGGCTCCAGGCGCATTACCAACCAATCAAACGCAGCCCCACGGGTGCGGCGCTTTTCGGGGTAGACCACCGACCAGTGATGCTCACAGAGGCGGCATAGCAACCCTAGCCCCGCCAGCAGCCCTGCAAAGGATTCGCGCTGATGCAACGCCCAGGTCAACCACACCGCCACGCGCAGGTCCTTGGAGTGCTGACACAACAAACGCTCACTGGTGTCGATAATTTTTTGCCAATCCGGCTGGGCAGCACCGTGGATCGAATGCGCCTTGCCCAGTTCGCTTTCCACGAATTCATACTCACTCGAAAAGCGCATATCACTGCCCGCAAAGTTAGTTGGTGAGCAGGGCTGACTTGCAAGTTCAAGGTAATAATCGTAGAGCTTGTCTGAATAAACCATTCGGGACCACGCGGAACTATTCAAGGCAGCAAAGACCAACTAACCACATTGAAGCTGCGATCTAGAACGGCCTATTAATTTCACAGGTTTCGCCATGAAGCCTGCAAACCTTAGCCACGAAAAAAATATTCAGCAAGCATCACGTCGACACTTAAGGATTTTCCTACAACCCACAACAACCAAGCCTGCGCAGCATCTTGCACACTTCAAAACCTTTACCAACCTTGGTCTGCGCAGATAATCCAGATATTCATAACGCACCTATAACCAGCAACTAAGTGCACACGTATGCGCAATAAATCACACGCAAAACAGCTCAAATTATGTTTTCAACTTTCAAATATGTCGGCATAACAACGCCTCCCCCGCAGCCCTATTGACCTGCACTGTTTCAGGCACGCTTTTTGTTAGGGCCAATGAACCCATCGACGCTGTTGTCGGTTGGAACTACCTCTTCAATCAGGCAAGGAAACCAATTATGCCAACACCCGCGTATCTCTCTGTCACCGGTGTCAAACAGGGTTTGATTACGGCAGGCACGTTTACCCAGGATTCGGTAGGCAGCATTTACCAGGAGGGCCATGAGGACCAAATACTCGTCCAGGCCTTTGCGCATCAGGTGATCATTCCCCGTGACCCGCAATCGGGCCAACCCACGGGCCAGCGGGTCCATAAGCCACTGATGATCAGCAAGGTCTTCGATAAGTCTTCACCGTTGCTGTTCAGCGCATTGACCAGCGGCGAAGAGGTCAGCTGTCGGTTGGAGTGGTTCCGGCATTCGGCCGTCGGCGCCCAGGAGCACTACTTCACCATTGAACTCGAGGGGGCGACCATCGTGGATATTCAGTCACGCATGCCCAGTTGCCAGGACCCGAACAACGCCCACTTCACCCATCTGGAGGATGTGCACTTCACCTACCGCAAGATCGTGTGGACCCACGAGGTGTCCGGCACTTCCGGGTCGGACGACTGGCGTAACCCGGTGGCGGGTTAAGCCGCATTAAGCCTGGAACGGCGTCATGGACGGCGCCGCTCCTGCCCACGGGCTAAACCATTGCCAACGGATGTTTGCGCTGGGGTGCACCGAATACACGGTCGATGGCATCCAGGTCGTGCTCATCCAGCACCAACTTGGCAGCAGCGGCATTGAGCCGTATATGCTCGGGTGTGACGGCCTTGGGAATGGCGATCACCCCATCCTGGCGCAGTACCCAGGCCAGGGAAACCTGGGCAGGCGTGGCCTCATGACGGCGGGCAATCTGCTTGAGCGTCGGGCTGGACAGCAAGTCTCCACCCTGGGCAATCGGGCAGTAGGCCATCAACGGCAAATGGTGCTGTTGCCACCAGGGCAGCAGGTCGTACTCGATACCGCGCTCTTCGATGTTGTAGAGCACCTGGTTGGTGGCACACGCCGGGGCAGCAAGCTCCTGCAGGTCGGCTACGTCGAAATTGGAAACGCCCCAGCGGCCGATCTTGCCGGCATCACGCAGGCGCTCGAATGCGTCGACCGTTTCTTCAAGGGGGTATTGGCCGCGCCAGTGCAACAGGTATAGGTCGATATGCTCGGTGCCCAGGCGCCGCAGGCTGGCGTCGCACGCACGGGGCACACCCTTGTGGCTGGCGTTGTGCGGGTAGACCTTGCTCACCAGGAACACCTGGTCGCGACGGCCGCGAATGGCTTCGCCCACCACCGTTTCGGCACCGCCCTCGCCGTACATTTCAGCGGTATCGATCAGGGTCATGCCCTCGTCGATCCCCAGTTGCAACGCCGCGACTTCGGCGCGGTGCTGGTCGGGGTTTTCGCCCATGCGCCAGGTGCCCTGGCCGATAACAGGGACGGGAACACCCGCCAGATCAATGGTACGCATGACAACCTCCAGATGAGTTCGCGGTGTAAGAGTGTGGCATTCGCTGGACAGCAGGGTTCAATCGAAGGATGGTTGCTTCCTGCCAATTTGCCAGGACGATTCGCCAATGCTGTTTGTTGTCATGCTCGGGGGCAAGCACCCACGGGCGAAAATTGAAGTGCACGATGTGGTGTTCGCCGCCGCCGATACCTTGCTAGCCGCCTACCCACAATTGCTTGATGGCTGGTTTGGCAGCCCCAGGGGCGTGCATATCGACGCGTGGATGGCGGTAGACGGTGTGGACGGCTGGAAGGTCGAGCTCAGCCACTTGGCCCCACAAGCGGATGCGCAGCGCCTATATTTCATCAACCTGGGCGGGTATGAAACCAACAGCTTTGGCGAGGCGCACCACTACGTGCTGGTGGTTGCCCGCAACAAGCAGGAGGCCAAAAACAAGGGCAAGCAACAGATGCTACGCCAGTGGTCCCAGGCCCATACCGATGCGGTGCTGGACGTTGACGACTGCCTGCCCATCGACCTGGTGGACGGCCGCTACGTTCACTTGGTGCAAGGCCTGCATCGGCCGATCATCCAGCACAATGACTACATTGTGCTGGCCTAGATCCAAATGACGCCCCGCCTTGCCCTGAAGGCCACGGGAACTTTGCCAGGAAATAAGCGCCTGAATCCGGTAGGCTCACCCTTTTTACTCAAGGAGTTATTCCCCATGGCCAAAGCCACCGCCCGTCACATCCTCGTTTCCACTGAAGACAAGTGCAACGAACTCAAGGCCCAAATCGAAGGCGGCGCTGATTTCGCAGAAATCGCCAAAGCCAACTCCAGCTGCCCATCCAGCCGCGACGGCGGCAACCTGGGTTCGTTCGGTCCAGGCCAGATGGTCAAGGAATTCGACACCGTCGTATTCAGCGCCCCGGTCAACACCGTGCAAGGCCCGGTAAAAACCCAGTTCGGCTATCACCTGCTGGAAGTCACCAGCCGCCAGGACTGATCCTGTCTGTGCTGATGCCTTAAACAACGGCCCGCCTTTTGGCGGGCCGTTGTGCATGTGATGACTGGCGAGGCTGATGCCGTTAGCGTACAAATCCCTATTCTTTTACACGCGGCGTTCAAGGCTGATAATGCGACTGGCTTTTTCTACCCTGTTTAGCTCCACCCTGGCCCTGCTGCTGGCCAGCACCGCCGTGATCGCGGCGCCTCAACCGTACCTCACCGTGTACGGCGAACCGGCCAAGTACCCCGCCGGCTTCACCCATTTCGACTACGCCAACCCCAACGCCCCCAAAGGTGGCAGCCTCAAGCGCTCGGCCATCGAGATCGGGCGCTTTGACCATGTGTTGCCGTATATCGACAAAGGCATCGGCGTGTCCCAGGTTGATGGCTGGCTTTATGCGCCCCTGGCCCAGCGCTCCCTGGACGAGCCCTACACGGTCTACGGCCTGGTCGCCGAGAAGATGGAGCGCGCCGATGACGGCCTGTCCCTGCGCTTCTTCCTCAACCCCAAGGCACGTTTTGCCGATGGCAAGCCGATCACCGCCGAAGACGTGCGCTACAGTTTCGACCTGCTGATGACCCAAGGCAGCCTGCGCTTTCGCACCCTGTTCGCCGACGTGAAACACGTCGAAGTCGAAGGCGAGCGCCAGGTACGCTTTGATTTTTCCAGCAATGAAAACCGCACCCTGCCCCTGGATATCGCCACGCTGCCGGTGTTCCCCGAGCACTGGTGGAAAACCCGCGACTTCGCCAACGGCGGCGGCTACGAGGCGCCCCTGGGCAGCGGCCCCTACAAGGTCAGCAAGATCGACTCCGGCAGCACCATCACCTTCACCCGCGACCGCGATTGGTGGGGCAAGGATTTGCCCGTCAGCCGGGGCCTGTACAACTTCGACCACCTGAGCCTGGAGTATTTCGGCGATACCGAAGTGGCGCGCCAGGTACTGCGCGGCGGTGCCTACGACTTCAACCGTGAGTTTTCTGCCACGGGCTATTCCATCGGCTACAACGGCCCTGCCCTCGACGATGGCCGTCTGCAACGCGCCCACTTGGCCAAGGAAATGCCGCAAGCCGCACAGGGTTATGTGTTCAACGTGCAAAAGCCAATATTCAAGGACCGCCGCGTGCGCCAGGCCCTGGCGATGCTGTGGGACTTCGAGTGGGCCAACCGGCAGATGATGCGCAATATGTACATTCGCCAGCAGAGCTTCTTCTCCAATAGCCCGCTGGCCGCCAGCCAACCGCCCACCAAAGAAGAACTGGCGATTCTTGAACCGTTGCGCGGCCAAGTGCCCGACGAGGTGTTCACCCAGGTGTTCAAGGCCCCGGTCACCGACGGCAGCGGCATGATCCGCGACAAACAACTGCAAGCCCTGGGCCTGCTGGAAGAAGCCGGCTGGATGCCCAAAGGCGACAAACTGGTCAACGCCGAGGGCGAACCCCTGGAGTTCACCTTCCTCAATGCCCAGAGCGGCATGGAGCGCCTGCTGCTGCCCTACAAGCGCAACCTCGCGCAGATCGGCATCACCCTCAACATCCGGCGTATCGACTCATCCCAGTACGTCAATCGGGTGATGGCACGGGACTACGACATGATCGTCACCGGCTTCCCGGTCACTACCTCCCCCGGCATGGAGCTGTACAACTACTTCGGCTCAGCCGCCGCCTTCGACCCCGGCGCCAACAACTACATGGTGCTCAAGGACCCGGCCGTAGACAGTCTGATCAAAGGGCTGGTCAAGGCCGACACCCAGGCGCAGATGCTCACCTATGCCCACGCCTTGGACCGGGTGCTGCAATGGAACTACCTGTGGATTCCCAACTACTACCCGCCGGGCACCTCCGCCGCGTGGTGGAACCGCTTCGGCCGCCCGACCATCGAGGCGAAGAATGATGAAGCGCTGGAAACCTGGTGGGAAATCAGCCCCACGCCGCTGACCAATGAACAGATGAAACAACGCGCAGGGAGCCACTGATGTTTGCTTATATCGTGCGGCGCCTGCTGCTGATCATCCCGACGCTGGTGATCATCCTGCTGGTGAACTTCGTCATCGTCCAGGCCGCCCCCGGCGGCCCGGTAGAACAAGCCATCGCCCACCTGCAAGGCATCGGCGGCAGCGGTGCTGTCGGCGGTTCCTCCGGTGACAGCGTCAGCGGCGGCTCCCGCGCCAGTCGTGGCTTGGACCCGAAGCTGATCAAGGACATCGAAAAACAATACGGCTTCGACAAGCCCGCCCCGGAACGCCTGTGGCTGATGCTCAAGAGCTACGCCCAGCTGGATTTCGGCAACAGCTTCTTTCGCGGCAAGACGGTGATCGACCTGATCCTGGAAAAAATGCCCGTGACCATTTCCCTCGGTCTGTGGGCCACGTTGATTACTTATCTCGTCTCGATTCCCTTGGGCATCCGCAAAGCCGTACGCCATGGCAGCAGCTTTGATGTGTGGAGCAGCACCGCCATCGTCATCGGCTATGCGATGCCGTCGTTCCTGTTTGCGATGTTCCTGATCGTGGTGTTCGCCGGTGGCACCTCGCTGAACTGGTTCCCGGTGCGCGGGCTGGTGTCGGAAAACTTCGAGGAGCTGAGCACTGTCGGCAAGATCGCCGATTACTTCTGGCACCTGGTGCTGCCCGTCACGTCGCTGGTGATCGGCGGGTTCGCCACCTTGACCATCCTCACTAAGAACTCGTTCCTCAATGAAATCACCCGCCAATACGTGGTCACCGCCCGCGCCAAAGGCCTGAGCGAACGGCGGGTGCTGTACGGCCATGTGTTCCGCAACGCCATGCTGCTGGTGATCTCCGGGATTCCCCAGGCGTTTATCGCGGTGTTCTTCGCCGGTTCCTTGCTGATCGAGGTGATCTTCTCCCTCGACGGCCTGGGCCGCATGAGCTACGAAGCGGCCGTGTCCCGGGATTACCCGGTGGTGTTCGGCTCCCTGTTTATCTTCACGTTGTTCGGCCTCTTGATAAAACTGATCGGTGACCTCTGCTACACCCTGGTGGACCCGCGTATCGACTTCGCCGCGAGGAACGCCTGATGCTCAATCTGTCTCCCGTGGCACGCCGACGTTTCGAGCGCTTCAAAAAGAACCGGCGTGGCTGGTGGTCGCTGTGGCTGTTTATCGGCCTATTTATCCTGACGTTGGGCGGTGAGTTGATCGCCAATGACAAGCCGTTGGTGCTGAGCTTCAAGAACGAGCTGTATTTCCCGGTATTCAAGCGCTACACCGAGCAAGCATTCGGCGGCCAGCTGCCGTTCCAGGCGGATTACCGCAGTGACTACGTGCAAAAACTGATCAAGCAGGACGGCGGCTGGATGCTGTTCCCGCCGATCCCGTTCAGTGACGACACGCCCAATTACGAACTGACCCGCCCTGCCCCCAGCCCGCCCTCGGCGGTGAACTGGCTGGGCACCGACGACCAGTCGCGGGACGTGTTGGCGCGGGTGATCTTCGGCGCTCGGGTGTCGATCCTGTTTGCCTTGGCGCTCACGGCGATCAGCGCGGCCATTGGGATTGCGGCTGGGGCATTGCAGGGCTACTACGGTGGCTGGGTGGATTTGATCGGCCAGCGCGTGCTGGAGGTGTGGTCGGGGCTGCCGGTGCTGTACCTGCTGATCATTTTGTCGGGTTTTGTCGAGCCCAATTTCTGGTGGTTGCTGGGGATCATGGCGCTGTTTTCCTGGCTGGCCCTGGTGGACGTGGTGCGCGCCGAATTCCTGCGCGGGCGCAACCTGGAATACGTCAAGGCGGCGCGGGCCTTGGGCCTGGGCGATGGCAAGATCATCCGCCGGCATATCCTGCCCAATGCCATGACCGCCACCTTGAGCTATTTGCCCTTTATTTTGACCGGCGCGATCTCCACCTTGAGCGCCCTGGACTTCCTCGGCTTCGGTATGCCGGCGGGCAGTGCCTCCCTCGGCGAATTGATCGCCCAGGGCAAGCAGAACCTGCAAGCCCCGTGGCTGGGCCTGACGGCGTTTTTCACCTTGGCGCTGATCCTGTCGCTGCTGGTCTTTATCGGCGAGGCGTTGCGTGATGCCTTCGACCCACGCTCATGAGTGACTGCGTATGAACCTGATCGAAATCCGCGACCTCAGTGTCGCCTTCAGCGGCCAGACCGTGGTGCGCAACATGAGCCTGGACGTGCGCCCCGGCGAATGCCTGGCACTGGTGGGCGAGTCGGGCTCGGGCAAGTCGGTGACGGCCCATTCGATCCTGCAACTGCTGCCCGAGGCCGGTACGCAAACCACCGGTTCCATCCGCTACCGTGGCCAGGAACTGGTGGGCGCCTCGGCCTCGACGTTGCAGAAACTGCGGGGCAACCGCATTGCAATGATCTTCCAGGAACCGATGACCTCCTTGAACCCGCTGCATAGCATCGAAAAGCAGATCGGCGAAACCCTGCTGCTGCACAAAGGCCTGGGCGGCAAGGCGGCCCAGGCGCGCATCCTCGAACTGCTGGAACTGGTAGGTATCCAGAAACCCCAGGAACGCCTCAAGGCCTATCCCCACCAACTCTCCGGCGGGCAACGCCAGCGCGTGATGATCGCCATGGCCCTGGCCTGCGAGCCGGAGCTGCTGATCGCCGACGAACCCACCACCGCGCTGGATGTAACGGTGCAGCGCAAGATCCTGCTGCTGCTCAAGTCCCTGCAACAACGCCTGGGCATGTCGCTGCTGCTGATCAGCCATGACCTCAACCTGGTGCGCAGCATTGCCCAACGTGTGTGCGTGATGCGCGCTGGCGAAATCGTCGAGCAAGCCGACTGTCAAACGCTGTTCAACGCGCCCCAGCACCCTTACAGCCGTCTGCTGCTGGATGCGGAACCGGCGGGCGACGCGCTGTGCAGCGATGAGCGCGAAACCGTTTTGCAGGTGGACAACCTGACCGTGCAATTCCCCCTCGGTGGTGGCTTGTTCCGACGCAAGACCTATTTACAGGCAGTGGATGGCATCAGCCTCAGCGTGCAGCGTGGCAAGACCCTGGGGATTGTCGGCGAGTCCGGCTCGGGCAAGTCCACCCTGGGTCAGGCGATTTTGCGGCTGTTGGACTCCACCGGCAGCATCCGCTTCCAGGGTGCGGCCCTCGACCCACTGAACCATCAGCAAATGCGCCCATGGCGCAAGCAGATGCAGGTGGTGTTCCAAGACCCTTACGGCAGCCTCAGCCCACGCATGACCGTGGAGCAGATCATCAGCGAAGGCCTGGAAGTGCACGCGCCGTGCAGCCTGGCCGACCGCGATGCGCAGGTAATCCAGGTGCTCAAGGACGTGGGCCTCGACCCCGACAGCCGCCACCGCTACCCCCACGAGTTTTCCGGTGGCCAGCGCCAACGCATCGCCATCGCCCGCGCCTTGGTGCTCAAGCCCGCGCTCATGCTGCTGGACGAACCCACCTCGGCCCTGGACCGGACCGTGCAAAAACAAGTGGTGGCGCTGCTTCGGGAGTTGCAGGAGAAATACGGCCTGACCTACCTGTTTATCAGCCATGACCTGGCGGTGGTGCGGGCCATGGCCCACGACATGATCGTGATCAAGGACGGCAAGGTGGTGGAGGCTGGCGCGAGCCATCAGGTGTTTGATGCGCCGCAGCATCCCTATACCCAGGAGCTGCTTGCCGCCGCGAATGTCCCCGTGTAAACACGTCCTCCTGTGGGAGCGGGCTTGCTCGCGAAGGCGGTGTGTCAGTGCCGAATACACTGACTGACACACCGCATTCGCGAGCAAGCCCGCTCCCACACAAGCCCGCTCCCACAGGATCGCGCCCCACCCACAATTTGCGTTGACGGCATCCATATGAACACCACCGATAGCCTCAAGGACTACCAACAGGTTCGCGGCCTGGCCATCCAGTCGCTGTTCGAGATTATCGAGCAGTCCAGCGAAGGCACGGTGATTGTCGACCGTGACGCCAATATCGTGTGGATGAACGAACGCTACGCCAAGCGCTTCGGCCTCAAGAGCGCCGACGAAGCCATCGGCCAGCCCTGTGAGCAGGTGATATCCAACAGCCTGCTGCGCCAGGTGGTGCGTAACGACCAGCCGATCTTGCTGGATATCCAGGACACGCCCAAGGGCCCATTGGTGGTAATGCGCCTGCCGATCCACAACGACGCGGGCGCGGTGATCGGGGCCATTGGCTTTGCGCTGTTTGATGAACTGCGCAACCTGTCGCCATTGATCGAACGCTACCTGAGCATGCAGCAGGAGCTGGCCTCGACCCGCTCGTTGTTGCGCTCACGTCAGAGCAAATACAACTTCGCGCACTTTATCGGCACCAGCGCCGCCAGCCTGGAAGTGAAACGCCGTGCGCGACGCAGTGCCAGCGCCGAATCGCCGGTGTTGCTGCTGGGGGAAACCGGCACCGGCAAGGAGTTGCTCGCCCAGGCGATTCACGGCGCGTCACCGCGTGCGCACAAGGCGTTTGTCAGCGTCAACAGCGCGGCGATTCCCGCCGACCTGCTGGAAGCTGAGTTCTTCGGCACCGCGCCCGGCGCCTTTACCGGCGCCGACCGCAAGGGCCGCCCCGGCAAGTTCCAGATTGCCCAGGGCGGCACGCTGTTCCTGGATGAAATCGGCGATATGCCCTTGCCGTTGCAAAGCAAGTTGCTGCGGGTATTGCAGGAAAAGGAATACGAGCCGGTGGGCTCCAACGAGATGCTGCACAGCGATGTGCGGGTGATCGCGGCCACGTCCACGGACCTGGAAGCGGCGATCAAGCGTGGGGAGTTTCGGGCGGATCTGTATTACCGGCTCAATGTGCTGCCGATCCAGGTGCCGCCCTTGCGCGAGCGGTTGGACGATATCCCGGCGTTAAGCGAGGCGATCCTGGAGGAGCTGCGCAGCCAGCATGAACTGGACCGTGAAGCCCTGGCATTGTTGGCGCAACATGCGTGGCCGGGGAATATCCGTGAGCTGCGCAATGTGTTGGAGCGGGCGGCGTTGTTGAGTGATGACTTGGTGTTGGATGCTCGGGAAATTCGTGCAGCAATTGGCACCTTTACTCCCGTCGAGCGCAATGCTGTGGCGGCGGTAGAAGGCGAAAGCTTCAGCGCGGCGCGGGAGCGGTTTGATCGGCAGGTCATCGCGGCGGCGCTGGTGGCCTGCGGGGGGAATGTGGTGGAGGCGGCCAAGCGATTGGGGCTTGGACGGTCGACGTTGTACAAGAAGATGGTTGCCCTGGGCATCGCGCAATCTCCATATTGAGATACCACTCTCAAATCCAAGACAATCCAATGTGGAGGGGGCTTGCCCCCGATGGCAGTGTGTCAGCTAGCAGGTTTCATAACTGACACTCCCTCATCGGGGGCAAGCCCCCTCCCACATTGGACCCTCATTTTTCTCAAGATAAAGACAGCACTCGACATCACTCATAAATTATCCATATTTATCAAATACTTAAGTATTTGGCACACATTTAGCTATAGCTTTTCCCTACAGCACCACCCCACAAAAATAACAATCCGATGGAGACACACCATGAGTGTGATCATTGCCCTGGCAGCGCTCGCGTTGCTGATGCTGGCTGCCTACCGTGGCTATAGCGTTATCCTGTTCGCCCCCATCGCCGCCCTCGGCGCTGTCCTGCTGACCGACCCATCTGCCGTCGCACCCGCGTTCACCGGGGTGTTCATGGAAAAGATGGTCGGCTTTATCAAACTGTATTTCCCGGTGTTCCTGCTTGGCGCGGTGTTCGGCAAGCTGATTGAGCTGTCGGGCTTTTCCCGTTCGATTGTGGCCGCCGCGATCCGCTTGCTCGGCACCCGCCAGGCGATGCTGGTGATCGTGCTGGTCTGCGCCCTGCTCACTTACGGCGGCGTGTCGCTGTTTGTGGTGGTGTTTGCGGTGTACCCGTTTGCGGCGGAAATGTTCCGCCAGAGCAATATCCCCAAGCGCCTGATCCCGGCGACCATCGCTCTGGGTGCGTTCTCGTTCACCATGGACGCCCTGCCCGGCACGCCGCAGATCCAGAACATCATCCCCAGTACCTTCTTCAACACCACCGCCTGGGCGGCGCCGTGGCTAGGGTTGATCGGCACCCTCTTTGTGTTCTGCACCGGCATGCTCTACCTGGCACGCCAGCGCAACAAGGCCCAGCGTGCCGGTGAAGGTTATGGCACGGAGCTTCGCAACGAACCGGAAACCGCCGACAACCTGGCGTTGCCCAACCCGTGGATCGCGCTGTCGCCGCTGATTTTGGTGGGGGTGATGAACCTGCTGTTCACCCACTGGATTCCACAGTGGTACGGCAAGACCCACAGCCTCGCCCTGCCGGGCATGAGTGCACCAGTGACCACTGAGATCGCCAAGCTCACCGCGATCTGGGCGGTGCAGGCGGCGTTGTTGGTGGGCATCATCATGGTGTTGGTGTTTGGCTGGTCGGCGATCAAAAGCAAACTCGCTGAAGGCAGTAAAAGCGCGGTGAGCGGCGCGTTGCTGGCGGCGATGAATACCGCATCGGAATATGGCTTTGGCGCGGTGATTGCCTCGCTGCCGGGCTTTCTGGTACTGGCCGACTGGCTCAAGGGCATCCCCAATCCGCTGGTGAACGAAGCGATTACCGTGACCCTGCTGGCCGGCATCACCGGTTCCGCGTCGGGCGGCATGAGCATTGCCCTGGCGGCCATGTCCGAGAGCTTTATTTCGGCGGCCCATGCGGCCAATATCCCCCTTGAAGTGCTGCACCGGGTCGCGGCCATGGCCAGCGGCGGCATGGACACCCTGCCCCACAACGGCGCGGTGATCACGCTGTTGGCGGTCACCGGCCTGACCCACCGCGAGGCCTACAAGGACATTTTCGGCATCACGATCATCAAGACCCTCGCGGTGTTCGTGGTGATCGCTACTTTCTACGCCACCGGCATTGTGTGAGGTTTGTATGACGACATTGAACGGCAAGACCGCCCTGGTTACCGGTTCCACCAGCGGCATCGGCCTAGGGATAGCCTTGAGCCTGGCCAAGGCTGGCGCCAACCTGATCCTCAACGGCTTCGGCGACGCCAGCGCGGTGATCGCCCAGGTGCAGGCGTTTGGCGGCAAGGTCGGCCATCACCCGGCCGACGTCAGCGACCCGGCGCAGATCGCCGACATGATCGCCTACGCCGAGCGTGAATTTGGCGGCGTGGATATCCTGGTGAACAACGCCGGTATCCAGCATGTGGCGGCGGTGGAAGATTTTCCGGCGGAGCGTTGGGACTCGATCATCGCGATCAACCTGTCGTCGGTGTTCCACAGCACGCGCTTGAGCCTGCCGGGGATGAAGACCAAGGGCTGGGGGCGGATCGTCAACATCGCCTCGGTGCATGGCCAGGTGGGCTCGGTGGGCAAGGCGGCGTATGTGGCGGCCAAGCATGGGGTGATCGGCTTGACCAAGGTGGTGGGGCTGGAGACCGCCACCAGCAATGTGACCTGCAATGCCATCTGCCCGGGTTGGGTGCTGACGCCGCTGGTGCAGAAGCAGATTGATGATCGCATCGCCACCGGCGTGGACCCGCAGCAGGCGCAGCATGATTTGCTCGCGGAGAAGCAGCCGTCGCTGGAGTTCGTGACACCGCCGCAGTTGGGTGAGTTGGTGTTGTTTTTGTGCAGCGAGGCTGGCAGTCAAGTGCGCGGAGCCGCCTGGAACATCGATGGCGGCTGGTTGGCCCAATAATCCAGACACTGGAGATCCAAATGTGGGAGGGGGCTTGCTCCCGATGGCGGTGTGTCAGCCACTGCATACATCAACTGACACTTCCTCATCGGGAGCAAGCCCCCTCCCACATTGGCCCGGTGTTGACGGGTAGATTTATACAAGAACAAGAGACCTTGCTTATGTCCGACATCCTCTGGCAACCCTCCCCGGAACGCATCGCCGCCACGCGCATGGACCAGTTCCGCCGCTACATCAACGAGCACTACAACCTGCAACTGGCCGACTACCCCGCCCTGCACCAGTGGAGCATCGACCAGCGCCCCGACTTCTGGCAGGCCATTGTCGCGTTCTTCGACGTGCAATTTCGCAGCCCGCCCAGCGCCGTGCTCATCGAAGGCGATGAAATGCCCAGCGCCCACTGGTTCCCCGGTGCCACGCTGAACTTCGCCGAGCACCTGCTGCGCCGTCGCGACGATCACCCCGCCGTAGTCGCCATCGGCGAAGACGGCCAGCGCGAACAACTGACCTACACCGAACTGGCCGCCCACGTCGCCGGCCTGCAAAACAGCCTGCGCGCCGCAGGCGTCACCCAAGGCGACCGGGTGGCGACGTGCATGCCCAACACCTGGCAAACCCTGGTGGGCATGCTCGCCGCCACCAGCCTGGGGGCCATCTGGTCGTGCTCCTCGCCCGACTTCGGCACCCAAGGCGTGATCGACCGGTTTGGCCAGATCGAGCCCAAGGTGCTGATCACCTGTGGCGGTTACCGATATGCCGGTAAAAACATCGACCAGACCGCCAAGCTCAATGAAATCCTCGAACGGCTGCCCTCTCTGGAACAGCTGATCATCGTGCCTTACACCCGGCCCCAGGCGCGGCCCGAGGCGTATCAGACCCAAGCCCGCGTGACCCTGTGGGACGACTTCTACCAACCCGGCGGCGAACCGGACTTTGTCGCGGTGCCTTTCGACCACCCGCTCTACATCCTCTATTCCAGCGGCACCACCGGCGTACCCAAGTGCATCATCCACGGCACCGGCGGCGTGCTGCTCACCCACCTCAAGGAGCATGGCCTGCACGCCGACCTGACGGCGGACGACTGCCTGTTCTACTACACCACCTGCGGCTGGATGATGTGGAACTGGCTGGTCTCGGTGCTGGCCATTGGCGCCACGGCCGTGCTGTATGACGGTTCGCCGTTTCATCCGGGGCCGGAGCGACTGATTGACCTGATTGATGCAGAAAAGATCAGCGTGTTCGGCACCAGCCCCAAGTTCCTCGCTACCCTGGAAAAGGCCGGGCTGCAACCGCGCCTGAGCCACCACCTGGGCAGCCTCAAGGGGATGATTTCCACCGGCTCGCCGCTGTCGCCCCAGAGTTATGACTACGTGTACCGCGAGATCAAGGGCGAGCTGTGTCTGTCATCCATGTCTGGCGGCACCGATATCGTTTCCTGCTTTGTGATCGGTAACCCGGTGCTGCCGGTGCGCCGTGGCGAAATGCAGTGCAAGAGCCTGGCGATGGCCATCGAGGTGTGGGACGACCAAGGCCAGCCGTTGGTGGATGAAAAAGGTGAGTTGGTGTGCACCCGCCACTTCCCGGCGATGCCCATCGGCCTGTGGAACGACCCCGACCAGAAGAAGCTGCGCGCCTCGTATTTCAGCCAGTTCCCCGGCGTGTGGGCCCAGGGCGATTACGCCGAACAACGCTCCAATGGCAGCCTGCTGATTCACGGGCGCTCGGATGCGGTGCTCAACCCCGGAGGCGTGCGCATCGGTACGGCGGAGATCTATCGCCAGGTGGAGAAGGTCCCGCAGGTACTGGAAAGCCTGGCCATTGGCCAACGCTGGCAGGACGACGTGCGGGTAGTGCTGTTTGTGCGCCTCAACGATGGCGTAGAGCTGGATGAAACCCTGGAACAGCAGATTCGCCAGGTGATCCGCGCCAACACCACACCGCGCCACGTACCGGCCAAGATCCTCACTGTCACTGATATCCCCCGCACCATCAGTGGCAAAATCGTGGAATTGGCGGTACGTAATGTGGTGCACGGCGAGCAGGTGAAAAACACCGATGCCCTGGCCAACCCGCAGGCATTGGAGGAGTTTCGCGACCGCCCTGAACTGGCTTGAAGATGAAAGGTTTCAGCCCTAATGCACTCATTTGAAGACAAAACCCCAATGCATGCTATTTTTCGGGGGTAGTCAGCCGTTCCCGAGTCACGGGATAATCTGCGTTTGTCATATTTCAAAGCATTACGCTCAGGGTTTTTTCATGAATGGAACATCCACCGTCAGCGAAGCCGCCGCATTGATTGCACGGCTGGACTGGGCGCAAAGCCCACTCGGTGCGGCCAACGAATGGCCTCAAAGCCTGCGCACAGCGGTGGATATCGTGGTCCACTCACCGATGCCCATGCTGCTGCTATGGGGCAGCCAACTGACCCAACTCTACAACGATGGCTTTGCCGCGCTGGCCGGCAACAAGCACCCCGAGGCCCTGGGCCAACCGGCGCACCAAACCTGGCCGGAGCTGCAAAGCTTTACCGCACCGATCTACGACGCCGTGCTCGACGGTCAGGTGCGCACCTTCACCGAACAGCGCTTTATCCTGCAACGCAATAACCGCGACACGGAGATCTGGCTGGACCTCACCTACAGCCCGATCCGCGATGAAAGCGCCAACGTGGCCGGCATCCTGGTCACCGCCATCGAAACCAACGAGCGCCGCAAGGCCCGGCACAACACCGAGCAACGTCTGCAATTGGCCCTGGCGGCGACCGACGCCGTGGGCACCTGGGATTGGGATATCGGTGAAGACCGCTTTATTGCCGACGACCATTTCGCCTACCTGCATGGGGTTGATCCCAGCCAGGCGAGCCTATTACCCATCAGCGACTACCTGCACGGGGTGCACCCCGAAGACCGTGGCATGGTGGCGCGCAGCATCAAGCACTGCATCACCTTCGGCACCGAATACGCCGAGGAGTATCGCCTGCTGCAAGCCGATGGCACGCTGCGCTGGGTGTTTGCCCGCGGCCGTTGCTACAAGGACCACCAAGGTCGCCCGGCGCGGTTTCTCGGCGCGGCACTGGACCTCACCGAACGCAAAAACACCGAGCAAGCGCTGCGCCAGAGCCAGACCGAGCTGCAACTGATCATCAACGCCATGCCGGTGCTGATCGGTTATGTCGATCACGAGCAGCGCTTTCGCCTGAACAACAGCGCGTACCTGGAGTGGTACGGCATGACGCCCCAGGAGTTGTACGGCAAGACCATCCATGAAGTACTCGGCGACGAGGTGTATGCCGGGCGCGAGGACCAGATCAACGCCGCGCTCAAGGGCAAGGCCTGCAGCTTCATGACCATCACCCCGCACCGCGACGGCCGGCCCCGCCACGCGCTGATGAAGTACCTGCCGCGTTTCAGCAATGACGGCTCGGTGAACGGGTTTTACATCTTTGTGATCGACGAGACCGAACGCAAGCTCACCGAAGAAGCCCTGCGCCATCTCAACGAAAACCTCGAAGAGCGCGTGGCCCAGCGCACCCAGGCGCTGGCTGAAGCCAATCAGCGCCTGCAAAACGAGATGTACGAACGCGAGCGTGCCGAAGACGCCCTGCGCCATGCCCAGAAGATGGAAGCGGTGGGCCAGCTCACGGGCGGTATCGCCCATGACTTCAACAATATGCTCACCGGCATTATCGGCAGCCTGGACTTGATGCAGCGCTACATCGCTGCTGGGCGCAGCGATGAGATCGGCCGGTTTACCGATGCCGCCGTGTCCTCCGCCCACCGTGCCGCCGCCCTCACGCACCGTTTGCTGGCATTCTCGCGCCGCCAGTCCTTGGACCGCCGGCCGCTGGACCCGAACCAACTGGTGGCGTCCCTGGAAGACCTGTTCCGGCGGACCAAGGGCGCGCACATCGCGCTCAAGGTGCAACTGGGCCACGACATCTGGCCGGTGAACACCGACGCCAGCCAACTGGAAAACGCCCTGCTCAACCTGGTGATCAACGCCCGCGATGCCATGCCCGACGGCGGCGAGCTGCTGATCGAAACCGCCAACAGCTACCTCGACGGCACCGACATCACCACCCTGGAACCGGTGAGGGCTGGCGACTATGTGATGCTCGGCGTCAGCGACAACGGCAGCGGCATGGCGCCGAAGATCCTGGCCAAGGCCTTCGACCCGTTCTTCACCACCAAGCCCATCGGCCAGGGCACCGGGTTGGGTTTGTCGATGATCTACGGTTTTGCCCAGCAGTCCGGGGGCCACGTGACCATCCACAGTGAACCGGGCCATGGCACCTGCGTGCGCTTGTACCTGCCGCGTCTGCATGGCACCGCACTGGAAAGCAGCCAGCCGCAACACTTGAGCGAAGCGCCAGTGGCGTTGGCCGGTGAAGCGGTGGTGGTGGTCGAGGACGACCCGGCGGTGCGCATGCTGGTGGTCAACGTACTCGATGAGCTGGGCTACACCGCCCACCAGGCCGCCGATGCACGCACCGCGTTGCCGCTGCTGGAATCGGATTTGCGCGTGGATTTGCTGGTGACCGACGTTGGCCTGCCGGGCATGAACGGCCGGCAACTGGCGGAAATCGCCCGCCAACGTCGCCCAGGCCTCAAGGTGTTGTTCATGACCGGCTACGCGGAAAAAGCCGCCGAGCGCCAGGGCTTCCTGGAGGATGGCATGGACATGGTGGCCAAGCCGTTTTCCATCGACCTGTTGGCCACGAAAATCCGCAGCATGATCAGCGTGGTCGAATGAGTTCAGGCATAATCGCCCGCCGTTGCATGTACCTGGTAGAGATCAATGAAAGCCCAAGCCCGTCATATCCTGGTGAAAACCAGTGAAGAAGCCGAACAACTCAAGCAGCGCATTGCCAAGGGCGAAGCCTTTGATGTGCTGGCCAAGAAGTACTCCACCTGCCCGTCCGGCAAACGCGGGGGCGACTTGGGCGAGGTGCGGCCAGGGCAGATGGTGGGGGCGATTGATGCGGTGATCTTCAAGAAGCCGGTGAAGGTGGTGCATGGGCCGATCAAGAGCAAGTTTGGGTATCACTTGGTGCAGGTGTTTTACCGGGACTAAGGGGTTGCCTTTAGACCGCTTTCGCGAGCAAGCCCGCTCCCACAGTTGACCGCATTTTATCTGAAGGAATGCACTCGAATGTGGGAGCGGGCTTGCTCGCGAACCGCCAAAGGCGGCCATTCAACGAGGGATCAAGGCTCCTGACACTTGAATAACCCGACTCGCCAGTCGATGCCCGGCAATGGCGGCTTGTTCGGGCGAGTCCCGTTTGAGCCGACTGGCCAAATACGCCGCACTAAACGAATCCCCCGCCGCCGTGGTATCCACCACCTTCTCAACCTTGACCGCTGGCACCGCAAACCGCTCACCTGCGCAGCGGACCAAACACTCATCCGCGCCACGCTTGAGCACCACCTCCTCAATTGTCGGGTATGCGGCAAACACCTGCTCGCTGTCGGCATAACCAAACAACGCCAACTCGTCGTCCTCGGTCAGCAAAGCCATGTCCACCTGCGCCAATACCGTGCGATACGCCACACGCGCCGCCTCGACACTGGCCCACAGCCGCGGCCGGTAGTTGTTGTCGAATACTACTTTGCCGCCGCGCCGACGGGTCTCGACCAGCGCTCGCAGCAAGCGCTCACGCCCGACCTCCCCCAGCACCGCCAAGGTGATGCCGCTGAAATACACCACGTCATAATCCGGCAGCGCAGCCAGGATGGGCTCGGCAGCAGCCGTGGTGAAGCAGTCGCGCACGGCTGCTTCGTTGCGCCAGTAAAGGAATTTGCGCTCGCCGTTGGCATCGGTCTGGATGCAGTACAAACCCGGCAAGCGTCCGGGCAGGCGCTGGACCATGGACAGGCCAAGGCCTTCATCGGTCCATTGCTGGCACATGGCATCGCTGAAACTGTCGTCGCCCAAGGCGGTGACGTAGTCAACACTGCCGATATCGCCTAGCTCACGGCGCAGGTAAACCGCCGCATTGAGGGTGTCGCCGCCGAAGCTTTGGTGCAGGCTGCCGTCGGCGCGGTGTTGCAGTTCGATCATGCATTCGCCGATGAGGGCGATTCTGGGGGTTGTGTTCATGCCTGAATCTCTGGTGTGGCTGATGGTCTCTTCGCGAGCAAGCCCGCTCCCACATTTGGAATCCATTTCAAGTGTGGGAGCGGGCTTGCTCGCGAAGGGAGCGACTCGGTCTAGAAGCAGGTATGCAAGCTCTCAACCACCTGCAACTGCTCATCCACCAGGCACCCCACCTGCCACTTGTCAAAGGTCAGGCACGGGTGGGACGTACCAAAGGAGATGATGTCGCCAATGCGCAACTCAACCCCCGGCGCCACGGTCATGAACGCATGCTGGTCCATCACCGCCGTGACCTTGCATGCCCCCACGTCATCGCCTTCTGCCGGCAGGATACCGGCCTTGTAGCGCTTGAGCGGCACCGGCAAACCGGCGTCATAGGCCACGTCGCGCTTGCCCAGGGCAATCACCGCAAAGCCTGGCTCGGGCAACGACTGCACATGGGCCCAGACTTCCAGGGCCGGGCGCAGGCCTTCGCTGAGGTCGCGGCGACGGTCGAGCACGCAGCATTGCGCGTCTTTGTAGATACCGTGGTCGTGGGCCACATAGCTGCCCGGGCGCAGTACGCTGAGGAAGCGGCCAGCAGCGTTCTGTTCTTCGAAGGACTCGGCGATCAAGTCGTACCAGGCCGAACCCGAGGCAGTGACGATAGGCTTGGGCAGGTCGAAAGAGCCGTTGTTTTGCAGGTCGACCGCCAGGCGCACCAGGCTGGCGGCGAACGCGCGAATGCCGCTGATGGCGTGCTCGCCGTGGATCACCCCTTCATAACCTTCGATACCGGTAAGGGCCAGGGCCGGCTGGGCCTTGATCGCCTTGGCCAGCTCACGCACGTCCTGCTCGCTGCGGCAGCCACAACGGCCACCCACCACACCGTACTCGATCATCACGTTCAGGCGCAGGCCACGGGCGGCGAAGAACAGGCCCAGGTCGGCGACGTTGTCCGGGTGATCGACCATGCAGTGAAAGTCAAAATCCTGGTCGGCCAACAGGTCAGCGATGAGCGCCATGTTCGGCGCGCCCACCAGTTGGTTGGCCATCAATACGCGGCGCACGCCACCGGCATAGGCGGCGCGGGTCTGCACGGCGTTGGCCAGGGTGATGCCCCAGGCGCCAGCTTGGATCTGGCGCTGGAACAGCGCCGGCATCATGCTGGTCTTGCCGTGGGGCGCAAGCTCTGCGCCGCTGTTGCTGACAAAGTCCTGCATCCAACGGATGTTGTGTTCCAGGGCGTCGCGGTGCAACACCAGGGCCGGCAGGCTGACGTCACGGACCAGGTGGGCACCGACGGCGGCGGCGCCCTTTTCAACGGCATTGATGGCAGACATGAAATGCTCCTATTCGTTGATGCGACGGGCCAGGTGGTTGGCGCTGTCGATCAACACCCGGCGATAGTCGTTGTAGTTTTTAATGGCATCGGCACGCGGCGCGACAATGCACAGCGTCGCAATGCTGATGCCTTGCGCGTCCCGTACCGGGGCCGCAAAGCAATGGGTAAAGGTGTCGGCCACGCTGTCGAAGGAAAAGAAGCCATCGAGGGTGGCCTGGCGGATTTGCGCCAGGAAGGTCTCCAGTGGCAAGCGCTGGCCGTCCGGCAGGATGAAGTCGTCGTGGTCGATCAGGTCGATGATCTGCTGATCGCTCAGGTGCCCCAGCAACAGGCGCCCCGAGGCGGTCCAGGGAATGGGGGCGTTTTCGCCGATATCCGACGAGATCCGGAAATGCCGCTCCCCTTCGCGCATCAACGCCACCGTGTATTTGCGCCCATTGAGCAGGCACATCTGTGCGGTTTCGTGGGTTTGGCTGACGATCTCCTGCAAGGCGTGGTCGGCCTCGCGGGTCAGGTCGAAATGCCGCAGGTGCGCCTGGCCAAGAAAATACAACTGGCGACCGAGGTACACGTGTCCGTCCTTGCCCACGGTTTCCAGGATGCGTCGCTCCAGCAGGGACGCGACCAATTCGTAGACCGTGGACTTGGGGCTGCCGATGCCGCTGGCGATATCATTCGGGCGCAGAGGCTGGCCGATTTCCTTGAGAAAATCGAGGATATCGAACGCCCGGTCCAGGCCTTTGGCGCGGCGTTTGATGGTGTCTTCGGTCATGGCAATTTCGGTCCGGTCAGATTTAACAGCTGGTAATAACCCTGTGGCGAGGGAGCTTGCTCCCGCTGGAGTGCGCAGCGCTCCCGCTTTTTGGGGCTGCTTCGCAGCCCAGCGGGAGCAAGCTCCCTCGCCACAGCAAGCCCCCTCCCACATGAGTTCTGCGCTGATTTCAAGAGTGGGGCATTTAGCCTTTTTTCTTGTAGGCCACGCAATCGATCTCCACCTTGCAATCGACCATCATATTGGCCTGCACACAGGCGCGAGCAGGCGCGTGTTCAGGGGTGAAGTATTCGCCGAAGACCTTGTTGAAACTCCAGAAGTCCCGTGGGTCTTCCAGCCATACACCCACGCGCACCACGTCTTTGAGTTCGTAGCCAGCTTCTTCGAGGATCGCGACCACGTTGCGCATGGTCTGGCGGGTTTGCTCGACGATGCCGCCATTGATGATTTCACCGTCCACCGCTGGCACCTGGCCCGAGACGTAGAGCCAGCCGTCCGCTTCCACCGCACGGGCGAAGGGACGCGGTTGGCCGCCGCCGGCGGTGCTGCCGGTGCCGTAACGAGTAATGCTCATAAAATGTGCTCCTGATTAAAAACGAATGTTCTTCAAAAATTCCGCCAGGCGCGGCGACTGTGGGCGCTCGAAGATGTCCTTCGAGGTGCCCTGCTCTTCAATACGGCCCTGGTTCATGAATACGATCTTGTCCGAGACTTCATAGGCAAAACGCATTTCGTGGGTGACCAGCAACATGGTCATGCCCTCTTCCGCCAAACCCTTGATCACACTGAGCACTTCGCCCACCAACTCCGGGTCCAGCGCGGAGGTGACTTCGTCGAACAGCATCAGGCTGGGGTTCATGGCAATCGCCCGGGCAATCGCCACGCGCTGTTGCTGGCCGCCGGAAAGCTGGCCAGGGAAGTGGTTGCGGCGCTCCAAAAGGCCTACACGCTCCAGCCATTTTTCGGCCAGGGCCACGGCTTCGTCCTTGCCCATCTTTTTGACCTTGAGCAAGCCGAGGGTGACGTTCTGCAAGGCGGTCAAATGCGGGAACAGGTTGAACTGCTGGAACGCCATGCCCGTCATCGCGCGGTGCTGGGCAATCACCCGCTCAGGATGGCGCACACGCTTGCCGGCGACTTCGCTGTAGCCGATGGACTCGCCATCCAGGGTGATCTGGCCACCCTGGAATTCTTCCAGCAAGTTGACGCACCGCAGCAAGGTGGTCTTGCCCGAACCGCTGGAGCCGATCAACGTGACCACGTTGCCGCGCTGCATGGACAGGTCGACGCCCTTGAGCACTTCGACCTCGCCGTACTGTTTGCGCAGGCCACGGATGTTCAGCAGCGGTGGGTTGGTGTGAGGTTGGTTCATGGCAAGGCCACCCGCTTTTCAATGTAGCGCCCGAATAATTCGATGGCGTAGTTGATGACAAAGAACAGAAAACCCGCGAACAGGTAGAACTCCAAGGTCATGAAGGTACGTGCGATCACTTGCTGGGTGCTGAGCAGCAATTCGGCCACGCCGATCACCGAGAGCAAGGTGGAAGCTTTGACGATTTCCGTGGAGGAATTGACCCAGGTCGGCAGGATCTGGCGCAGCGCCTGGGGCAGCAACACATAGCCCAGGGATTGGTAGAACGTCAGGCCAATAGCCTTGCCGGCTTCCAGTTGCCCACGGGGAATGGCTTGCAATGCACCGCGTACGATTTCCGACACGTGGGAGCCGCAAAACAGCGTGAGCCCGACCGCACCGGCCTGAAACGCCGTGATCTGCCAACCCAAGGCCGGCAGCATGTAGAAACACGCCAGCACCAGCACAAACACCGGCGTACCACGGATCAAATCCACGTACAGGCGAAACGGCGCACGCATCCAGAACTTGCCGTAGGTCAGGATCAACCCGGCGACGATGCCAATCAGGGTGCCGAAGATAATCGCCAGCGCAGAGACATACACGCTGGCCTGAAAGCCCGCCCACAGGGTATCCCGGGCGATCCACAACTCATGCAGCCAGCTTGGGGACTCGTACATAAAAGCCCTCCTTAACGACGGATCGCCAGACGCTGTTCCAGGTAACGGAGCAGCATGGCAATGAGGTAACAGGCAGCCACGTAGAGCGCGGTCGTGACCAGCCAGGTTTCAATCACCCGGTAGCTTTCGACGTTGATCTTGCGGGCGTAATAGGTCAGCTCCGGGACCGCGATGGCGGCGGCAAGGGAGGTGTCCTTGAACAGCGAGATAAAGTTGTTCGACAGTGCGGGCAGCACGTTGCGCAGCATCACTGGCACGGTGATGTAGGCACGGATACGCCACTCACCCAAGCCGATCGCCAAGCCGGCTTCACGCAGGCCCTTGGGAATATTCAGCAAGCCTGCGCGGAACACTTCGGTCAGATAGGCACCGGCGTAGAGCGACAGGGTGATGATGAACGAGGGGATTTTATCCAGGCGAATCCCGAGCGAAGGCAACGCAAAGTAGATCAACAGGATCAGCACGAGGATCGGCGTATTGCGCACCACCGTCACGTACACCGACGCGAAGATTCGCAATGCGCGGTGCTTGGACAGCATGGCAAATGCCATCATCAGGCCGATCACGCAGCCGATGGCGATGGACAGCAATGCCAGTTGCAGGCCCAGCCCGAGCCCCGCCAGCAAGGTGTCGAAATCGCGCCAGACGGCGGCAAAGTTCAACTGATAGTTCATGGTCAGCAGTACCTGAATGGGGCGCCGTGACCGGCGCCCCGGTTATTCACTTGAATTCAACAGGGAAGCCAATCGCAGGTTCCGGCAGGTCCACGCCAAACCATTGCTTGAACGAGGCCTTGTAGGTCGGGAACTCCACACCGGTCATGGCTTCGTGCAGAGCGGTGTTGACGAAGTTCAACCAGTCCTGGTCGCCACGTTTGACGGCGCACGCGTAGGTTTGCGGGCTCCAGGCGTAGGTCGGGCTGCGGTAGCGGCCAGGGTTCTGCACCATCAGGTACTTAACCGAAGACTGGTCGGTGGCGGCGGCATCGGCGCGGCCGGAGTTCACGGCCTGGTACATCAGGTCAACGCTGTCGTACTGGTCGACCTTGGCCTTGGGCAGCGCCTGGTGCACCAGCTCTTCGGCATACACGTTTTGCAGCACGGCCACGGTGACGCCGTCGCCGCCGGCTTGCAGGTCTTCGATTTCTTTGTACTTGCTGTTGTTCGGCAGCAGCAGGCCAACGCCTTCGCGGTAGTACGGCAGGGTGAACGCCACCTGCTGGGCACGGCTGGCGGTGACGGTGATGAACTGGCAGCTCATGTCGACCTTGTTGGTGAGCAGGTTGGGAATCCGCGCATCGGAGGACTGCACCACAAACTCGACCTTGCTCGGGTCATTGAACAGCCCCTTGGCCACAATGCGGCCGATGTCGATATCAAACCCTTGCAACTTGCCATCCGCTCCCTGGAAGTGCCACGGCGCATTGGTACTGCCTGTACCCACGATCAAGTGCCCACGCTTGAGCACATCATCGAGCTTGCTGTCCGCCGCCTGCACAACGCTTGCGAGGGAAGCCGATGCGGCGAAGAGAAAAACACACGCTTTAAACACGGAAGGTCGGTGATGCATGACAAGCACTCCAGGAGTTGTGTATTCCGCTATACCGGAACTTAGTATGTAACAACGGAATAGACAGCAGAAAGTGTGCCACACGCTGAAATAGAAAAATATGATCGAATTAAAATTGTTAAAAATCAGAGAGATAAATGTTTTGGCGGACCAAGGCGTTGCGCCAGCACCTGCACGCACATTGCTACCCAAGGCCCCACGCCGCGGTGACAGGCCCCACACCCGTGCGCCACAACGGCGTTACCGCGCACCTTTGCAGTGCGCCTGCCCTATGGAAAAATCCCCACGCTGGGCTAGCCTTGCCACATCCCTGCTGACAAGGACTGCGCCCCGATGAAGTTTCGTCTCACCCTGGTTCTGCTCTCCTTTGTACTGGCCGGCAGCGCCACTGCCAGTAACGACCGCCGCGACTGCAAGGAAGAACTGCGCAAGCTCAACGAAGTCCTGAGCAGCAGCTACACCACCCAAAATCATCACGGCTACCGCAAGGCGAAAGCCTCCCGGGACAATGAGGAATATAAGAAGTGCGCGACCCAGGCGCGCAAGGAGCGTGAGCGCCTGGAACGCGACACCGACCTGTAAAGGTTGACAGTAGACGGCTGGAACAGCCCGATTTAGCGTAGGCAAAAACCTGCATTTCCAAAAGGAGATCACCATGGGGATTGCCACCGCCGTTATCGCCAACGCCGAAGATTTTCAACGGGTACTGAACACCAAACACCCGGTGTTCCTGCTATTTATCTCTCGGCACTGCCCTGCCTGTGGCGACGCCGGCCCCTTGTTCGAACTGATCGCCAGCAAATATCCCTGGGTCGTGAGCCTGGTGCTTGATTGCGCTGAGACCCCCAGGCACGACGAAGTGACCGGCACTCCAACCTTGCTGGTTTTCTTGAACGGGGTACTGATGGAAAAACTCAGGGGCTTCGGCCCGGAAGAAGGCCAGGCAGCGTTGGTGGAGCAAACCTTCAAGCGTTACGCCAAGGCTGGTCGGCAGGTCAAACCGCACCTTGCACGCCCCTGACACCCGGCTACGCTGACCACAGCCGTCTCAGCCGAACCAGGGTCAGCAATGTTCAAGACCATTGAAGCCGAAGTCCTGAAGAAACACCCCTCGACCGCCCTGCAACTTGAGTTCGCCCAGCATGATTTCGAGCGACTCAAGCCGTTCTGCCTGCTGGTCTACGGCGCCAGCATTGGGATCTGGCTGGTGTTCGACCTGATCGTCAGTTTTCGTGCGCACCAGGGCTTTACCTACTACTCGATGATCTTCCTCTGCCTGCTGGTGATCACCCTGCTGGTGCTGGCGTTCAACCGACGCGCCCGCTACTTCCAGTGGATCAACCTGGCATTTGTCGGCGTCATCGCGACCGGCATCCGCCTGGTGATCGAAGGCCTGCCGATGGTGCTGCACCCGGGCTGGCTGATCCTCGGCGCCTCGACCATCCTGTACAGCGCCTCCGTGCTACCGCTGAGCCGCTGGTCTTTCATGACCACGCTGATGATCACGTGGGTGGTGCTCAACCCGTTCTACCTCACCGAGACCTCGCTGCTGGAAGTCAAAGGCACCATGGTGTTCTTCTACGCAGCCTTTTTGAGCATCCTCACCCTCTACAGCTTCCTGAAACTGCGCCAGCTCAAACTAAGCAACTACATCATGGCCAAGCTGCTACTGAACCAGGCCTACGTCGACCCACTGACCGAGATCCCCAACCGGCGTTCGTTCATGGCCAGCGCCGGCAAGAAACTCGACCATCAGCCGCGCACCCACGACCATTACCTGGCGATGATCGACATCGACAACTTCAAGAAAGTGAATGACCAATACGGCCACGATATCGGCGACGAAGTACTCAAGCGTGTGGCCCAGGACATCCAGGCGGTGATGCTCGACTTTGACTACGCCCGCCTGGGTGGCGAAGAATTCGCGATCTACCTGGCGGGTGTACGCCGCGAAGACGCGGCGCACCTGGCAGACCTGCTGTGTGCCCGCGTGCGTGAAATGCCCAGCCAGCACCCGGTGACCATCAGCATCGGCCTGGCTCGGGTGGAGACTGGGGAAACCTTGAACCAGGCGCTGATCAAGGCGGACCAGGCGCTATATGTGTCTAAGCATGCGGGCAAGGATCGCTTTACGTTTCACGCGCCATAGACACCTGCGTCACCCGCCGATCTTCCACCGCCGCCACGCTCAAGCGCCAGCCCTCATGCATCAGGCTGTCGCCCACCACCGGCAGGCGGTCCAATAGGCTCATCACCAGGCCCGCCAGGGTTTGGTAGTCCTCGGTGGCCACAGCCCGGAAACCGGTGCGCTGGCGAACCTGATTAAGGTTCAAGGCACCGTTGACCCGAAAGCCTTCGCCCTCTTCGACAATGTCCGGCCCCTCGATTTCGCTGGCATCGGGTAGCTCGCCGGCAATGGATTCGAGAATGTCGGTCATGCTCAGCACGCCCATGAAGTCACCGAATTCGTTGATCACGAAGGCGATGTGGGTCGACTCCTGGCGCATCTGCTCCAGGGCGTTGAGCACCGAGAAACTGTCCAACAGGTTGATCGCCCGGCGCGCCAGATGTTCCAGGTTTGGCTCATTACCGGCCAGGTATTCCTTGAGCAACTCCTTCTTGTGCACAAACCCCAGGGGTTCATCTACCGCGCCATTACGGATCAACGGCAGGCGCGAGTAGGACGAATGCATCAGCTTCAGGCGAATGCTCTCGGGGTCGTCGGCCAGGTCGATGTAGTCAACCTTGGCCCGTGGCGTCATCAGGCTGCGGATCGGCCGCTCAGCCAATTGCAGCACGCCACTGATCATCACCCGTTCGCGTCGGTCAAACAGCGGGCCTTGCATCGCATCCGGCTCGCCGAGCAGGTCGGCGACGTCTTCACCCACCTCTTCCACCGCCAGGCTGCGGCCACCCAGCAAGCGCATCACCGCATGGGCTGTGCGCTCACGGATCGGCAGCGCGCCTTGCGCCGACTTCTTGCGACGGGCGCGGGCAATCTGGTTGAACACTTCGATCAGGATCGAGAAGCCGATGGCCGCGTACAGGTAACCCTTGGGAATATGGAAACCCAGGCCCTCGGCGGTCAGGGCGAAACCGATCATCATCAAAAAGCCCAGGCACAGCATGATCACCGTTGGGTGCGCGTTAACGAAGCGGGTCAACGGCTTGCTCGCGACAATCATTAGGCCGATGGAAATGATCACAGCGATCATCATCACCGCCAACTCATCCACCATGCCCACAGCGGTAATCACTGCGTCCAGGGAGAACACGGCGTCGAGCACCACGATCTGCGCCACGATGGGCCAGAACATCGCGTAAGCCACGTTGCCGGTGCGTTGGGCCACATGCCCTTCAAGGCGCTCGTGCAACTCCATGGTGGCCTTGAACAACAGGAACACACCACCAAACAGCATGATCAGGTCACGGCCGGAGAAGCTCTTGTCGAACACCTCAAACAGCGGCTGAGTGAGGGTCACCAACCACGAAATACTTGCCAGCAGGCCCAAGCGCATCAGCAACGCCAGGGACAAACCGATCAACCGTGCACGGTCACGCTGCTCCGGCGGCAGCTTGTCCGCAAGGATCGCGATAAAAACCAGGTTGTCGATGCCCAGCACCAGTTCCAGCACAATCAAGGTCAACAGGCCGAGCCAGGCCGTTGGATCCGCTAACCATTCCATTTATAGGGTCTCTTTATTCGTTGTTCAGAATGCCAGGCACGGCAAGGCGCGGTCGGTGGACCGGTACAAGGCTAGCAGGGGAAATATGGGGTGTTTCAGCGGGAACGGCGGCAGCGGATGTCTTGGAGAAAGACGACTGGGGGGCTCCGAGAGGGTGTTCATGCAAATCCTGTCATGGCAAAAGGACTTGAATCGTACAGCTGAACCGGAAATTTCCCACAGCGCAAAACTATTACAAGATCTGTAAAGCGCGCCAATACGCCATGACCATATGATCACATAGTGAAATTAAGATCACACCACCAACAACAATAATCATGCCAAACAGCAAAAAAATGCCGTAAAGCACCCTGAAACCGCCTATTTTTGAGTTTTAATCAAAAGAGTTTGACTGATCAGATTTTCATTTGATAAACATATGTTCACGGCAAGACAATGAATGAACGACTACTACAACAATAAATGGGGTGCTCATCATGAAACTTGGTACGACCTTCGCCGCCGCTGCGGCCCTCTCCCTCCTCGCCAGCAGCATCGCCCTGGCCGCCGATGGCAAGACCTATAAGGTCGGCGCCGCGGTCTATGGCCTCAAGGGCCAGTTCATGCAGAACTGGGTGCGCGAACTCAAGGAGCACCCCGCCGTAAAAGACGGCACCGTGCAGCTGACCGTGTTCGACGGCAACTACGACGCGCTGACCCAGAACAACCAGATCGAAAACATGGTGACCCAGCACTACGACGCCATCCTGTTCGTGCCCATCGACACCAAGGCCGGCGTCGGCACGGTCAAGCAGGCCATGAGCAATGACGTGGTGGTGATCGCCTCCAACACCAAGGTCGCCGACGCTTCGGTGCCATACGTGGGCAACGACGACGTGGAAGGCGGCCGCCTGCAGGCCCAGGCCATGGTCGACAAGCTCAACGGCAAGGGCAACGTGGTGATCATCCAGGGCCCGATTGGCCAATCGGCGCAGATCGACCGGGAAAAAGGCGAGCTGGAAGTGCTGGGTAAGCACCCCGACATCAAGATCATCGAGAAAAAGACGGCCAACTGGGACCGTGCCCAGGCCATGACCCTCACCGAAGACTGGCTCAATGCCCACCCCAAAGGCATCAACGGTGTGATCGCGCAGAACGACGACATGGCCCTCGGCGCCGTACAGGCGCTGAAGTCCCACGGACTGACCTCCAAGGACGTGCCCGTGACCTCCATCGACGGTATGCCGGATGCCATCCAAGCCGCCAAAAAAGACGAAGTAACGACCTTCCTGCAAGACGCCCAGGCCCAGTCACAAGGCGCACTGGACGTGGCGTTGCGTGCTCTGGCCGGTGACGACTACAAGCCCAAGTCGGTGATTTGGGAGCGCTACGCCAAGGACGTGAAATGGGGCGATGGCACCGCGAAGAACTACATCCTGCCTTGGGTGCCGGTGACCAATGCCAATGCCGACGCGCTGTACAAGCAAGTCAGCGGCGCCAAATAGCCCATTGCCGGTAGATCGCTCCCGGCGCGGGAGCGGTCCGTTCATCTTTGTTGTGAGGTCTGCCATGTCCACCGCCACCGAACGCCCGCAGGAACAACTGCATCCAATTATTCCGAAAACCATGCAGGCCGTGGTGTGCTACGGCCCGGAAGACTATCGACTGGAAACCGTCGACGTGCCCACACCCGGCCCCGAGGAGATCCTCACCAAGGTCGAGTTGTGCGGTATCTGTATGGGCGATATCAAGACCTACCGCGGCGCCCCTTCGTTCTGGGGCGATGCCGAGCAACCGCGCTACGTGAAGCCACCGATGATCCCCGGCCATGAATTCGTGTGCCGCGTGGTCGCCCTAGGCCCCGGCGCCGAGAAGCGCGGCGTGAAGGTCGGCGACCGGGTGATCTCCGAACAGATCGTGCCGTGCTGGGGCTGCCGCTTCTGCAACCACGGCCAATACTGGATGTGCCAGAAGCACGACCTCTATGGTTTCCAGAACAATGTGCAGGGCGCCATGGCCCAGTACATGATCTTTACCAAGGAAGGCATCATCCACAAAGTGCCGGACTCGATTGCGCCGGACGAAGCGATTTTGATCGAGCCTCTGGCCTGCTCACTGCACGCGGCCGAGCGCGCCAATGTGGATTTCGATGATGTGGTGGTGGTCGCAGGCGCCGGCACGCTGGGCCTGGGGATTATCGGCGCGGTGCGCATGCGCAACCCCAAGAAACTCATCGTGCTGGACATGAAACCCGAACGCACCGCCCTCGCCTTGCGCATGGGCGCCGACGAGGTGTGGAACCCGGCCGAAGTGGACGTGCTGGCGAAGATCCGCGAGATCACCGAAGGCTACGGATGTGACATCTATATCGAAGCCACCGGCCATCACAAAGCGGTGAACCAGGGCCTGGCAATGCTGCGCAAGCTGGGGCGATTCGTCGAGTTCAGTGTGTTTAATGACGAGGCCACGGTGGACTGGTCGATCATCGGCGACCGCAAGGAACTGGACGTGCTCGGCTCGCACCTGGGGCCTTACATGTACCCACGCGCCATCGACTTTATCGGCAACCGCAAGATCGACATGCGCGACGTGGTCACCCACAAATTCGCCCTGGCGGACTTCAAAGAAGCGTTCGCGGTGATGGAGCGTGGCGACAAGTCGCTCAAGGTGGTGCTTGAGCCTTGATCGCCACCTGAAATCACACCGTTGTGGTGAGCGGGCTTGTCCTAGTGCCAGTCAGTTAAGTGCAACACGGCCTCTGTGGTGAGCGGGCTTGTCCCGCGCTGGGCTGCGTAGCGGCCCTAAAACCAAACGCCGCATTCTGTCAGACAGAATGCGGGGTTTTTATTGGGGCGGCTTCGCCACCCAGCGCGGGACAAGCCCGCTCACCACAGGGGGCATCTTAAATTTTCGGTTCGATTACCAAAACCGCTGCTGGGTCAACCGGCTCCACCAGGTCAACAGCACCCGATCCACCGACCCACTGGCGGCCAACCCCACACGCTCCTGCAAGCTCTTGCGCTCGGCATAGTGCAGGTGAAACACCTCGGCGGTCTTGGCCTTGGTGGCCAGGTATTCGTCGCTGGTTTGCAGCTCATCGACCAACTGCTTGTCGAGGGCTGCAACCCCCAACCACACTTCACCGGTCGCCACCTCATCAATCGCCAGCTGCGGGCGGTAGCGCGACACGAAGTTCTTGAACAGTTGGTGGGTGATGTCCAGGTCTTCCTGGAACTTCTCACGGCCCTTCTCGGTGTTTTCGCCAAATACGGTAAGGGTGCGTTTGTACTCACCGGCGGTGAGCACTTCGAAGTCGATATCGTGCTTTTTCAACAGGCGGTTGACGTTGGGCAACTGCGCCACCACGCCGATGGAGCCGAGGATGGCAAACGGTGCGCTGATGATCTTCTCACCGATACACGCCATCATGTAGCCGCCACTGGCCGCGACCTTGTCGATGCACACGGTCAGGGGTACACCGGCCTGGCGGATACGCGCCAACTGGGAGGATGCCAGGCCGTAGCTGTGGACCATGCCGCCGCCGCTTTCCAGGCGCAGCACCACTTCGTCCTCGGGGGTGGCCAGGCTCAGCAACGCAGTGATTTCGTGGCGCAGGCTCTCGGTGGCCGAGGCCTTGATATCGCCGTCAAAATCCAGCACGAACACCCGTGGCTTGGCCTCAGGCTTGTGCTTGCCCTTCTTCTTTTCTGCCTTGCCTTCGGATTTGCGCAAAGCCTTGAGCTGGTCCTTGTCGAGCAGGGTCGACTCCAGGCGCTCACGCAGGCCCTTGTAGAAATCATTGAGTTTGCTGACCTGCAATTGGCCGGCGGATTTGCGGCGACCTTTGCTGCGCAGGGCTGCGAAGCTGATCAATACCACCACAATAGCGACCACCAGGGTGACGGTCTTCGCCAGAAAGCTCGCGTATTCGGCCAGAAAATCCATGTTGCTCCTTACAGTTGCAGTGCGCCACGCGCGGAATGGCCCAAGCATACCGACGGGGCTTGCCGGGAGCTAGCGCTCAAACCGCCAGCAGACGCCCTCCAACGAGCTTTTAAAACAAGCGTATGTTTTTTCATTGACAGGTCGCAGGCATCCTCATAACCTCGCCAGACTTTCAACGTACCGGGAAAACGGACGTGGGCAGCATCTATCTGATTCGACATGGCCAGGCCTCCTTCGGTGCAGACGACTACGACGTGCTGTCCCCCGTTGGCGTGGAGCAGGCACAGGTACTCGGCCGCCACCTGGCAGACATGGGCCTGGTATTCGACCGTTGCGTGGCTGGCGATTTGCGGCGCCAACAGCACACCGCCACCGCCGCTTTCGATCAATACAGTGCCCTCGGCCTGCCGGTACCGGCGCTTGAAGTCGACAGCGCCTTCAATGAATTCGACGCCGACGCCATCATCCGCGCCCTGCTCCCCGACCTGCTCGGCAGCGAGCCTGGCGCGCTGGAGATCCTGCGCAATGCCGCGCAGAACCGCAGCGAATTCCAGCGTATCTTCGCCCTGATCATCGAGCGCTGGCTGGCCGGCACCTACGACCCGCCAGGCCTGGAAAGCTGGCTGGGGTTTGTCGAGCGGGTCCAAGGTGGCCTACAACGCATTCTTGAAGCCGCCGACAACTCACAGAAGATTGCTGTATTCACCTCCGGCGGCACCATCACCGCCCTGCTCCACCTGATTACCCGGATGCCTGCAGCCCAGGCCTTCGAACTGAACTGGCAAATTGTTAACACCTCGCTCAACCAGCTGAAATTCCGCGGTCGCGAGGTGGCACTGGCTTCCTTCAACAGTCATGCCCACTTGCAACTGTTGAAGGCGCCGCAGCTCATCACGTTCCGATGAACTGCGGCCAACCGTGACCCCAAGGTCACTGGACTCTACCCTTAAGGATCGAAACCATGACTGACGTAGCCAACCTTGTAGAAACGATGAAAACCAAGTTCAACCCAGCTGCCGCTGCTGGCCTGGACGTTATCTTTGGTTTCCGTATCGACGAGAGCAAACACTTCTCCCTGATCGTCAAGGACGGCACTTGCGATTTGCAGCAAGGCGAAAACCCTGACGCCAACGTGACATTGGTCACCGACAGCGAAACCATGGCAGGCATCGTCAGCGGCGAGACCGATGGCATGCAAGCGTTCATGGGCGGCAAGCTGCGCGTTGAGGGCGACATGATGTTGTCCATGAAACTGAGCGAACTGTTCCCATCCTGATCCACGCTGACTCAATGAAATCCCGCCGTCCTGGCGGGATTTTTTTGGCCGATGCTTTGCAATCGATAACGTCCGAATGCCGGTTGGACGTGGCCTGAGGCTACAGAGCGGTATCACGGCCGCCGCCAAGGCCTGGAGCACTGCGATAACGACGCCCCATCACCAAGACCGAAGCCGCCGCCAGCAGGGCCGGCAAGGTCAGCCATAAAAAGACCCCACTCAGGCCCAACCCCACCTCCAGCAACATCCCTCCCGCCAGCGTGCCGCCGATAGATCCAACGCGCCCAACCCCGTGACACCAGGCAATGCCGGTGGCCCGGCTGGTGGTGGGATAGAACCCTGCCGCCAAGGCATTGGCCCCCACCTGGCCGCCGCTGATACAAAACCCTATGGCCGTGATGCAGAGCACCAGCACCGGGAAATACATGTACCACTGGCTGACCACGAGCATCATCAACGCGCCGCCCACGTAGGCCAGCGCCAGCACACGCCACGCGTCCAGGCGATCCATGGCCGCCCCCAGCACGATTGCGCCGAGCGTACCGCCCACCTGGAACATCGCGCTGCCCAATGCCGCCTGGGACAAACTCCAGCCGGTGTCTTTGATCAGTGTGGGCAGCCAATTGGTCATCATGTAGATGATCACGAATCCGCTGAAAAACGAGCCCCATAACATCCAGGTTCCCAAGCGCAGTCGCCCGCTCAGGATTTGCCCCACCGGCGAGCCCTTGGCCTGGTCCGTCCCAAGATGAAAGGTTGCCTGTTCAGGCAAGGGCGCGATACGCCGCAGGATCCGACGGATGTGCTCTGGTTCATCGCGTCGCGCAATCAGGAAGCGCACCGACTCTGGCAACAGCACCAGCAGCAACGGCAGGCACGACAGCGGCAGCAACCCGCTGACCAGCAATACGCCACGCCAGCCGATCATCGGCAACCAATGGGCGACTAGCACGCCCCCCAAGGCAGACCCCAGCGTGAACCCGCAGAACATCACGGTCACCATCAGCGACCGGTGCCGCGCCGGGCAATATTCGCTGGTCAGCGTCACAGCATTAGGCAACGCGCCACCCAAGCCAAGACCAATCACGAAGCGCAACACGGTCAGGGCCAGCACATCATTGGCGGTGGCCGATACCACACTCACACCGGCAAAAATCAGCACCGACACCAGCAACACGCGCTTGCGCCCGAACCGGTCCGCCAGCGGCCCGGCGGCAAACGCGCCGCACATCAACCCCAGCAATACCGCGCCCAGCAGCGGGTTGAGCTGGGCAGCCGTCAAGCTCCATTCTTCACGCAGCACCGGCGCAATAAAGCCGCCGACGGCGGTGTCCAGGCCGTCGAGTGCCGCTACCAGAAAACACAGCACCAGGATACGCAGTTGAAAGCGCGACACCGGGTGTCGGTCGATAAAGCCCTGTACGTCGAGCGATGCTTGCGACATCGCAGACTCCTCGGGTCGCTCGGAGGCTGTCCCCATTGATCAGAACGTTTCGCGCAACTCACGCAGTAGCCCCAGTGCCTGCTGCACCGGACGGTCAGAAAAACTGAAAAGCACGCACTCCTGCTCCGCCGAAAAACTGACCTGCGCCCAACTGGGTACCACAAAAATATCCTTGGGTTCAAACGCCAGTCGCTGCCCGCCAATGCAGACGCTGCCGCGACCTTCCACCACCGAAAAAACGCACGCGTCAGTGCTGCGATAAGGCTGGCCGCGAAACCCCTTGGGCAACAATTGCATAAAGGTGGCAATGGTCGGCATCGGCCAACCGCCGGTCAGCGGGTTGACATAGCGCAATTTGATGCCGTCCCACGGGTCCAACGGGTCCTGATGCAACAATCTGGCGAGCGTCTCGCGGGTGCGGGCATAGGGATAGTTGACGATGGGCGATGCCAGGGAGCGGGACTCATGCCGCATCGGCAGTAGGTTCTGGCCGTAACGCAACAGACTGTTGCCTTCGTCACGGGTCACGGCCGATACCGCCTGCTCATTATTTTCGGCAAACCCCGCATCGAAGAAGCGCACCATGGGAATATCCAGTCCATCGAGCCATATCACCGGTTCGCCACCCTGCTCGGCAAGTGGGTTACCGTGATCGTGCCACGTCCAGGACGGCGTGATGATGAGGTCCCCCGCAGACATGCGGGTACGCTCGCCCTCCACCGAGGTAAACGCACCCTGCCCCTCCACCACAAAACGCAGCGCCGATTGGCTATGGCGATGGCTCGCGGCAATCTCGCCCGGCAAAATCAACTGCAAACCTGCGTACAAGCTGGTAGTGATCGAGGCCTGCCCGCGCAGCGCCGGGTTTTCCAGCACCAATACCCGACGTACCGCGTCCTCGGCGCTGATCAGTTTCCCGGCGTCTGTCAGCAAAGGCCGTAGGTCGCGATAACCCCACAGCGCCGGCATGCAGGCGGCAGCCGGTTCCTTGGGCACCAGCCTATGCAAGCTCTCCCACAACGGCGCAAGCCGGTGATGGTCAATACGCTGGTAGAACGCATCACGCGCACCGTCAG
Source organism: Pseudomonas sp. 18175 (assembly GCF_050432925.1). Classification (NCBI taxonomy): domain Bacteria; kingdom Pseudomonadati; phylum Pseudomonadota; class Gammaproteobacteria; order Pseudomonadales; family Pseudomonadaceae; genus Pseudomonas; species Pseudomonas sp. 18175. The sequence goes on along the minus strand of NZ_JBKFTO010000004.1, from coordinate 69,002 downwards.
TGAGGCTGTTCATCGATTCACCCGCTGGGACGGACTAGGGCCTGTGAGTATCCAACCATGCCCTATGGGTGAATAATGCCGATTCATGATGTGTCCATACCCATTTACATATGGCCTACCTCCCATGAACTGGACCCGACGCCTGCGCCTGCAACACCTGCACCTTCTGGTCAGCCTCGCTGAAACCGGCAGTATCAGCGAAGCGGCCCGGGTGTCGTTCACCACTCAACCGGCCCTGTCCAAGTGGCTCAGGGAGCTGGAAGAGAGCATTGGCGCGCCACTGTTTGAGCGCCACGCCCGAGGCTTGCACCTTACCGCCCATGGCAGCCTGCTGCTCGCCCATGCGCGCCGCGCGCTCAGCGAAATGCAGAGGGCGCGCCACGCGCTCGACACTCTGCGCGACGGCAACAGCTTTCGCGTGGCCATCGGCACGTCACCTGCGCCGGCCCCCAACCTGGTACCCGCAGCGATCATGGAATTCCTGCGCCTGCACCCCAGCGCCCAGGTGACGCTGGAAGAAACCCCCATGGACATGCTGCTCGAACGCCTGGAACTGCGCCAACTGGACCTGGTGGTCGGGCGCCTCGACAACTACGCCCCGCGCCAGCCCCTGCGCAGCGAACGGCTGTATAACGACCAACTGCGCATCGTCTGCCGCGCGGGCCATCCATTGACCCGGCGCATGCACCTGACGTGGGAGGAGCTCTACGCCTTCGACTGGATCGTCTGGCCCGGCGGCACGCCGGTGCGCAGTACATTCGACATCGCACTGACCGCCGCCGGCCGCCCGCCACTGCCATGTCGCATCGAATCATCCTCGCTGGTGGGTAACCTGTGGTTATTGCAATACAGCGACCTGCTGTCAGTCACATCGGCGCGGGTGGCCGAGCACTTTGCCCATCGCGGCCTGTTGGTCTCCCTGAACTTCGCGCTGGGAACCAACACCCCGGTCGGCATGTGTTGGCGCGACGAACCCTTCGCTGATGCCGGGCTGCCGCAGATGATGGAATGCCTGCGCACTATCGCAGCTGCCGAGCCTGGACGGCTCGACTCGTACCTGAATCCAAAGGAGCCGTAATGGCCGTCACCCTGGCTGCAACAACAGCGCCACCAGTGCGCTCCACCCCGTCTGATGGGATGCCCCCAACCCACGCCCGGTCTCGCCATGAAAATACTCATGGAACAACACCAGGTCGCGGCTCGCCGGGTCTGCCTCCAGCTGCGCATACCCCGCCATCGACGGGCGCAAGCCATTTTCGTCCCGTAGAAACAACCCAGTCAGCCGTTGACTGAGGCTGTCAGCCACTTCCTCAAGGGAGGCCAGATAACCACTGCCGGTCGGGTATTCCACCGAGAAGTTATCCGCGTAGTAGCGGTGAAACTCGCGCAGGGACTCGATCAGCATGTAGTTCACCGGTATCCACAACGGCCCGCGCCAGTTGGAGTTTCCGCCATACAACCGCGAGTCGGACTCACCCGGTTGGTAACTGGCGCACAGGGTGTTGCCATTCATCTTCAACGCCAGCGGCTGCTCGGCAAACGCCTTGGACAGTGAGCGCACGCCAAACGTCGATAGAAACTCGCTGTCATCGAGCATGCGCCGCAGCAGGTCTTTGGTACGCTCACCGCGCAGCAAGGCCAACAGCAGGCGGTTGCCCTGTCCTGGTTCATTCCAGCGCGACACCAACTTGGCCAAGTCCGGCCGGTGTTTCATAAAGCCCAGCAGCCGTTCACGCAGGCCTTCCAAGCCCTCATGCTCGCGCTGTTCCAGCACCAACACGGCAAACAGCGGCATCAAGCCGACGATGGAGCGCAAGCGCACCGGTTCATTCGGGCCATCGGGGCGATGCAGTACGTCGTAGAAAAACAGGTCATGCTCGTCCCACAAGCCTTCGGCACCGTCATCCACCCGGTTGATGGCCCCGGCGATATACAGGAAGTGCTCGAAAAACTTCACCGCGATGTCCACATACACGCCATTACGCTTGGCCAGCTCCAGGGCGATGCGCATCAAGTCCAGGGCATAGGCAGCGACCCACGCCGTGCCATCGGCCTGATCCAACTGATAGCCCGGTGGCAGAGCGGCCGAGCGGTCGAACAAGGCGATGTTATCCAGGCCCAGGAAGCCGCCCTGAAACAGGTTGCGCCCCTCGGCGTCCTTGCGGTTGACCCACCAGGAAAAATTCAGCAGCAGCTTGTGAAAGATCCGCTCCAGAAAGTCCAGGTCGCCTACGCCGGTCAGCGCCTTGTCCTGCTGATACACCCGCCAACTGGCCCAGGCGTGTACCGGTGGGTTGGCGTCATCAAAGCGCCACTCGTAGGCCGGTAACTGGCCGTTGGGGTGCATGAAGCGGTCCTTCACCAGCAACAGCAGTTGTTGCTTGGCGTAGGCCGGATCGATCAGCGCAAAGGCCACGGCCTGGAAACCTTGGTCCCACGAGGCATACCACGGGTACTCCCAGGTGTCGGGCATGGAGAGGATGTCGAAGTTGGACAAGTGCCGCCAATGGGTATTGCGCAGATGCAGGCGCTCGGGCGGCGGCGCGGGCTGCGCTGGGTCACCGTCAAGCCATTGGTTGACGTCGAAATAGTACAGCTGCTTGGACCACAGCAACCCCGCCAATGCCTGACGCTGCACGTTACGCGCATCCTCAGAAGCAATGCCGTGCTGCAGGGCGGCGTAGAAGTCATCGGCCTCCTGGCGGCGCTGTTCGAAGAGCTTGCGGGCGTTGACTTGGGGAGCGTCCACCGGGGCAAACCGCAGGTACAGGATTTTGCTTTGCAGGCCCGTCAGTTCGAGGATAAAGCGCGCGGCCACCTTGGTGCCGCGGTCACGGCGGATCGCCGTTTGATCACCACCCACCACGTAATCGTTGATCCCATCCTTAAACGGCCCCGACGCCGGCTGCCCATCCAGCCGCGGCAGGTTGCTGTCGTTTTCGCAGAACAGCCATTCCACCGCGTCCTGGCCCCAGGCACTGAGGTGGCGGTCAGGCAACTCATGATGACGGGCCAGTACGTATTCACCCACCAATTGCAGCTGGGGCTTGGGGGCATCAACGGTCCAGCTCCAGTCATTGCGCGCCCACAGCTGGGGCAGCACTTGCAAGCGCGTGGGCTGTTGCGAACGGTTATGCACGGTGACCCGCATAAAAATATCGTCGGGTTCATGCTTGGCGTATTCAACGCAGACGTCGCAATAGTGGTTGTCTTCGAACACCCCGGTATCGAGGATCTCGTACTCGGCATCCGCCAGGCCACGGCGGGCGTTCTCGGTGATCAGGTCGGCATAGGGGAACGCGGCATGGGGGTATTTGTAGAGCATGCGCATGTAGGCATGGCTCGGTACGCCATCGACGAAAAAGTACAGTTCCTTGACGTCTTCACCGTGGTTGCCCTCGGCATTGTTGAGGCCAAACAGGCGCTCTTTGAGGATGCTGTCGCGCTCGTTCCACAGGGCCAGGCCCAGGCACCAGCGTTGCGCCTTGTCGCTGAAACCGGCCAGGCCGTCTTCGCCCCAACGGTAGGCGCGGCTGCGGGCATGCTCATGGGGGAAGTAAGCCCAAGCATCGCCATCGGCGCTGTAGTCTTCGCGCACCGTGCCCCATTGGCGTTCACTTAAGTAAGGCCCCCACTCGCGCCAACGCTCGGCCTGTTGGGTTGCCAGGCGCTGGCCTTCGAGGGTGTCGAGAATTCGGGTTACGGGCGTGGCCGTCATTGGGTCCTCTCTCTCCTTTCAAAGTGAGGAGCAGTGTAGAACCCATCCACGCCCGTGTGCACATGAAGGTTTAGAAGATCGCGTAGGTGTAGTTGAAGATCAGGCGGGTTTGATCCTGGTCGGCAGTGCCGGTGTTTTTGCCGTGATAGGTGCCGGTACGCAAGGTGGTACCGAAGCCTTTCAGAGGACCGGCCTGTACCACGTAGTCCAGGCGGAAATCGGTTTCGTTTTCCTTCTGGTCAGGGCCACCGGCAGTGGCGGACTTGATGTCTTTACCGTCCAGGTAAGCCACCGAGGCTTTCAGTCCTGGGACATAGGCCTTGAAGTCATAGGCGTACTGGCCGAAGTTGACCTGCTCGCCCGCGCGGGAGAACTGGCCCACCACCGCATCGGTAAACAGGTAGAAGTCGCTGCCGCCCGCCCCTTGTGCGTGTGGGTCGGCAAGGCTGCCTTGGTTGACCCAGACGAAGCCACCGTCCCCGCCCACGCCGATATGGCCCAGCATCAGGCTGCTGCCGCCCAACTGGTAGGTGAAGGCCGCACTGTAGGTTTTGTTGTCCACTTCGCCTGCGTGCTTGGCATAGCCGCCGTTGTTGTTGAACTTGTAGCCGGTTTCGCCATTCTGGCCGTCACTGCTGCTGTCGAAATAACGCAAGTCGGTCTTGAACGACTGGTCATTGCCCAGGGGCAGCACGTGCACCAGGCCGACATAGTTCTGTTTGTAGAAGTCCTCAAGGTTGGCGTAGTAATACTGCAACGTCAGGTTTTTCGCGATGGCGTTGTCGGAAGATCCAAAGGGTTTGTAGTCCACACCACCAAACTTGAAGCTGTTGCTGTCGCGGGTGCCGCCGGCCACGCTCAAGCCGGTGGAGTTGCTCGATGCACGGCCCTGGGCGTGGTTCAGCTCACCGCCGGTAAAGGTCACGTTGGGAATATCGTTCGAGGTCAGGATGCCGCCATCAAAGGTTTGCGGCGCGACGCGGCTGTCGTTGGACACCAGGATCGGCAGTACCGGCGCCAAGCCGCCGCCCACGTGCAACTCGGTCTGGGAAATACGGAACTTCACGTTGCCTGCCGCACGACCAAAGGAGTCGGCAGGTTCAGTGCCGTTGTTTTTGGTCGGGAAGAAGCTGTTGCCGTTACCCGACAGGCCTGCACCTGCGGTGTGGCCATCGCCACCGTCCAGTCGCAACGCACCAAAGGCCATCACGTCGAAACCGACGCCAAGGGTGCCTTGGGTGTAACCGGACTTGTAGTCAAAACGCAGCGCAGTGGCGGTTTCGCGCAGGTCGTGGTTGGTGCCCGAGCGGTTATCGGCGCTGTAGTACATGGTCCGCGAACTGACGGACGCATGGCTGTCTTCAAGGAAACCGCTGTGACCGGTACCGGTGCCCAGCGAGCCGAGTCCGAAATCATCAGCGTAAGCCTGTTGTGCAAGAACGGCGGCGGTGATCGACAACGCCAGTGTAGAAATTTTCATTAACGACGGCCCCTAAACATATTTTTATGTGTGTGATGTGCATAACGGCGTTTTCATCCTTGCAAACGTGACGATTCTTTCATGCCGGCCGGGGCGAACTCCGTGAAGAATTAGTTAGGAAAACCGCCGAAAAATGAAATTTACACAGGGTCGATTTTTGTCATATTCACGTCATCTCATTCATTTGCAGAATGAAGTCCTGAAGATTCTTCGTTTGCGCGTCCAACGCCGGCCCAACAAAATCCAGGCATCGGCCACTTTCATCGCCACCGCCATCAGGAATTTTTCTATGCCCACCACCGCACATATCAGCCCCGACGAGATCCGCAAGGGCTTTTCCAAGGCCATGTCCGATATGTACCGAGATGAAGTTCCGCTGTATGGCGCGTTGATGCAGTTGGTGGCCCAGACCAATACCCACGTGCTCGCCCGCGATCCGGACGTGGCGCAGCAGTTGCAGCGCACCGGCGAAATCCAGCGGCTGGACATGGAACGCCATGGCGCCATCCGGGTCGGCACGCCTTTTGAGCTGGCCACCATTGGCCGCCTGTTCGCGGTGATGGGCATGCAACCGGTGGGCTACTACGATTTGACCCCGGCTGGCGTGCCCGTACACTCCACCGCGTTTCGCGCCGTGCATGAACAGGCGCTGCAAACCAGCCCGTTTCGCGTTTTCACTTCATTGCTGCGCCTGGAGCTGATCGAAAACCCCGAGCTGCGCGCCTTCGCCGAAAGCGCCCTGGCCAAGCGGGCGATCTTCACCCCCCGCGCCCTGGCGCTGATCGAACAAGCGGAAAACCACGGTGGCCTCAACGCGGCCGACGCCGATGAATTTATCCGCCAGGCCCTGGAAACCTTTCGCTGGCACCACACCGCCACCGTTACCCGCGCCCAGTACCAGCAATTGAGCGACCAGCATCGCCTGATCGCCGACGTGGTGGCCTTCAAGGGCCCGCATATCAATCACCTGACGCCGCGCACCCTGGACATCGACCAGGTCCAGGCCGCCATGCCAGGCAAAGGCATCACGCCCAAGGCGGTGATCGAAGGCCCGCCGCGCCGCCGCTGCCCGATCCTGCTGCGCCAGACCAGCTTCAAGGCCCTGGACGAACCCATCGCCTTCGCCGACGCCCAAGGCAGCCACAGCGCACGCTTTGGCGAAATCGAACAACGCGGCGTGGCGCTTACGCCAAAAGGTCGTGCGCTGTACGACCAATTGCTGAACGCCGCACGCGATGAACTGGGCGCCTTTCCCAATGAGGGCAACGCCGAGCGTTATACACAGTTGATGGAACAGCACTTCGAGGCCTTCCCAGATACCCACGCCCAGATGCGCGAGCAAGGCCTGGCGTACTTTCGCTACTTCGCGACGGAGCAGGGTTTGGCAGCACGGGGTACAGGGGAACCACCACGCACGCTGGACGCGCTGATCGCGGCGGGTCATGTGGACGTGGAGCCGTTGGTGTATGAGGACTTCCTGCCGGTGAGTGCGGCGGGGATCTTCCAGTCGAACCTGGGGGATGGGGCGCAGAGTCACTATGCGGCCAACTCGAACCAAGCCGAGTTTGAAAAGGCGCTGGGGCGCAAGACGCTTGATGAATTGAAGCTGTACAGCGACACCCAACAGCGTTCGATGGATGAGTGCATCCAGACGCTGCGGGCTTAAGAACAGATGCCCACCCGGCTCATCAGCGCAATCCTTACGCTGTAACAGTCCCCTGAGCCGGGTGGGCGATGGGGATCATAGGGAGTGAAGACCCCACTGTCCCTCAGACAATTCTGAACAAACATGTCCGCGCCCTGTAGGAGCGCGGCCCCATACCTACGCTAACTTCGCCACAATTTCATCTTTGATCGACAGCCGTTTCTTCTTCAGTTTCTCCACATCCTCATCGCTGGCACTTGCCGACTCCGCCTTCAACACCTCCCCGTCGGCAGCGTCGTATTGAGTGAGCAACGAATCCAAACGCTTGTCGCCCGCCCTGCGTTGGTGAACGACTTCCTTGCTCAACCCCAAGTCCTGATACAGGTCGTGTTTCACTGGCATGGCGTACCTCCGCAAGTTGATCAATGGCTTACGCCCTTGAAGCTAGACCATTACACGGGGTCTTGTCATGTTTGCGGTCAAGACTCCCCGTTCGTCGTAGCGTGGGGAATCGGATCAAACCTTTGCCGTGCCCGGCCCTCCACTCTAGATAGCCATCCGAGGGAGACCGGTTTCATGACTCACGCCGCCACCGCTGTCGACACCCAGTGCATCAATACCCTTCGTACCTTGGCGATGGACGCCGTGCAAAAGGCCAACTCCGGTCACCCCGGCACACCCATGGGCCTAGCGCCGGTAGGCTATACGCTGTGGAGCCGGTTTCTGCGCTACCACCCGCAACACCCCGACTGGCCCAACCGTGACCGCTTTGTATTGTCGGTAGGGCATGCCTCGATGCTGTTGTATTCGCTGTTGCATCTGGCCGGGGTGGTTGAGCTTGACGCTGATGGCCAGCGCTCAGGCCTGCCTGCGATCAGCCTGGACGACATCAAGCAGTTCCGGCAAATGGGCTCCAAGACCCCGGGCCATCCCGAGTACCGCATGACCACGGGGGTGGAAACCACCACCGGCCCCCTCGGTCAGGGCTGTGCCAACAGCGTGGGCATGGCGATGGCTGGGCGTTGGCTGGGTGAGCGGTTCAACCGCGACGGCCAGGTGCTGTTCGATTACAACGTCTACACCCTGTGTGGCGACGGCGACATGATGGAAGGCATCAGCAGCGAAGCCGCGTCGATGGCCGGGCATTTGCAGTTGGATAACCTGTGCTGGCTCTATGACAACAACACCATCAGCATCGAAGGCCACACCGAGCTGGCGTTCAGTGAGGACGTGATCAAGCGCTTCCAGGCCTATGGCTGGCACACCGTGCACGTCACCGATGCCAATGACTTGCAGGCCCTGAGCAACGCGCTGGAAAGCTTCAAGGCCCACACAGGCGCGCCGACCCTGATCGTGGTGGACAGCGTGATCGGCTACGGCTCGCCCCATAAGCACAACACCGCCTCTGCCCATGGCGAGCCGTTGGGCGAAGAAGAAATTCGCCTGACCAAGGCCGCGTATGGCTGGCCCGAGGATTCCAGCTTCCTGGTGCCCGATGAGGCGCGCACAGTTTTACGCGATGCCTTGACCGAACGTGCCGAGCCGCTCTACCAACAGTGGAACCACACCCTGTCCACCCTCGACCCGCAATTGGCCGACGAGCTGCAGCGCATGCGCGCCGGTGAAATGCCCACGCAGTGGCAGGCGCAACTGCCACGCTTTGCCGCAGACCCCAAGGGCGTGGCCAGCCGAGCCTCGGGCGGCGAGGTGTTGAACGCGTTCGCCCAGCAAATCCCGTGGCTGCTGGGCGGTTCGGCAGATTTGTCGCCGTCGACCAAGACCAACCTCACCTTCGACGGCGCCGGGCGTTTCAGTGCCGAGGACTACAGCGGGCGCAACCTGCATTTCGGTATTCGTGAGCACGCCATGGGCGCGATTGCCAACGGCATGGCGTTGTCCTACCTGCGGCCGTATACCTCGACATTCCTGGTGTTCAGCGACTACATGAAACCGCCGATCCGTCTGGCAGCCATCATGGAGTTGCCAGTGGTATTTGTGTTCACCCATGACTCCATTGGCGTGGGCGAGGATGGCCCGACGCACCAGCCCATCGAGCACCTGACGCAATTGCGCGCAACGCCGGGGCTGCTGACCCTGCGCCCCGGCGATGCCAATGAAACCCTGGAGCTGTGGAAGGTGGCGCTGGCGCAGACGCATCGCCCCAGTTGCGTGGTGTTGTCGCGCCAGGCATTGCCGACGTTGGATCGCACAAAATACGCATCGGCAGCTGGGGCGGCCAAGGGTGCCTATGTACTGGCCGCAGCGGACAAGCCTGAAGTATTGCTGTTGGCGACCGGCAGTGAAGTCGGCCTGGCAGTGGCGGCCTATGAGCAACTCAAGGCCGAAGGTATTGCCGCGCAGGTCGTTTCAATGCCCAGCTGGGAGCTATTCGAAGACCAGGACCAGACCTATCGCGACAGCGTATTGCCGCCATCGATAAAGGCGCGGGTTGTGGTGGAACAGGCCGGCCCCTTGGGGTGGGACAGATATGTGGGACAGACCGGGGCCAAGGTCGTAATGAACAGCTTTGGCGCGTCGGCACCGCTGGCCAAGTTGCAGGAAAAGTTCGGGTTTACCGTTGAACATGTGGTGAAGCAAGCCAAGGCCCAAATCCAACTGGCCCAACGCTGATCCACATTGTGGGAGCGGGCTTGCTCGCGAAGGCGGAGTACCAGTCGATGCATATGTTGACTGACCCAACGCATTCGCGAGCAAGCCCGCTCCCACATTTTGATCTATGCCAGGCCGGGAAANTCCCCCCCCCCCCCCCCCCCCCCCCCCCCCCCCCCCCCCCCCCCCCCCCCCCCCCCCCCCCCCCCCCCCCCCCCCCCCCCCCCCCCCCCCCCCCCCCCCGCTCCCACATTTTGATCTATGCCAGGCCGGGAAACTGAGTACACCGCAGCTCCCTCATTTGATCTCATCTGCCTGTTAGATAAGCGCTCGGGCCAGGAAGGGCGCGGTGCGGCTGGCTTTGCTTTTGGCGACTTTCTGCGGCGTGCCGCAGGCAACAACCTTGCCGCCCATGTCCCCTGCCCCCGGGCCGATATCAATCACCCAATCACTCTGGGCCACCACGCGCATTTCATGCTCGACCACGACCACTGTGTGCCCCGCATCTACCAGGGTATTGAGTTGGCTGAGCAAACGGTCCACATCCCTTGAATGCAAGCCGGTGGTGGGCTCATCCAACACATACAAGGTGGCACCCCGTGCATTGCGTTGCAGCTCGGTGGCCAACTTGATGCGTTGCGCTTCGCCCCCGGACAGCTCGGTGGCGGGTTGCCCCAGCCGCAGATAGCCCAGACCGATATCCCGCAGTACCTGCAACGAACGCAACACCCCAGGCTGCTCGGCAAATACGTCGACCGCCTGTTCCACGGTCAGCCCCAACACTTGGGCGATGTTCAGGCCTTGCCATTTGATCGCCAAGGTCTCTGGGTTGTACCGCGCCCCGTGGCAGGTCGGGCACGGCGCATACACGCTGGGCATAAACAGCAACTCGACACTGACAAAGCCTTCCCCTTCGCAGTTCGGGCAGCGGCCCTTGGCGACGTTGAAGGAGAACTGCCCGGCATCGTACTTGCGTTTTTGCGCAGCCGGCGTGGCGGCAAACAATTTGCGCACGTTGTCGAACAGCCCGGTGTAGGTCGCAAGGTTCGAACGTGGAGTGCGGCCGATGGGTTTCTGGTCGACCTGTACCAGGCGACGGATATGTTCCAGCCCGGCACCGATACGCCCACCGCTGGTTTGCGGGGCGTCGTCTTCCAGGCTGGGTTCTTCGTCGTTTTCCATCACACGGCCGAGGCCTGCGCCCACCAGTTCCAGCAAGGCCTGGCTGACCAGGCTGGATTTGCCCGAGCCGGAAATCCCGGTCACGGCCGTAAAGCAGCCCAACGGAAACGCCACGTCCAAGCTCTTGAGATTATTGCGCGTCACGCCTTCCAGTGTCAGCCAGCCGCTGGGCTCGCGGCGCGCCGGGTTTGAAACGCGTTGTTCGGCAAACAGGTACTCGCGGGTTTGTGACGCTTCAATCTGCGCCAACCCGGCAGGTGGCCCGCTGTACAAGACTTGCCCACCATGCTCACCGGCCGCCGGGCCCACGTCGATCAGCCAGTCGGCGCGGCGCATGGTTTCCAGGTCATGCTCCACCACAAACAATGAATTGCCCGCCGCTTTTAAGCGATCCAGCGCGGTGAACAGTGCTTCGCCATCCGCCGGGTGCAGCCCTGCCGAGGGTTCATCCAGCACATAAATCACACCGAACAACTGCGAGCCCAATTGCGTGGCCAGACGCAGCCGCTGCAATTCACCCGACGACAGGGTGGGCGTACTGCGCTCCAACGACAGATAGCCCAAGCCCAACTCGGTCAAGGTGCTGACCCGCTCCAGCAGGTCCTGGGCAATACGCTGGGCAGCCAAGCGTTTTTCCACCGACAATTTCATCTTGTCCTGCCCCGCCGCCACCGGCTTTAGCAACTGCGCCAACTGGGCCAACGACAGCTGCGACAACTCACCAATGTCCACCCCGGCAAACTTCACCGACAGCGCGGCCTTGGTCAGGCGCTTGCCCTCGCACAACGGGCAGGCACTGCCCTGCATGAATTGCGACACGCGCTTTTTCATCAGTGCACTTTGGGTGTGGGTGAAGGTGTGCAGGATGTAGCGCCGCGCACCGCTGAAGGTGCCCTGGTAACTCGGTTCCAGCTTGCGCTTGACTGCATCTCGGGTCTGTTCGGGAGTAAAACCGGCGTACACCGGGGCGGTTGGGGTTTCTTCGGTGAACAGGATCCAATCGCGCTGCTTTTTCGGCAGGTCGCGCCAGGGGATATCTACGTCGTAGCCCAGGGTTACCAGGATGTCCCGCAGGTTCTGGCCCTGCCACGCCAACGGCCAAGACGCCACGGCGCGCTGGCGGATGGTCAGGGAGGGATCGGGCACCATCAGCGCCTCAGTCACTTCATACACGCGCCCCAGGCCATGGCACTGCGGGCACGCGCCTTGGGGCAGGTTGGGCGAGAAGTCCTCGGCGTAGAGCATGGCCTGCCCCGGCGGGTAACTGCCGGCGCGGGAATAGAGCATGCGCACCAGGCTCGACAAGGTGGTGACACTGCCCACCGATGAGCGCGCACTCGGCGTGCCGCGCTGTTGTTGCAGGGCCACGGCGGGGGGCAGTCCCTCGATGGAATCCACGTCCGGCACGCCCACTTGGTCGATCAGCCGCCGTGCATAGGGCGCCACCGACTCGAAGTAACGTCGCTGCGCCTCGGCATACACCGTGGAAAACGCCAGGGAGGACTTGCCCGAACCCGACACCCCGGTAAACACCACCAGGGCATCCCGTGGAATATCCACATCGACATTACGCAAGTTGTGTTCGCGGGCGCCGCGCACCCGCACGAAACCGAGGTGTTGGGGGATGTTGCGCTGTGAAGTCATGGTCAACCTTATCGTGCGGTGAGCACACTGCGTACCCGTTGCGTCAGGGCTTCGGGGCTGTAGGGCTTGCTCAGCAGATGAATATCGGCGCTCAGCAGGTGATTGCTGGAAAGAATGTCGCGGGTGTGGCCGGAAGTGAACAGCACCGCCACGGGAGGGTTCTGTGTACGGGCCCAATGGGCCAGGTCGGTACTTTTGATACGCCCAGGCATCACCACATCGGTGAAGATCAGGTCCGGCAGTACACCGCCTTGCAGCGCCTGCATGGCGCGGTCACCGTCTTCGGCGGTCAGTACGGTGTAGCCCGACTGTTGCAGCAGTTCAACCACGGTCAGGCGCACGCCTTCGTTGTCTTCCACCACCAGGATGGTTTCCAGGCCGCCGCTGTGGGCCACAGGGTCGATATGCAAGTCGTGGCTTTCCGGTTCCAGGCTGTGGGGGAAGTACATCTGCACCACCGAGCCCTTGCCCTCTTCACTCCACATTTCCACGTGCCCACCACTCTGGCGCACAAAGCCGAACACCATGCTCAGGCCCAGGCCGGTGCCGTGGCCTTCGCGCTTGGTGGTAAAGAACGGCTCGAACACGCGCTTGAGGATCGCCGGCGGCATGCCAATGCCAGTGTCGGTGACGGCCAGGCGCACGTACTCGCCGGGCTTGATGCTTTTGCCCACGCAATCGGCGGGGTTGAGGATGATGTTCTCGCCCGTGATACGAATCACGCCCTCGCCCTGCATAGCGTCGCGGGCGTTGATAGCCAGGTTGAGCAGCGCGTTTTCCAACTGGTTGCGATCGACATTGATGAGCCAGGCGTCCAGGGGCATTTGCACATCGATATGAATGGTTTCCCCCAGCGCCCGCTGCAGCAATTCACCCAGCCCGGCGTAGATGCGATGCGGGTTGTACACGGCGGGGGACAGCGGCTGGCGGCGGGCGAAGGCCAGCAATTGCGCCGACAGCTTGGCGCCCCGCTCCACGGCGGCGATGGCAGCCGAGACGCGGCGCTGCACCTGGGCGTTGTCCGGTTCATGGCGGGCCAGCAAATGCAGGTTGCCGGCGATCACTTGCAGCAGGTTATTGAAGTCATGGGCCACGCCGCCGGTGAGACCACCGATGGCTTCCAGTTTCTGTGATTGACGCAATTGGTCTTCGGCGGCGTAGCGCGCCTGCACTTCGGCGGCGACACGCTGTTCAAGGTTATGGGTCAGTTCCTGGCGCACCTGTTCAGACTTCACCAGTTCGGTGGTCTCCACCACGATCGCCAGCACACCGGCTGGGTGTTGGTTGTCTCCGGCGACCGGGCTGTAATAGAGATCCAGCCATACGGTTTCTGGTTTGCCATTGCGCAGAAGCACCAGATCCTTATTGTTGAACGACAAGGTGCCACCGGCCAGGCAAGTATCGACGACATGACGGTTGAAGTCGGCCACCTCCGGCCAGCCTAACTCTACCGGCGTCCCCAGCAGATACGGGTGGCGACCGCCGGCAAACACCGAGTAACTGTCGTTGTAGATCATGTAGCCCAGACGCCCCCACAACATCACCATGGGTACGGGCGAGGCCAGCATCATCTGTACGGTACAGGCAAGGCTGGTGGACCATCGGTCAATGGGGCCAAGGTCTGTGGCTGACCAATCGAACTCACGGATTCGCTGGGCCATTTCACCGGCCCAGCCTTCACAGCCGTGGGGATTGGATAAAAACTGCATGGTTGAACTCTGCGCAAATAAAAGACGGTCGCAAAATTTGGAGCACACCAGGAGCTGATGGTTTCATCTTGTATAACTTAGGGGGTTAAGCGCTGGGATGCCACCGGCCTCAGTGAAAATCCCGGCTGCGCACATTCATCCCGTCCAGCAAGGGTGTCAGGTCGGTAAGACGCCCGGCGATCAGGTGCCGCACCTCGCCCACCGCCTCCCACCGCCCGTCTACTTTCAGCAGGCGTGCCCCCACCAGTGCCTGGCGCTGACGCTCGGCCAGGTCGCGCCAAACCACCACATTGAGGTTGCCGAATTCATCTTCCAGGGTGACAAAGGTCACACCACTGGCAGTGCCAGGGCGTTGGCGGCCAGTCACCAACCCCGCGACGCTGACATTGCGTCCATGCTCCACCGCCATCAGTTCCTGAGAACTGCGGCAGCGCCGCTTGCGCAACTCGGCGCGCAGCAATGCCAGCGGATGCGGGCCCAAGGTGGTACCGACCGTAGCGTAGTCTGCCTGCAAGTCTTCGCCCACCGTGGGCGTAGGCAGTTCCACCAGCGCTTCGTCCGGGCTGGGCAGGCCGGCGAACAGCCCAAGCTGCTTGTGCACACCCGCCACTTCCCAGCGCGCCTTATGCCGGTTGCCAGCCAACGCACGCAAGGCGCCCGAATCCGCCAGCAGCGCCTGGGCGCGGGCATCCAGCCCAGCGCGTTCGTCCAAGTCGGCGATGTCGCTAAATGCCCGGCGTTGGCGTGCCGCTTCGATGCGCCGCCCATCCTCTTCACGAAACCCCGAGATCATGCGCAGGCCCATGCGAATCGCCGGCTGCGCCCCGTCGATGGGCTCCAGGCTGCAATCCCAGTCGCTGGCCAGCACATCCACCGGGCGGATCTGCAGTTTATGTCGCCGCGCATCCTGCAGGATCTGGTCCGGGCTGTAGAAACCCATGGGCCAGCTGTTGATCAGCGCACAGGCGAACGCCGCCGGTTCATGACACTTGAGCCAGCAACTGGCGTAGGTCAGCAAGGCGAAACTGGCGGCATGGGACTCGGGAAAACCGTAGCTGCCAAAGCCTTTTATCTGTTCGAATATCTGCGCGGCGAACGCTTCGCTGTAGCCGTTCTTCAACATGCCGCTGCGCAAGCGCGCCTGATGCGGTTCCAATCCGCCGTGGCGCTTCCAGGCGGCCATGGAGCGGCGCAACTGGTCGGCCTCGCCGGGGCCGTAATCGGCGGCGACCATGGCAATCTGCATAACCTGTTCCTGGAACAACGGGATGCCCAGGGTGCGCTCCAGCACGGCTTTGAGTTCCGGCGAAGGATAGGTGGTCTCCTCCTCTTTGTTCCGGCGGCGCAGATACGGATGCACCATGCCGCCCTGGATCGGCCCAGGGCGCACAATCGCCACTTCGATGACCAGATCATAAAAGGTCTGGGGCTTGAGCCGGGGCAACATCGACATCTGCGCCCGCGACTCGATCTGGAACACGCCAATGGTGTCGGCCTTGCTGATCATCGCGTAGGTGGCAGCATCTTCTCTGGGGATGGTCGCCAGGGCCAGGTCGAGGTTGCGATGGCGGCGTAGCAGGTCGAAGCAACGACGGATCGCGCTGAGCATGCCCAAGGCGAGGATATCGACCTTGAGCAGGCCAACGGCGTCGAGGTCGTCCTTGTCCCATTGGATGATGGTGCGTTCAGCCATGGCGGCGTTTTCCACCGGCACCAGGGTGTCAAGGGGGTATTCGGATATCACGAAGCCGCCGGGGTGCTGGGACAGGTGCCGAGGAAAGCCGATCAACTGCTGGGTGAGGGTGAGTACTCGGCGCAACAGCGGGCTTTCGGGGTCGAAGCCGCCTTCGCGCAGGCGTTCCAAGGGCGGCGCGTCGTCACTCCAGCGTCCACAGCAGTCGGCCAGGGCGTTGATCTGGTCCGGCGGCAAGCCCAGGGCCTTGGCCACGTCGCGCACCGCACCGGCGGCGTGATAACTGCTGACCACCGCCGTGAGTGCTGCACGGGTGCGGCCATAGCGCTGGAACACGTACTGCAGCACCTCTTCGCGGCGTTCGTGTTCGAAGTCGACATCGATATCCGGTGGCTCGTTGCGCTCGCGGGACAGGAAACGCTCGAACAGCATGTTCATCAGGCTGGGGTTGATCTCGGTGATGCCCAAGGCAAAGCACACCGCCGAGTTGGCCGCCGAGCCCCGGCCCTGGCACAGGATCGAGCGGCTGCGGGCAAAGCGCACAATGTCGTGCACAGTGAGGAAGTAACTTTCGTAGCCCAGCTCGCTGATCAGCTCAAGCTCGTTGTTGATTTGCTGCAAGGTCTTGGCGTCCACGCCTTGCGGCCAGCGTTGGGCAATGCCTTCTTCGGTCACGGCGCGTAGCCAGGATTTGGCATCGTGCCCGGCAGGTACCAACTCCCGTGGGTAGTGGTAGCGCAACTGGCTGAGGTCGAAGGTGCAGCGCCGGGCGATGGCCTGGGTTTCGTCGAGCAAACGTTGCGGGTACAGCGCGGCCAGGGCGTCGAGGCTGCGAAGATGCCGTTCGCCATTGGGGTGCAGGCGCGTGCCGGCTTCTGCCACGGGTACGTGATGGCGGATGGCGGTCATGGTGTCTTGCAGGGCACGGCGGCCACGGGCATGCATGTGCACATCGCCGCAGGCCACCGCCGGGAGATGCAGGCTGGCGGCCAATTGCAGGCGTTGTTCCAGGTGGCGTGCATCGTCCTGGCCGCAGTGCAGGTGCACCGCCAGCCACAGGCGCTCGCCGAAGGTGCGGCGCAGCCATTGGATATCGGCCTGGGTGTCGCGGTCTTCGGCGACCCACAGCGCCAACAGGCCGGGCAGCGGCTGCGCGAAGTCCTCTCGCAGCAGGCGATAGCGGCCCTTTTCGGCGCGGCGTCGGGCCAGGGTAATCAGGCGGCACAGGTGCTGATAGCCGCTGAGGTCTTCCACCAACAGCACCAGTTTCGGGCCGTTTTCCAGGCGCATCTCACTGCCGATGATCAGCGGTAAATCCACCGCCTTCGCCGCCTGCCAGGCCCGCACGATGCCCGCCAGCGTGCATTCATCGGTGATCGCCAGGGCGCTGTAGCCTTGGCCCTTGGCCCGCTCGAACAATTCCAGCGCACTAGACGCACCACGCTGAAAGCTGAAATTGGACAGGCAATGCAACTCGGCGTAACTCATGCAAACCAGCCTTGCAGCCACAGCCCATCGTTTTGCCCAACGGTGCGGAAGGCCCAGCCTTGTTGGCCGGCGCGGGTTTGGACCAGGTAGTAGTCGCGACGGATATCGGCACCGTCCCACCAACCGGATTCGATGCGTTCCGGGCCCATCAGAATCTGCACGCCGTGTTCAGCCAACAGGGTCGGCTCGCTCAGTAGCCAGCCGGGACGCTGGACTTTATTCAACGTGGGGCATGGGGATTTATCGGCGGCGGCTTGCCAGGCGCATTCGGGGCGATGGTCGGCGTGAAAGCGCAGGCCTTGCACGGCCTCGTCCCCCAGCCGCGCGCGCAGGCGTTCGCGCAGTTGCTCCCAGGGCAGGGTCTGTTGCGGGCGGTCGTCGAACAGGTCCTGGCGCTGTGGCACAAACACCGGCAGGTCCTGGGCTACCAGGCGAAAGCCGCGTACCGGTGAGGTGACTTGTACTTGCTCCAGGCGGCCGCGGGCCAGTTCGAACAGCATCGCCGGTTCGCGCTCGGCGCTGAGCAGGCCGACCTTGATCACACTGTCGGGCGCCTGGGCGTGCTCCAGGTGCAAGTCGAAACGCTGCACGCCGCTGTCGCGACCACACAGGAACGCGGACAGGTCGCCGGTCAGGCGGCGCAGGGGAAACAGCAGTGCCTGGTGGGATTGCACGTCGTAATTCAATTCGATGCGCACATCGAACTGGTCCGGCGGCTGGTAGAACGCCAGGGCCAGCGGCCGCTGCCCGGTCAATGCGTCCAGATGCTTGAGCAGGCTCGCGTCAAAGCGTCGTGCCAACGTGTGTCGAGGCAACGCCTGCACCTGGGCCAAGGTGCGCAGGCCCATGCGTGACAACGCGGTGGCGGCGTGAGGGTCGAGGCCGGCACGGTCGATGGGCAATGGCGCCAGGGCCTGCATCAGCGTGTCTTCATCAGCCACGGCCAGGCCATCGTAAAGATTGGCCAGCACCCGCGCCGCCGCCGGGTTGGGCGCGGCAACGATGCGGTGGCGAAAGCCCAGTTCGGTCAGTTCCTGGCGCAAACGCGCTTCAAATTGCGGCCATGGCCCAAACAAGCCCAGGCTGGACTCGATCTCGAACAGCAAGGCACGCGGGTAATACAGGCTGACCTGGGAACTGAAACGGTAGGCCCAGGCGGCGAGAAACTGCTGCCAGCGCTCGATCTCTGCGGGGTCGTATTCGGCGCTGGCAAAGGTTTTGGCCAGGGCATGGGCGGCGGTCAGGGACTGGCCAGGGCGCAAGCCCAAGGCGCGGGCGGCTTCATTGACGGTTTGCAGCACGCGCCGCTGAGGCGTACCGGCCAGCAGAGCCAGGGGCTGGTCCGGTTCGGGGTGCACACGTTGCACGCCGTCCAGCGCCAATTGCGGGAAGACAATACACACCCAGCGCATGGCAACCTCAGTGCCCCGCCAGGGCAATCGGCGCCGGATGGGCCAAGCCGCCGCGGCACTTGAGTACCCGCACTTGCGCGGGCCTGGCCTCCACCGCCAGGCGCAGCGCGGCCGGTGATGAGTTGATCGCCTCGCCCAGAGAGCGCCAGGCAAATGCCAGGGTCTGCCCGGTTTCCGCCGCCACCTGCAAGCGCCGCAGTGCCCGGTCATCGGCCTTGCGCGGCCAGCACAGCACCGCGCCGCAACTGCCGGAGCGCAGGCATTGCTCCACGGCCCACAGCGCGTCGCGCTCCTCGGCCTGGATGACCGAAAGCAGGCGCAGGTCCACCCCGGCGTTCTGCCAGGCATGGGGATACGGCGTGTAGGGCGGCGCCACCAGCACAATGCGTTCACCGGCCTGTGATAAACGTGCCAGCGTCGGCAGCACCAGTTGCAACTCGCCTACACCCTCCTTCGCCACAAGGATTTCACTTAAGGCCGACTCCGGCCAGCCGCCCGTAGGCAGCACCGCGTCCAGCGCCTTGAGCCCCGTGGGATGCGCACTGGCGGTTGGCGCGGCGGGCCGACCTTTCCACACGCGGCCGCCATTGAACAGCGTGTCCAACGCAACAACGGCGCCCATCAGCCTTGCCTCACCAGGCCGCAGAACACCCCTTCGATGGCCAGGTCCTGGTCGGGACCTACCACAATGGGTTGATACGCCGGATTGCGTGGCAGCAGGCGCACACTGTCGCCAGTGCGCTCAAACCGTTTGATGGTCACTTCACCGTCCAGGCGCGCCACCACAATCTGCCCGTTCAAGGCCTCGGCACTGCGCCGCACGCCCACCAGGTCACCGTCGAGGATGCCGTCTTCGATCATTGAGTCGCCCTGCACCCGCAACAGGTAATCGGGGGTTTTCGCGAAGGTGGCGGGGTCCAGTTGCAAGCGGCTGTGCACTTCGGCATCAGCCCCGATAGGCGTGCCCGCAGCCACGCGGCCGAGTACCGGCACATCCAGCCATTGCGGACGCACCGGCTGGTTAAGCAGGCGAATGCCTCGGGCCTGGTTAGGGTTGACCTCGATAAACCCGGCTTCGGTCAACGCCAGCACATGCTTGCGCGCCACGCTGCGCGAGGCAAAACCGAACGCCTCGGCGATCTCGGCGAGGCTGGGAGACTGGCCTTGCTGCGCGATACGGTCGCGGATAAAGGTCAGGATGGCGGTACGTCGGGGGGTTAGAGTCGTCATGGAGTACATTTGTACTCCTGTGGGAAATTTCTGACAATAGCCGCCAGTCGAACGGGGGAGTCTAAAGGTCCTACGCGCAACGAGTGACCCAAGGGACAGATTTACTGACTGATCAGATATGACCCCCCCTCACCCCCACGCCACCACCAACAACCCCACCCCCAACACCAGGCACAACGGCGAATAAAAATACGTATCCAGCCTGGCAAACCGCGATCCACCCACTTTCTTGAAAAAACCCACCAACTCCGAATCCCCAATCGCCCTGGCAAACATCACCAGCGCAATTGCACTGATCCCCCACTGCAATGCGCCATGGGACACCGCCGAAAAATACAACCCGGCCCGTAGGCACACCAGCAAGGCAATCGCGACCAACCCCAATGCGACCAAAAAGGTACCCAATGCCGAAGGCTTGAACGCCGGCCGTGGCCCACTGGCAAACTCACCAGGCAATTGAGGAATGGCAGCCTGGAAGCCCAGTTTGCCGCCCGCCGCCCAGTACAAATGCACCATGCTGATGCAGGTAAACACCCCGACGATCCATCGCGCAATGACAAAGCTCATGGCTGGCGCTCCCTGAAAATGTGCGAATGAGGATAGTCGCCCAGCGTTTTTTTGCAGGCATTTCGTCGGCGGCTGGTGGTAAAGTGCCGCCCCATGAAATTCGCCCGTGCCGATCATTCGCTCATTGCCTGGATGCTTTATTGCTGCGTCCTGTTCAATGTGTTCGCCTGCAGTATTGGCCATGGGCAGATGGTGGGGATGCAGCTCAATGGCATCGGCGGCTAGTTCTGTACGGTGGACCCGCGCACGCAAGCGCCCACGCCCACCAACTCCAGCGATGAGAGCCTGCCGACGCTGTCCAAGGCGTTTGGTTGCCCGCTGTGTTCCACCGGGGGCATGGGCCCAGCGCTGAATTCCAGCCTGGATGTAGCGGTATTGCCCCAACCCCACGCGCCACCGCCGGCGATCATCGTCACCGCTGACATCCCTACCCGCTTCACCTGGCCCACGGCCCATCCACGCGCGCCGCCTGCTGTCGCCTGATCCCTTCGCTTTCTGATCTGCACTGACCACCGTTCCCCATGGGAATACGCGCGGCTGTGCGTTGCTTTCAAGCCAAGTTTTTCAGGATTCAACCATGAAACATTTACCCCTGTTGGCGGGCCTGTTCGGCTGCCTGCCTGTCTGTGTGTGGGCTATCGAGTTGGCCCCAACTACCATTGATGGCGAGCAAACCACCGAGCCCGGCCTGGCCCTTGACCAATCCAGCGGTGTGGCCTCACGGCTGGGATTGAGCGTGCGGGAAACCCCGGCGTCGGTCGCCATCGCCAACCGCAACGATATCGAGCGCCATGGTGCCAAGACCTTTCGCGATGCCGCCAACACCTTGCCCGGCGTCAATGCCAGTGCGCCGCCGGGGTTTGGCGGGTTTGTGTCGTATCGTGGATTCACCAGCAGCCAGATCACCCAGATGTTCAACGGCATCAACGTCGCCACCGGCCTGGCGCGGCCGGTGGATGCGTGGATCTATGACCGGGTGGAACTGGTGGGCGGCCCCTCCTCCCTGATCAACGGCGCCGGCTCCGTCGGCGGCTCGCTCAACTACGTGACCAAGCTCGCCACCCGCGAGGAACAGGCCGCCGAAGGCCAACTCAGCTACGGCAGCTACGACACCGCCGGCATGGCCTTGGGTGTCAATCACGCCCTCACCGAGCCCGGCGCCGCAGTGCAACACTACGCACGCCTGGATGTGAGCCGCAATACCAACCACAGCTACATCGACCGCGATCAGCGCGAGGCATGGAGCCTGGCGTTTTCCTTGCTCAGCGACCTCACCCCCAACCTGTCCCATACCCTGGCGCTGGAATACCAGGATGAACACGAAGACAGCCCCTACTGGGGCACGCCAGTGCTCAACCCCAAGGCCGGTGTGTTGAAGATCGACAAGCACAACCGCTTCAACAACTACAACGTTGCCGATGGCCGCTACGAACAGCGCACACTCTGGGCGCGCTCGATCATCGACTACCGCATCAATGACAACACCACCTTGAAAAATACCCTCTACCACCTGGACAGCCAGCGCGACTACCGCAACCTGGAAACCTACCAGTACAACGCCGACAACAGCGCCGTGAACCGCTCCACTGCCTACCAGGTACGCCATCAAGGCGAGCAAAACGGCAACCAGTTCGAACTGCGCCATGACGACAGTCTTTTTGGGCTGTCGACCACCTGGTCTGGCGGCTTCGAGTACAAGGTCAACAGCACCACCAACAGCCCGCTGAACGTGGCGGGCAACAGTAGCGTTGACCCGGATAATTACGACCCAGGCCACTTTTATGGCATCCCGGGTACCAGGCCGGGCTTCGTCAAAGACAAGACCAACGAAGTGACGACCAAGTCAGTGTTTGTAGAGAACCGCTTGGGCCTCACCGACACACTGTCGCTGCTCACCGGCCTGCGTTACGACGCCATCGACCTGGATGTCACCAACCACCGTACGGTCACCGCCACCAACCCGCGCCACTTCAAGCGCAGTTGGGAGCCGGTGACCGGCCGCGCGGGCCTGACCTACCAGTTCATCCCATCGGCCAATGTGTACGTGCAATACAGCACCGCCGCCGAACAACCGAGCACCACCACACAGGTGTTCGATGTCTCCACCGGCAAACAATGGGAAGTAGGCAGCAAGTTCGATTACCTGGACGGCCGTGGTTCCGCCACCGTGGCGGCCTACAAAATCGAGCGCAAGGACTTTGCGGTCACCGACCCGCAGGACCCGACCAGTAGCATTCCGGTGGGCGCGCAATCATCCAAGGGCATTGAACTGGCCAGCTCCTTGCGCATCACGCCGAGGCTGTTGGCCGAAGGCAACTTCGCCTGGGTGGATGCCGAATACGATGACTTCAACGAGAAAACTGCCAGCGGTGCAGTGGTTTCGCGCAAGGGCAACACACCGACCAACGTGCCCAAGCGGGTGGGCAACCTGTGGCTGACGTATGACATCACCGAGGACTGGCAGGGTGGCGTGGATGCGCGGTATGTGGCCCAGGTGTATGCAGACAACGCCAACACCCTGACGGTGCCCGCCTACACGTTGTTCGGAACGTTCCTGCGTTACAAGGTGGATGCGCATACCTCGGTGACCGGACGGGTGCGCAACTTGACCAATGAGGTGTATGCCGAGTTTGCCCATGTGTCGCCGGCTTACTACCTGGGCTCGCCGAGAACCTTTGAGTTGGCGGTAAACACCCGGTTCTAACCTGAAATACAATTAAAAATGTGGGAGCGGGCTTGCTCGCGAATGCGGTGGTTCAGTCGACTAATCCAGTGCCTGACACACCGCGTTCGCGAGCAAGCCCGCTCCCACACTTTTTAACTGCACTCTGCTGGGAGATTGAGTTACTTCAGGCTTGCCTCAACCTTCTGCGCCACATCCCCCGGCAACCATGCCTTCCACACCTCTGGATGTTCCTTGAGGAACGCCTGGGCCACTTCACGAGGCGCCGTGTGGTTCTCGCTCATGGTTGCCAGGGCTTTGTTCAGCGGTTCGATGGGGAACTCAACCTTTTCAAAGAACTGGGCAATTTGCGGGTGCGCCTTCTGGAACGGCGTAGACACCCCAATGCTTAATTTGGAGGCCAATGACCGCGTAGGTTTGGGATCGGGATTATCCGCATCCGTGAGGGTCTTCCACGCCGCGGCATCAAACGGTGGTTCTTCCAACTGGATCAGCTTGTAGCGGCCCATCAACGGCGTTGGCGACCAGTAGTAGAACAGCACCGGCTTGCCCCGACGGATCGAGGAAGCAATCTCGGCATCCAGCGCGGCACCCGAGCCACTGCGGAAGTTCACGTAGCTGTCATCCAGGCCATAGGCCTTGAGCTTCTGTTTGTTGACCACTTCCGAGGTCCAGCCGATAGGGCTGTTGAGAAAGCGCCCCTTGCCGGGGGATTCCGGGTCCTTGAACACGTCCTTGTAACGTGCCAGGTCCGTCACGCTCTTAAGGTCCGGTGCCAGAGGCTTGAGGCCTTTGGCAGGGTCGCCCTTGACCACGTATTCCGGCACCCACCAACCTTCGGTAGCGCCCTTGACCGTATCCCCAAGACCCACCACCTTGCCTTCGGCTTCGGCCTTGACCCACACCGGACTGCGGCCAGCCCACTCTTCGCCGATCACCTGGATGTCGTTCTTGGCCAGGGCGGTTTCCAGGGTGATGGTAGTGCCGGGCAAGGTGTCGGTGGGCAAGTCATAGCCCTTCTCGACAATCACCCGCAGCACTTCGGTGATCAGGCTGCCACTTTCCCAGTTCAGGTCGGCAAAATGTACCGGTGTTTCGGCGGCCGAAACGGGCAGCGTAGCCACCGACAGGCTCAAGGTGGCCAGGGATGCGGCCAACAGTGTTCTAAATCCTTTCATGCCTTAGCACCTCGCGATATCGCAGCCAATGGCGAACGGCTTTGCTGCGGATGCGCGAAGCCTCTGAATAGTTAAGTCAACTCAACTGTAGTAGAGGTTCCGGGAGTTACAGCGTTACTCGCTGGCCTTGAACGTTACCAACTCACCCTTGCGCCACTTGGCGGCCTTGCCGGTCACGGCTTTGAGGGTCTTGGTCAGGCCTTCTTGCAGTTGCTCATTGGCGGCAAACACCAGCATCACGCTGTGGCCTTCCTTGAATACGATGCCCTGGCCTTCGGCCGATGAAACGAAGGCGTAGTCGCCCAGGCCATACACCGTCAACTTGATGTCACGGAACTTCAATTCAAACTTGCCGCCTTCGCGGCTGGGCAATACTGCCGCACGAAAATGGTCACCCACTTTGAGTTCCAGACGCTGTTTGTCATCGACCACCAGCGCCGTTTCAGTGTCGATTTCGGCAATGTAGATGCCTTCCGGCGTCTGCTCGGTGATGTAAACAAAACGGGATTGAAACTGTTTGACCAACTTTGCGCGCAAATCACCCAGCACGAACAACGCGTGCATATCCAGATTACTGACTGCCAAGGAAACGCCCCCACATCGAAAAGAGCGCTGTCCGCCAGAGCGGGCAGCACAAAAAAACGGCCTTTACGGCACGATCACACAACACACTCATTGAAAAAAACTGAAGACGATCCGCTGCAACGCCATAAGACTAGTACAGACGTACGCGATGGGCCTTGTGCAAGGTCATCAGGCACAACAGGAGATCACAGGTTCAAGGACCCGAGAACACGGGCCGACCAACTTCAGAGAATAACCCATTTAAAAGCGCAGTTTTCCGACATCGAACACAAAACCACATACTTGAGCAGGGAACCGGGCGTCGGCGGCTGACAACAATACTAAAACAGCAGTACAGGTCAAAACCACCTAAAACATAGCCTTTGAGTCAACCAGATCGATCGACAGGAGCAGGCCATGCAACGACCATCCGACCACGCCATGCCTTTGCGCACTCGCTCATCATGCCAAGACGAGGCCCAATACTACCGCTTGCGCGGCTACGACGGGTACTTGGATTCGATTCTTTACCAAGTTGTACCTGCTGGACGAAACTTCTTCCATATCCGTGAAGTACTCAGTGGTCGGGTCAAAGGCTTTCGCAGCGATCATATCCAGGCCTGCGAGCTGGCGAAAAAACTCGAAGCCAGCCTGCACGCCCGTCATGGCGGGATCGTTTCGTCACCCGGATGACTTTACTGCGCCGTAGCCTCCCAACAACTGCCATACTGGCCCGTCCACTGAAGTTTGTGCCCTGCGGGCCAGGTTTCTCCAGTGCAGTTATCTCCAAGGGAAGGCTCTACGTGACGGAATTTGATATCGGCGAATTTTTCATCCATGGCGACGTGAGGGAAGTAGAAGGTGAGTTTCAAGCGGTGATCGTGATGCGGGCCAAGCCACCGCTGAAAACCGTCACAACCCACCAGGTGGAGAAAGATCGCTGGTTCAAAACCGCCGACGCCGCTGCCATCGCTGGCAAAGACGCCGCCAAGGCGCTGAAAACCGCTGTAGACGGCGGAGCGCTCAATTCCTGATCCAATAGAACTCTGGGGCGTGCGCACCCTCCCATGCATAACCCCCCTTCTGCATGGAGAACGATATGGACGCCCCAATCCCCACACTTGAAACCCTATTTGAACAACTGGGCCTGGACTCAACCCCCGAGGCCATCGACGCCTTTATCGTCGCCCACCCCTTGCCCGAAGACGTAAAACTGATTGATGCCCCCTTCTGGTCGCCTCAACAAGCCCAGTTCCTCAAGGAAGAACTTCGCGAGGATGCCGACTGGGCTATTGCGGTGGACGAACTGAACCAGCGCCTGCATCAACCGCACTGACCCTCAGCGCGCGCTCTTTGCGCCTTCTGGCTTATAGCCCAGGCGCAAACCGCCCCAATGCCGCCCCCTGACCATAATCGGCACCGACAAATCGTGCATCAGCTCTCCGGTATCGCGGGTGTAGGTTTGCAGCAGCACGGCTTGCTGATGGCTACCGCAACGTATACCCGTGCGATCTTCAAACTTGCGCTTGGTGCGGTTCTGCACCGCGTCCACCTGTTCATCGCCGGTCAGGGCCTGGGAAAACGCTTTGTTGTGCGTGGGCACATAGCCTTGAGGCGTGCAGGCGATGGCAAACACCAACCCTTCATGACGCGGCAGCAGCGCTTCCTGGATCGTCGGTAAAACCTGGTCTGTGTAGCCATCAAAGCGCGTGTGGTACTTGCTCGGGCGGGTATTGGGGATAGGGGTGTAGCTGCGGTCGAACAGGTCATCCAGGCTGATGCGGTTTTGCTGCACGTCGGCTTCGAACTGCGCGGCAATTCGGCCTGCACCTTCGCGGGCCAGGTCGTAGATACGCTGGTGATAGTCATCCAGCCCGACTTCGGCCAGGCGCTCGCTGATGGTCTCGGCCTGCCCTTCCATCTGCACGGCGGCGTCGGCCAGTTGGCGGGTTTGCTGGTCACTCACGGTCAGGTCGCTGCGCATTTGTTCCACGGCATGGAACAGGCTATCGAGCTGGATGCGGTTGGTGTCGGTGCCCTGGGCGATTTCATTGACTTGGCCTTCCACATCCGCCGCCAGGCTGGCGATGCTGTGCAGTTGCTCGCCCGCGTGCTCCACCTGCTCTACACCGGTGTGCAAATCTGCCGAAAGCTGGCGGATCTGCTCCACCACTTGGGCGGTGCGCTGCTGGATGTCCGCCACCATCACCCCGACTTCATCCGTGGCCGTGGCCGTGCGACCGGCCAGGCCGCGCACTTCATCGGCCACCACGGCAAAGCCGCGACCGTGCTCACCGGCCCGCGCCGCTTCAATCGCCGCGTTAAGGGCCAGCAGGTTGGTCTGGCTGGCGATGGACTGGATCACCAGGGTGACCCGTTGGATTTCTTCACTGCGCTGGCTCAGGGCTTCAATGAGTTCCCGACTGGCATTCGCACGTTGGCTGAGCTGGTGCATGCGGGTGATCGACTGGGCCAGCACTTCGCGGCCCTCGGTGCTGCGCTGATGGGCCTGGCTGGCGGCGCCCAAGGCTTCACGGCTGAGTTGAGAGGTGATCTTTTCGGTGCCAATCATCACTTCGGCACTGCTGACAATCTGCTTGGCCGCACTCAATTGCGACTGCAAGCGCGCCGCCAATTGCTTGACCGAATAGGCCACGCCCGCAGCAGAGAGTGCGTTATGGCTAGTGGTATAGGACAGGTCGCGGGTCAGCTCGCCCATGGCATCGCCCGCCTCGGAAGGCGCAACAACCGGTGTCGGGTTTTTCAGGCGGGGCAGCCAGATCACCAGCAAGGCCAGCGGCAGGCAAAGATAAAGCGGCAGGCTGGCAAGTGCCAGGCCCAGCAGTACCAGCACCAAGGCAGTGCTCTGCAACAGAGGCGTCAACCAGCCGGGCAGCCTGCGCACCACCGTTTGCGGTGGCACTGTTGCGCCCATCAGAGATCCGTCTCCAGCCATCGTCGTTACCCCACTGCTTGTCATTATTGTCGCTGCATTAAACGCCACTATCGGGCCATTATCCATGGGCCTTTAGTGGGGTAGCTTGCAGCAGATCAATAGACGGGGGTGTAACCGGTATTTCCCTGGGAAACCGCATAGGCGGTTCCCCAGCTTCACCGCATCAGGCTTGGCGCTGGTGCTTGTCGATCTGCTCGTGGCGCTCTTGCGCTTCGATGCAGTACTTGGTGGTAGGGCTGATCAGCAGGCGCTTGAGGCCGATAGGCTCGCCACTGTCATCGCACCAGCCAAAGGAATCTTCCTTGATGCGTTCCAGTGCACGCTCAAGCTGCGGCAGCATGCGCTGGTCGCGGTCGATGGCGTTGACCAGCCAGGTACGCTCTTCTTCCACGGAAGCGGCGTCGGCCGGGTCGGCCGGGGTATCCAGGCTTTCAATGGCGATACGGTTCTGTTCAATGCGCTCGTGGTGTTCCACTTTCATGTCTTGCAGCATCTGCTCAAAAAAAGCGTGCTGTTCGGCATTCATGTAGTCATCCGCCGGCATGGCCAGCAACTTTTCCTTTGTCATTGATTTCTCTATAAAAAATACGTGCATTAAGGCGAATAAGGGAGCGTTCCGGCCGACCTCTGCAGGTCTCGGAAAGGCGCCATCCATTCCAAGCGCCACCCGGCACTCAATTTACGAGGGGCGGCAGTCTAAGGCCGACTTGAGGGCGCAGCAACTGAAAAGACAGGCAATTTTTCCGAGATAACCCCCAAAAGCACCAGGACGGGCTCGGCGAACGGTTATCGGAGTGCGTTTATAGCAAGAAATTCAGTGTTGTGGAGCTATATAGAAGACAAACGGCTTTTCCTGAGGGGTATTTATCAATTGTGGGAGGGGTCTTGCCCCCGATCGCGGTGGGTCAGCCCTATATAAGCCGGCTGACACTCCGCCATCGGGGGCAAGCCCCCTCCCACATTCGGTTCTACTCCAACCATTGAACGCTATTAGCGTTTGAGCTTGCGCTTGTTGCGGTATTGGTCAATCACCACCGCCACCACGATGATCAAGCCCTTGATGATGTCTTGGATGTAGGCATCCACTCCGACAAAGGTAAACCCGCTGGCCATCACGCCAAGGATCAGCGCGCCGATCACCGTGCCAGTGATACGCCCTACCCCACCTGCCAGGCTGGTGCCGCCGATTACCGCTGCGGCAATCGCATCCAGTTCATAGGACATGCCCATCCCCGCCTGGCCAGTAGCGGCGCGTGCCGAGGCCACCACACCGGCCAAACCTGCGAGCAAACCGGCGATGCTGTACACGATGATCAGGTGACGCTTGACGTTGATGCCCGACGTGCGCGCCGCCTGCATGTTGCCGCCGATGGCGTAGGTGTACTTGCCGTATTTGGTGTAGCGCAGCGCGATATGGAAGATCACCGCCACCACCAGGAAGATGATCACCGGCATCGCACCATGGCCGATGGCCGTGTACGAATCCGAGAGCATGCTCACCGGCTGGCCTTCGGTGTAATAACGCGCCAGGCCACGGGCCGAAACCATCATGCCCAGGGTCGCAATGAACGGCGGGATACCGGTGACGGCAATAATGCTGCCGTTGATCGCCCCCGCCAG
Organism: Pseudomonas sp. 18175; assembly: GCF_050432925.1. Classification (NCBI taxonomy): domain Bacteria; kingdom Pseudomonadati; phylum Pseudomonadota; class Gammaproteobacteria; order Pseudomonadales; family Pseudomonadaceae; genus Pseudomonas; species Pseudomonas sp. 18175. The sequence continues at coordinate 39,623 of NZ_JBKFTO010000004.1, read as the reverse complement.
CAGCCCTACGCCGAGCCCCATCGCCACCGGAATCCACACTGGCAAGTCGGTCAGGCTGGGGAACACGGCCCGTGAAAAGTCAGATGTCTGCGCCAAACTGGCAGCGATCATCGCCGAAAGAGCCAGCACCGAACCCGAGGACAAATCGATACCCGTAGTGATGATCACCTGGGTCACACCAATGGCCAGCAGGCCAATGATCGACACCTGCAGGATCATCAACACCAATCGCTGCGAGTTCATCAAGAAACTCTGGTCACGCACGATCCAGCCAAATAGCTCGAACACCAGGCCAATGCCGATCAGTACCAGGAAGATGCTCAGCTCGGTCGGCATGCGCCGACGGCTTTTGGTCGGCGCCACGGCCGGTTTGTTATCCGTTATTGCGTTCATAACCCATCACCTTTTTTATTCTGTACGTCAGTGAACTGCCGTCATACCGGACGCCAACTGCATGACTTTTTCCTGAGTCGCCTCATCGCGGTCCAGGGTGCCCATCAATTCGCCCTCGTGCATCACCATCACCCGGTCGCTCATGCCCAACACTTCGGGCAGCTCCGAGGAGATCATGATCACCGCCATGCCTTCGCTGGCGAGGAAGGAGATCAAGCGATAAATTTCGGCCTTGGCGCCCACGTCGATGCCCCGGGTGGGCTCGTCGAGGATCAGTAGCCGTGGGTTGGTCATCAGCCAGCGCGCCAACAGGGCTTTTTGCTGGTTGCCGCCGGACAAGGTGTCGATGCACTGCTCAAGGGACGGGGTTTTCACCCGCAGTTTCTTGCACATGTCTTCGCACAAGGCGCGCAAGGCTTTCTGCTGGATAAAACCGTTGCCGGTGTAGTGCGGCAGCACGGCCATTTCCATGTTTTCCAACACTGACAGGCAGGGGAACAGGCCACTGAGCTTGCGGTCTTCGGTCAACAGCGCAAAGCCTTTCTCGATGGCCATGTGTGGGTCAGTGATGCGCACCGCTTTGCCGTCGAGGCTGATCTGGCCGCTGCTGCTGGGGGTGATGCCAAAAATGGTTTCGGCCACGTTGGTACGCCCCGAGCCCATCAGCCCGGCGATGCCGAGGATTTCACCGGCATGCAGGTCGAAGGACACGTCCTTGAACACGCCGTCCAGGGTCAGGTCGCGCACCGATAGCAGCAGGTCACCGATAGGCGTCTCGCGCACCGGGAACAACTGGCTGAGCTCACGGCCGACCATCATCGAGATCAAGCTGTCGCTGTTCATGCTGTCGGCGCGTTGCAGGCCAATGTAGTGGCCGTCGCGGAACACCGCCACTTCATCGGCGATGGCGAACACTTCATTCATTTTGTGCGTGATATAGACGATGCCTTTGCCCTGGGATTTGAGGTCGGCAATGATCGAAAACAGGTGGGCCACTTCTTTATCGGTGATGGCCGAGGTCGGCTCATCCATGATCAGGATGTCGGAATCGTAAGAGACGGCCTTGGCAATCTCGACCATCTGCCGCTCGGCGATGCTCAGGTTGCCCACATGCTCCTCGGGGTCGAGGTTGATGCGCAGGCGCGCCAGCAGCTCGGCGGTGCAACGATGCATCTCGCGGTGGTTGACCATGTGCAGGCCGTTGAGCTGCTCACGGCCGATCCAGATGTTCTCGGCGATGCTCATGTGGGGCATCAGGTTCAGCTCCTGGTGGATCATCGCGATCCCGGCCTTCTGGGCCGCCAAGGGCGTTTCGAACACAATCGGTTTGCCACGCAGGCGAATTTCCCCAGCGTCGGGCTGGTAGATGCCGGCGATAATCTTCATCAACGTCGACTTGCCCGCACCGTTCTCGCCCATCAGCGCCAGCACCGTGCCGGGGCGTACCCGCAGTTGCACATCGGCCAGGGCCACGACACCGGGGAAGCCTTTGCTGATATTGCTGATTTCCAACAGGTAGGGTTCTTCCAGTTCAACAGGCTGGATACCGGGAGGCTGCGAGGTAGCGGCTTGAGCGAGCATAGGGAGGTACTCCATCTGCAGGGCGGCCGAAGCTGCCCTGCTGGCTTATTGTTGTTATGTAAGGCTATTTGAAGTCTTTGACGTTTTCAGGCGTGATCAGCTTGAACGGGATGACGATGTTCTGTTCGATCGTCTGCTTCTTCGCCAACTGGCGTGCCGCATCCACCGAACCGACCGCCTGGCCCTTGGCGTCCTGGAACACCGACACCGTCATGTCGCCTTTGGAAATGGCGTTCAGGCCGTCCGTGGTGCCGTCGACACCCGCGATCAACACGCTGCCGGGCTTGGTCCCCGCCGACTTGAGGGCCATGGCCGCGCCAATCGCCATTTCATCGTTGTTGGAGAGCACCGCGTTGAACTCACGCCCTTGGGTCAGCCAGTCGTTGACCAGGGTCATGCCCTTGTCGCGCAGCCAGATACCGGTTTGTTCCTGCACGATCTTGATGTCCGGGTACTGGGTCAGGACTTCCTTGATGCCTTTGGTGCGGTTGGTGGTGGAGTTGTTTGCCAGGTCACCCAGCAGGATCACGATGCTGCCCTTGCCACCGAGTTTTTCGGCGATGTACTGCATTTGCAGGCGGCCGGCCTCTTCGTCATCGGAGGTCACGGCGGCCACACCTTTTGGCAAATCTTTCTGGTCTGGGCGGCGGTTGACATAGACCAGCGGGATGCCCGCCTCAGTCGCCGCCTTGCTGATGCGCGCCGTGGAGGCGGTGTCCACTGGGTTGACGATGATTGCATCAACACCCTGGCCGATAAAATTCTCAACCTGGCTCAGTTGTTTCACGACATCAGCGCGTGCGTCTTCAAATTGCAGCTTCACGCCATCGCCCTTGGGAAAGGTCTTCACGTGCTCGACCATGCCTTCACGCACGCCGGTCAGGTAGTTGTCATCGAACGAGGACATGCTCACGCCGACTTTCATGTCGGCAGCCAAGGCAGCACCGCTGGCCAACAGCATGGACAAGGCCAGCGCGGTAAAACGGATCGGGGTCTTCATGAACGGTCTGTCTCCACTTTCTTGTTGGTTTTGTTAGACGTTGCGTTGATCAGAGCGGGTCTTGCGAAGTCGCCAGTCGAACGATGGGTGCGCCGGGAATGCAGCAGACCAGCGCGCCTTTGTTTTCGACGCACAGCACATTGAGGAAGGAGAAGTAGAACGGCCGAGCGCGGGGCAGAGCGCGAGGCGTTGAGGCAAGGCGGAAAAGGTGCAGTACAGCGTTGAAGATTTTCATCTGACGGTACCTGGTTGTTTTTGATCTTGTTTTTGTTTGAGTCGTGCGGGTCGAGCCCGAACGTACTTATTGCAACCTGGAAAAGACTTTATTGGAAAATAATTTCCATATCAACTTCTTTTAGAATTTTATTCTATTTTTATTGAAACCACCTGCTGGCGCTCGGCGCTCAGGCGTGCGGCGTCCAATATACGGGTGGTTTCCAGCGCGTCATAGGCGTCGACCGGCAACGCGCCCTGCCCTTGCACCGCACTTTGCAGCTGGCGATAGAACTGGGTCCAGCAGCCCTTCTCTGACGGCACCCGCTCGCGCTCCGGGCCTTGTTCGAACCAGCCCCAGCGTCGATGCTCTTCGGCGCCCCAATGCTCGCCTTCGGTTTTTGGCGACTTGCCCGCCATCAGCGCTTCTTCCTGGCCATCCAGGCCGTCGACGGTGTAGCACCCAGAGGTGCCGCTCACGCGAAAACGCGGTGCCTGGCTGTTTTGCAGGGCGTTGCCCCACAGGTGGGAGATCACGCCGTTGGCGTGGGTCAGGGAAACAAAGAAGCCGTGGTCGAGGGTTGGATGTTCGGGACTGAACTGCAATTGCGCGAACACCCGATCCACCGGACCAAACAGTTGCAACGCCTGGTCCACCAGATGGCTGCCCAAGTCCCGCAGCCAACCGCCACCGCTGGCATTGCCGACGGCGTCTGGTGTGTAGCGTTCTACGCGGGACTCAAACCGGGTGATGGTGCCCAGGGCGCCGGCATCGATGAGTTTGCGCAGGGTCAGGTAGTCCGAGTCCCAACGACGGTTCTGGTAGACGCTGAGCAGCACCTCGTGACGTTCTGCGGCGGTGATCAGTGCCTGGGCCTGTTCGGCGTTGGCGGCGAAGGGTTTGTCGCTGACCACCGCGACACCGTGTTCGATGGCTTCCAACACCAGGGCCGGGCGGCCTTTGAGGGTGGTGGAGATGACCAGGGCATCGACACCGGCCTCGACGAGCTGGCCGATGGAGTCGAAGGCTTTTACGCCGGGATGGTCGGTGTTCAGTTGCTTACGGCGTTCTGGGTATCGTGTAACGACGCCAACGAACGTGGCGCCAGGCAGTGTTGCAATCAGCGGCGCATGAAAAAAGCGCCCTCCGTGGCCGTAGCCGACTAATCCGATTCGCATGATTTCACTCCTGTTAGAAGTGGAAACCCAATCTAAGTGTGGGAGCGGGCTTGCTCGCGAATACGGTGTGTCAGTCAATGACTTTGTAGCTGACACACCGTATTCGCGAGCAAGCCCGCTCCCACACTGACCGAATTTCAACTTAAGGTTGTGGGTCAGCCGTAAAAGCGCGGGCGATCCGGCAAGCTGACTTTCACAATCTGCTCACTGCCCTGCGCTTCAATACATGCATCCGCCGCAACGGCCGCCGCAAACCCATCCCACGCCGACGGCCCACCCACTTGCCCGGCGCGCACGCTGTCGATAAACGCCTGCAACTCCACGTCGTAGGCACCGATAAAGCGGTCCTTCCAGTCCATCAAAATCGCATTCGACAACTTCGCGCCGCTGCGCAACTGCACCTGGGACGGCTCCGGCAGCTTGGCAATACCGGTCTCCCCTACCACTTCGCACTGGATGTCATAGCCGTACTGGCAGTTCACAAACACTTCCACATCGATGCGCGTGCCCTTGGCAGTTTCCAGCAGCACGATCTGCGGGTCGCGCAGGTGGGCCAGGGCCTTGCTGGATTTGCGTGGGAACACCACTTGCACCGACACATAGTCGTCGTTGAGTAACCAGCGCAGTACATCCAACTCGTGGATCAGGGTGTCGGTGATCGCCATGTCAGTCTTGTAGTTCTCGCCCACCGTGGGGTTACGGTGCGCGCAGTGCAGCATCAATGGCTCGCCGATCTGACCGCTGTCGATCACGGCCTTGAGTGCGCGATAGCCTTCGTCGTAGGGGCGCATAAAGCCCACTTGCACCAGGCGCTTGCCGTAGGCCACTTCGGCATCGACGATTTTGCGGCAGCCCTCGGCGGTGACGGCCAGGGGTTTTTCGCAGAACACCGGTTTGCCGGCGGCGATGGCGGCGAGTACGAACTCTTCGTGGCTCGGGCCCCAGGAGGTCACCAGCACCGCCTCGACCTGTGGCGAGTTGATCAGCGCATGGCCGTCGGCATACACCTCGGCGTCCAGCTTCAAATCGGCGACGACCTTGGCGGCTTGCTCAAGGTTGATGTCGGTTACCGCGACTACCTGGCTGTTAAGCAGCGTCTGGCTGCAACGACGGATATGGTCGCGGCCAATGGCGCCTGTACCGATGACTCCAAGCTTCAACGACATACAAAAACCCCTCTTGTTATTAGTACTGCCGAGCTTTCGCCAGCTGTTCATTGAGTTTTTTTGCAGCAGCATTCGTACGCTCACTGGTGGATACCTGCGCCACGCCCACCCGCCACCACGACAGGTAACCGTGGATCATGGTCTTAGGCAGCACCTTGATATCGATCAGCGTTGAAACTGTTTGGCTGCGCGCATCGGCCAGCGCCGCTTCGAGTTGCTCCACGGTGCTGACCTTGTAGGTCTTGCAGCCGTAGGCCGCCGCGCTCATGGCGAAGTCCACTGGCACCAGGCCGCCGTCGAGCTTGCCGCTCTCGGGGTTGCGATAGCGGAACTCGGTGCCGAAGCTGTCCATGCCATTGCCGATCTGCAGGTTGTTGATGCAACCGAAGGCCATGTTGTCCAGCAGCACCACGTTGATCTTGCGGCGTTCCTGGATCGAGGTGGCCAGCTCCGAATGCAGCATCATGTAGGAGCCATCGCCGACCAGCGCGTACACCTCTTTGCTCGGCTCGGCGAGTTTCACGCCAAGGGCGGCGTTGATCTCGTAGCCCATGCACGAATAGCCATATTCGACGTGGTAGGTGTTGACGCCCTTGCTGCGCCAAGCGCGCTGCAAATCGCCGGGCAAGCTGCCGGCGGCGGCGACGATGATCGCGTCGTCGGCCAGGGTGTCGTTGAGCACGCCAAGCACACGGCTCTGGGTCAGGCAGGAGCCGGTCAGCTCGATGAATTCGCGCAGCACGCTGCGGTCCAGGTGGTCGTCGACCTCGGGCACGAACCCATCACCCGAATATTCGACCTGATGCACGCGGTCCACTTCAGCCTCCAGTTGCGCCTTGGCGTCCTGGACCTGCCCGCCCCAGCCGGAGCGGTAATCGCCCAAGGCATCGGCCAGCGCATCGAGGGCGACCTGGGCATCGGCCAACACTTGCACCGCGTCGAGTTTCAACACGTCGGCAGGGCTGATATTGAGGTTGAGAAACTTCACGTCCGGGTGCTTGAACAGCGACTTGGACGAGGTGGTGAAGTCGGTGTAACGGGTGCCGATGCCGATGATCAAGTCAGCCTCTGGCGCCAGCAGGTTGGCCGCCAGGCAACCGGTTTCACCGATCCCGCCCAGGTTCAGCGGATGGCTGGACACCACTGCGCTTTTGCCCGCCTGGGTTTCCGCGAAGGGAATGTCAAAACGTTCGGCAAACGCCTGCAGTGCGGCATTTGCGCCGGAGTATTTCACCCCGCCACCGCAAATGATCAGCGGCTTGCGCTTGCCCCGGAACGCGGCCAGTGCATCGCCGATCATCGCGGCGGTAGCCGGGCGACGGTCGATACGGTGCACGCGTTTTTGCAGGAAGTAATCCGGGTAATCCCAGGCTTCGGCCTGCACATCCTGCGGCAATGCCAAGGTGACAGCGCCGGTTTCCGCAGGGTCGGTCAGCACGCGCATGGCGTGGATCGCAGCGGTCATCAATTGCTCGGGGCGGTTGATGCGGTCCCAGTACTTGCTCACCGAACGGAAGGCATCATTGGTGCTGATGCTCAGATCGTGGAACTGCTCGATCTGTTGCAGTACCGGGTCCGGCTGGCGGCTGGCGTAGACATCGCCGGGCAACAGCAACAGCGGGATACGGTTGGCGGTGGCCGTGGCAGCGGCGGTCAGCATGTTGGCGGCGCCAGGGCCGACCGACGCGGTGCACGCGTAGATCTTGCGGCGCAGGTGTTGCTTGGCAAAACCGATGGCAGCGTGGGCCATGCCCTGCTCGTTACGGCCCTGGTGCACCACCAAATCACCGGCATCTTGCTCCAGCGCTTGGCCCAGGCCCAGCACATTGCCGTGGCCAAAAATGGTGAACACGCCGGCGACAAACTTGCTCTGCACGCCATCGACTTCGATGTATTGGTTATCCAGGAACTTCACCAGGGCCTGGGCCATGGTCAGTCGGGTGGTAGTCATGTCGCGCCCCTTAAAGGTCCAGTAGCCAGCTGTGCTGCGGGTCGTTGTGGAAATGCCAGGCGCGCTTGGGGCCGGCCATCACGTTCAAATAATAGGACTCGTAGCCATACGGCACGCTGACCGGGTGATAGCCCTTGGGCACCACCACCAGGTCGCTGTTTTCCACGGCCATGGCCTGGTCGATGCTGCGGTCATCGGTGTAGACGCGCTGGAACACAAAGCCCTGGGGCGGGTTGATCTGGTGGTAATAGGTTTCTTCCAGGAAGCTTTGGTGCGGCAAGTCGTCGGTGTCGTGCTTGTGCGGCGGGTAGCTTGACGAATGCCCGGACGGCGTGCGCACTTCCACCACCAGCAGCGAATGGGCCGGCGAGGTGTCCGGCAGGATGTCGCACACGTAGCGGGTGTTGGCGCCCTTGCCACGCACGCTGCGCTTGCAGTCTTGCGGGCGGATCAGACGCGGTTCGTAGCCTTCGGTGCCAGGGGCGGCGCACACGGCGATCTGCACATCGCTCAAGGCGGTGACCTGGGCCGTGGTGCCGGGCGGCAGGTAGGCAGCGAAAGGTGACTTGTCTTCGAACACCGACTGGCGATCCCCCAGGTTCTGCCAGTTGAAGCCCTCGCCTTCGATATTCACCCGGCCGCTGAGCAGCACCAGGCACAGTTCTTTATCGCCTGCGTTGACCGGCAGGGTTTCCCCCAGGCTCAGGCGGTAGGCTTTGAAGCCTACGTATTCCAGGCGCCCTTCTTCCAGGGCCACCATGGTTTGCCCACGTTTGTTGCTCTTGACCAGCAGGCTCATGCTTTTGTCCTCTCGGTAAGCAGCGCGCGCAGGGTGTCGTAGCCCTTTTTCGCATACACGTAGCTGGGCGCCACGGCCGGGTCCTGCTCGGCTTCCACCACCAGCCAGCCTTGGTATTTCGCGGCCAGCAGCACGTCCAGCAGTTCGGCGAAGTCGATATCACCGTCGCCGGGCACGGTGAAGGTGCCGTTGACGATGCAGTCGGGGAAGCTCCACATCTGGTTGCGCGCCAGTTGCACCACCGGCTTGCGCACGTCCTTGAAGTGCACATGGCAGACGCGATCAATGTGTTTGTTCAGTACGTGCAGCGGATCGCCGCCGCCCATGTAGCAGTGGCCCGAATCGAACAGCAGGCCGACTTCCGGCCCGGTGCGTTGCATCAGTTGGTCGATGTCTTCCGGGGATTCGACATAGGCGCCCATATGGTGGTGGTAGGCCAGGCGTACGCCTTGGGACAGGGTGAAACGCGCCAGCTCAGTGAGCTTGTCGGCGTAATCCTGCCAGGCTTGTTCGCTGTGGAAACGCGGGCGTTCGATCAGGCGGATGCGCGAACCCTGGATGGAGTCGGCGACTTCGCCGTACACCAGCACCGTGGCGCCGTTCTGTTTGAGCAGCTCGACGTGGCCGGCGATGGCCTCGATTTCTTCGGCCACCGAACGTTGCGCCAGGCGGCTTGAATACCAGCCGGACACCAGCGCCAGGTCATAGGGGCGCAGTACATCGCAGACGCCCTTGGCGTCCTTGGGAAACTTGCCGTTGAGTTCGAAACCTTCGTAGCCGATTTCCTTGCCTTCGGCGAGGGCGGTGCTCAAGGGTGTTTCCCCCCCCAAGGCCGGCAGGTCGTCGTTGCTCCAGGAAATCGGGTTGATGCCAATTCGGATTGCGGGCATGGCTGCACCTTTTGTTTTTATCTAACTTAAGCCGGGTGAAATTTGCTTTATGTGGGAGCGGGCTTGCTCGCGAATGCGGTGTGTCAGATAAAGATGCTGTGACTGATACGCCGCATTCGCGAGCAAGCCCGCTCCCACATTTGATTGCATTCCACATTTAGAACTGTATTTATGCGCGGGCACTGCGCCAGGCATTGATCAACTGTTCGAACGTCGCCTGAACCCGCTGAATCAAGGTCTCATCATCAATCTCACCCGCCAGCCACGCACGGCTCGGTTCCTGGAAGATCGTGCGGCCCACGGCAAAGCCGCGGCAGGTCGTACTCTGGCTGGCTTGCTGGAAACCATCGGCGAGAAACTCCGCCGAGGCGTTCAGGCCCAGCAGGACCACGCCACGGCAGTACGGGTCGCGTTCCTGAATCAGCTCATCAAGCTTCTTCCAGTCTTGGGCCGACTGCGCTTCGATCTTCCACCACGCCGGGTAGATGCCGAGGTTGTACAGGCGCTTGAGGCTGCGATACAGCACGTCCGGGTAAGTGGACGGGTGCTCCTTGGGCGGGATGACTTCCAGCAGCAGCTCATGGCCGCTGACCACAGAGGCGTCGTACACCGCCTTGAGCTGGGCTTCCTGCTCAAGACGCAGCAGCGGTTCATCGTCCGGGTGGTATTGCACCAGGCACTTGATGATCTGCTCTTGCGGCCAGGCAATCAGGTTGCTGCCAAGGGAGCGCCCGTGTTCAAACGCCAATGGTCGCGAGTTTTGCACTTCCACCGGGCGGGCGATCCACCAGCCGCGACCGCTGGCAGCGTTGAGGGCGTCCTGGCCAAAGCGCTGGTCGGCCAGCAGGCCGACATCGGCGGCAACGCCTTGCTCGGCGAGTTTTTTCTCGACCCGTTCGATGGCCTGGATAAACAGCTGCTTGGCCGCGCTGATGCGCGTGGTGTCCTGGCCGCCGCGCTGGGCCAGGTCCACCAGTTGCCAGCGGTGATCGAAGGCAAAGATGAACAACTGCTTCCACTGCTTGCGCGGCACCGACACGCGGTGCAGGCGTTGCAGGGTCACGTCCTGGTCCGGCCGGGTGATCGGCACCGGGCTGTTGAACAGGTATTCCAACTCAGCCGGGGTCGGCATGGCCGGCGCGCAGGCGTGGCGCGAGACGACGAGACCGCCGCAGGCATTGGCCAATTGGCTGCAACGTTCGTCGCTGGCGTCATTGATCCAGCCGCTCAGGAACCCCGACATAAAGGCATCGCCCGCGCCCAGTACGTTGAGCACTTCCACCCGTACGCCAGGGTAGATCGCACCGTCTTCCAGGCGCGCGGGGATGGCGCCGTGGATCACCGTGCAACCCTGTGGGCCGAGCTTGACCACCAGGGTGGCTGGCGTCAGTTCGCGTACGTTGCGCAGGGCGGTGAGCAAATCTTCACTGCCACCGGCGATCAGGAATTCTTCTTCGGTGCCGACGATCAGGTCGAAGCGCGGCAGGATCTTCTGCACATGGGCGCTGACGTTCTGGTCGGCCACAAAACGGGTCTCCCCATCCGCCTTGCCCGCCAGGCCCCACAGCACCGGGCGGTAGTCGATATCCAGCACGCGTTTTACGTTGTGCTTGGCCGCGTAGTCCAGGGCCTGGATGCTGGCCTTGTACACGCTGTCGGTGGAGAAATGGGTGCCGGTGATCAGCAAGGCTTTGCTGGAGGCGATAAAGGCTTCATTGATGTCTTCGGCGCGCAAGGCCATGTCGGCGCAGTTTTCGCGGTAGAACACCAGAGGGAAGGTTTCGCGGTCCTTGAGGCCCAGCAGCACCAGGGCAGTGAGGCGTTCCGGGTCAACCTTGATGCCGCTGACATCGCAACCTTCGCGGGCCAGGGATTCCACCAGGAAGCGACCCATGTGGTCGTCCCCTACCCGGCTCAACATCGCCGACTTGAGCCCAAGCCGTGCAGTGCCGAAAGCTATATTGGCGGAGGAACCGCCGAGGTATTTGGCGAAGCTGGACACGTCCTCAAGCCGCGCACCGACTTGCTGCGCATAGAGGTCGACGCCCAGGCGCCCGAGGCAAATCAGATCCAATTGACGCCCACTGGCAAAACGAGTCTGGCCCATGCTGGCTCCTGTTATTTTTATCAGCCTGCGTTGTACCGCCGTGGTGACGGCACACGCTCTTGGTGGGTGCAGACTAGAACGTCCGGCGGCGGCAATCAATATTTATTCCATAATTATTTTTAGTGGAATATTTTTTCCAATACGTCAGCATAGGGGCACGCCAGCCGCCGTGCATCGTTTCAGCAGGCCACGCAGGCCGTGATGCCGGGGTATTTTTTTGCGCCTACCCTGTAGACTTGCGCCACCCATCAGCGCAACAGAACAACACGCCAGAAGGATTGCCCATGTCCAGCACCGATCCCGAGACCACCCTGGAAGACCCCGTCGCCAGCCCTCCGGTCAATGCCGAACGCCTGTTGCAGCTGATCACCGACGAATATGAAAGCCTGCCACGCCAACTCAAACGCATTGCCAGCTACATGAGCCAGCAGAGCGACCGCATCATGGTCGACCGCATCAGCGACATCGCCCGCGAGTGCGAAGTGCACCCGTCGGCCATCGTGCGGTTCTCCCAGCGTTTTGGCTTCAGCGGGTTCAGTGAAATGCAGGCGCTGTTTCGCGAGGCCTACACCCACAAGACCACGCCAGTGCAGAACTACCAGCAACGTATCCGCAGCATGATCGCCAACAAATCGCAGAAGGCCAGCGGCGGCGACCTGGCGCGCGAATGCGTGAACGCCACCCTGTCCGGTATCGAGCGTCTGGGGTTGGAATTAGACGATGTGGCCTTCGACAAAGCCGTCGACCTGGTGGTGAATGCCGACAATATCTACGTGGTCGGCGTGCGCCGCTCCTTTGCGGTAGCGGACTATCTGGTCTACAACCTGCAGCACACCAACAAGCGCATCCACCTCATCTCGGGCCTGGGCGGCAGCTACCGCGAACAGATGCGCAGCGTGCGCGCCAATGACCTGGTGATCGCCATCAGCTTCACGCCCTACGGCAAAGAAACTCAGCATTGCTTGCGCATTGCCCAGCATCACCAGGCCAAGACGTTGATCATCACCGACAGCAACCTGTCGCCCCTGGCCAAGCGGGCGAATGCGGTGTTGTTGGTGAATGAGGGGTCGTCGTTTGCCTTCCGTTCGTTGAGCGCCACGTTGTGTTTGTGCCAGGCGTTGTTTATTGCGGTGGCGTATCGCTTGGAATTGAAGGTGGATGAGATTCATGAGCAGGTGGGTTTCGACGATTAATCTGTATGCCGACTGCGTCGGAGTGGGCTCATGAGCTGAACCCACTACCGCCATTTTCACGACGCGGCGGGCTCTGGCGCCCACCCGATCTAAGTGATATTAAACGCCATCTCCATCACGTAGTCCGCTGGTGAGTTGCCGGTCATTTTAACGTCTTTCGATTCCCCTACCGCCTGGCCGGTTTCGGGCCGACTGAAAAACTCCAATGTTCCAGCAATGGCCTCCCCAATCAAACTTTGATTAAACCGCAGGTAGGTGACGGCCACATCAGTATTACCTGCCAGATCAAACTTATTGCCTACAGCGCCATCTACTATCGTAACAACCACCAAGTTCTGGATAGGGGGAAATTCATCGTACCAATACGCGCGTAACAACCAGTAGGCTTCTAGCCCAATTATGGGATTGGCTGGTACAAATATCCTCTGCACTTCAGTGGCGGAAAAATCAGCCACTGGACTTGGCCCACCGGACATCTTCCCATGTAGGGTGCCTACGCCGTTCCGCCCAGCGACTGCCGCTTGGCGGTCGGTACCAGGAGTAATGAAACCTGTCAGATCAACCTGCCCGTTTTCGAAGTGGACCTGTTCACTGTTGAACTGCGCCTGACAATTGAAAGCCCCCCACAGCCGTTCTTTATCGTCCAAGGATACCGAGAACTTTCCGCTTTTTATCAAATAGGGTTTGTACGCAGCCCCTTCAAGAACGCCATATTGCGCAAAAATTTTAGATGAGTCTGAAAAATCCAGGACCGTGGAACTATCCGCTGGAATATCGCCAAAAGAAAACGCTAGAAAATGCTCAGTCATGAGGCCTAGATCGACGGTCTGCGACACTAAAACATGAATCTGACCATTATTACGGTACATCTGGATACGGTGGGCGTCCGACGCAAACTTATACAATGGCGGATCATACTGCCCATTAAACACATCCGAACCGACAACACCAACTGTTTGTCCTGCCTCTTGGTTATTTGAAGTATTCATCACTGCCTCCATTAATTTAGGCCTATTTATTAAACATCTAGGGTGCCTCCATATTAAGAGATGACAAATACAAAAATATACTGTCAACCCTGACAGTTCTGTATATGTATTTTTTTATAACCAACGACTCTATAAGAGTCTTGAGTCGCGGCTGACAATCGAGCCGACGCAGGTGAACACGCAATCAATTGTAGGAGCGGGCTTACCCGCGAAAGCGGTGTGTCAGTCGATGCATACGGTGGCTGGCACGCCGCTTTCGCGAGCAAGCCCGCTCCCACAGGGGACCGAGCCAGGCTCAGGGTCAGTGCATGAAAAGGGCAATCAGGATGATGATCGGGATAGGTACGCCGAGGAAGAAAAGCAGAATTGAGCGCATGATGTTCTCCTTGAATTAACGGACAAAATGTTCAGTTTCGACATACACCACCGCATCCCGACGACGACCGCCATAGGTTGCAGCGAAGCTGGCAAAGAACGCGCCGATCAGCAGCGCAATAAAGGTCCACAGCGAGGTATAGGCAGCCACCTTCGCAGCCGTGTCAGCGGCCTGTTTGGCTTTGAGCTTGGCGTCTTCCAGTGCCTTGCGGGCGTCGCCGTAGACCTTGTCGATCCGCGCTTCGGCGTCGGCCTGGCTAAGGTTGGTGCGCTGGCTGATCAGTTGAGCCAGGTAGGCACGATCTTCGGCGGCCAACTGGCCGTCGTTGCTCAGGGTGCGGGCGAAGATGCGCGCCACCACGCCGTGGGCCGCGTCATCGCTGACGGCAACTGGGCGGTCGTCACGGAACAGGCTGTCGACGTAGTAGCCGAAGTCGTCGCCTTTCACGGCCGTACCGGCAGCTTGGGCCGCGCCAGACACCACACTGGCACCGGCTTTTACGCCGCCACCGACCACGCTGCTGACCGAGCCGACCACCAGGATCGCGGTGATCAGCGTCGCCACGGCCCAGGCCAGGAAGCCATGGGCGGTGTCGCGGAAATACACCTCATCGCCGTGCATATTGGCCCACTTCACCCGCAACCGACCGGCGATGTACCCGCCCAGGCCCGATGCGACGATCTGGGTAAACGCCAGCCAGATAATTGTGGAAATGCCCAGCCCCTTCGCACTCATACCGCTGTCGGCCCACGGCGACACCGCCGAGAAGCCCAGGCCGAAGCCCAGCAGTACGAGGATCAGGGACAGCGCAGCCGCCGCAGCGGCCCCGGCAAAAATCGCCCCCCAGGAAACCCCGGAGCGCGTGCTCGACTCTTGCAGCGTGGATGAGGATGTGATCATTGTTGTTGTGCTCCCGGCAGGAAAAATGATGTTACAAGTCTCGGGAGGGAGAGTGCAGGCGGCGTGCCAGTCGCCTTGAAATTTAATATCCAATGTTTTCAACAAGTTAAATAACTTGAACTTCCTAGGACCATGCAACTTGCAAGAAACACAGGGTTAGGACGGGCGTTATGCAACCTCAAGCTGAACTCGGTCAGTGTGGGAGCGGGCTTGCTCGCGAAAGCGATCGTTCAGTGACAGTAATGCTGTCTGACACACCGCTTTCGCGAGCAAGCCCGCTCCCACATTGAACAACGCCAGCCAATAGAAACCTGTTGGCTTTGCCAAGATGAAGTTTAATTTAGGAAGCGTTCAGGCATTTGTTGGCAAAATGTCCCCACTTCTAGTGTGAATCGCTCACCAGGTAATCCTATGACCCGCATTTTGACCATCGAGGATGACGCCGTTACAGCTCGCGAGATCGTCGCCGAGCTGAGTAGCCATGGACTGGACGTAGATTGGGTAGACAACGGCCGCGAAGGCCTGGTCCGTGCCGTCAGCGGCGATTACGACCTGATCACCCTCGACCGCATGCTTCCCGAACTCGATGGCCTGGCCATCGTCACCACCTTGCGCACCATCGGTGTGTCGACGCCGATCCTGATGATCAGCGCCCTCTCCGACGTGGACGAACGCGTACGCGGCCTGCGCGCTGGCGGTGATGACTACCTCACCAAACCCTTCGCCTCCGATGAAATGGCCGCCCGCGTGGAAGTGCTGTTGCGGCGCAAAAGCACGGTCAAGGAATTCGAAACCGCCCTGCGCGTGGCCGACCTGGAACTGAACCTGATCAGCCGCGAAGCCAGCCGCGCCGATCAGCCGCTGAGCCTGCTGCCCACCGAATACAAGCTGCTGGAATTCTTGATGCGCAACACCGGGCAGATCCTGTCGCGCATGATGATCTTCGAGGAAGTCTGGGGCTATCACTTCGACCCGGGCACCAACCTGATCGATGTGCACATCGGCCGTCTGCGCAAGAAAATCGATCCACCGGGCCTCACGCCGCTGATCCGCACGGTACGAGGTTCCGGCTATGTCATTGCTGAACCCCTCTAAGGGCTGGCGTTCTTCCAGCAGCCGTTTGCTGGCGTTGTACAGTTCGTTGTTCGTGGCGTGGAGCTGCATCCTGATGGGGGTGCTGTACTACGAGGTGTCCGGGTACCTGGGCGACCTGTCGCGCCACTCCCTGATGCAGCGCCAGCACCTGTTTCAGCGCTTCGACGGCGAAGAACTGGTGGAAGCGCTGACCACCAGCATGACCTTCGACATGAAGGGCGTGGACGCCTATGGCTTGTTCGATGAGCAATTCAAGCCATTGAGCGGGCCGATCCGCGCCATTCCCCCCGACCTGCCGCTGGACGGCAAGATCCACGCCCTGGCCAACTGCGTCGATTCCGACGACCCCAAGTTGCCCAAAGACAGCTGCGACGCCGTGGCCACCCACACCGACGACGGCCGCTGGCTGGTGCTAGTGCGCGCCAACGGTTCGTTGTTTGGCGTGACCCGCATCATCTGGCACGCGTTGTTGTGGGCGCTGTCGTTGACCATCATCCCCGGCGCCGCTGGCTGGCACTTGCTGCGCCGTCGCCCGTTGCGACGGATTCGCGGCATTCAAGCCAGCGCCGAAGCTATCGTCGCCGGCGACCTCACCCACCGCTTGCCGCTGTCGAATCGGCGCGATGAGCTGGACATGCTCGCGGCCATCGTCAACGCCATGCTCGACCGTATCGAGAAGCTGATGAACGAGGTCAAGGGTGTATGCGACAACATCGCCCACGACCTGCGCACCCCGCTGACCCGGCTGCGGGCGCAGTTGTATCGCATCCGCCAGGAGGCCGAAGAGGGTTCGGGCTATGCGGTGAAGCTCGATGATGCGATTGCCGAGACTGACACCTTGATGGCGCGGTTTCGCGGGCTGTTGCGCATCTCGGAACTGGAAGACCACCAGCGCCGCTCCGGCTTTTTGGTGATGGACCCACTGCCGTTATTGCGCGAGCTGCATGACTTCTACCTGCCCCTGGCCGAGGAAGGCGAGTTGCAACTGGTACTCGAAACTCCGGAGTCGTTGCCATGGATCACCGGCGACCGGGCGCTGCTGTTCGAAGCCCTGGCCAACTTGCTGAGCAACTCGATCAAGTTCTCACCGGCCGGTGGCGTGGTGGTGTTGCGGGGCGTCAACGACGGCGGCAGCACCCGCATCGAGGTGCACGACTCCGGGCCGGGCATACCGGCGGCGGAGCGCGATGCGGTGTTCCAACGGTTTTATCGGGTGGACGAGAGCGACCAACAAGGCGGATTTGGGTTGGGGCTGTCGATTGTGGCGGCGATCATCAACCTGCATGGGTTCAGGCTGGATGTGGGGACCAGTGAGCGCGGGGGCGCGCGGTTGGTGCTGGAGTGTCGTCAGCAGCTCATGCCAGAGGCCTGAGAATCCCCTCGGTCAAAAATGTGGGAGCGGGCTTGCTCGCGAATGCGGTGTGTCAGTCAACAGATCTGCTACTGATAGACCGCATTCGCGAGCAAGCCCGCTCCCACATTCGACCTGCATTGCCTGGTGGATCGAGTTAGAAGTTGGCCCGCAGTGCCTCAACCCCACCTTTGTAGACACCGGCAAACAACTCTTCAACCGCGGCATCCGTAGTGCCCGCCGCTGGCGTGAACACGCCGGACCAGGTCACCTTCGCCGACGAATCGGTCAACGCTTCAACCTGCAACGTCGCCAGGTACGCACTCACCGGAAACGGCGACTCTTCGATGGTGTAGCTGTAAGTGCGCCCCACGTTATCAAAGCTCTGCAAACGCTCGACAATCACGGCGCCGTCGGCCGCTTGCAGGTGACGCACGCGGCCGCCCTCGCCTGGCTCGCTCTTGACGATCAACGGCAGCCATTTGGGCAGGTCGTTGAAGCCGCCGACCAATTCCCAGACCTTGTCAGCGGATACCGGGATTTCAATTACTGCGGATGCTGTTGGCATGTTGAATCTCCAGAAGTCATAGGAAAACGTCGCCCAGCCTGCCACGCATGACCCATCAATGCATCATTTCCCGCAACCGATACCACAACATCCCCAGCGCCAGCAGCGGCGAGCGCAAGGCCTTGCCGCCGGGAAACGTCATGTGCGGCACCTGGCTGAAAATATCCAGGCCCTGGCTGTGCCCGGCGTGGATCGCTTCGGCCAGCAGGCGTGCGCACCAGTGGGTCACGTTCAGCCCGTGGCCGGAATAACCTTGGGCATAGAACACATTGGGGTAAAGCTGTAATCGCCCCACCTGCGGGAAGCGGTTGGCGGTAATGCCGATCTTGCCGCCCCACTGGAACTCGATCGCGGTGGCCGCCAATTGCGGGAACACCTTGAGCATTTTCGGCTGCATATACGCGGCGATATCCACCGGATCACGCCCCGAGTAATGGCAGGCGCCGCCGAACAACAGGCGACGGTCGGCAGACAAGCGGTAGTAATCCAGCCCGACTTTCTGGTCGCACAGCGCCAGGTTTTGCGGGATCAGTTCGTTCGCCAATGCCACCGACAACGGCTCGGTGGCGATGATGTAGCTGCCCGCTGGCAGCACCTTGCCGCTCAGGCGCGGTTCCAGGTCATCAAGGTGCGCGTTACAGGCCAGTACCAGGCTCGCCGCGCGCACCGTGCCACCGGCGCACCGCACCTGCACCGTGTCGCCGTGGATCAGCTCCAGCACTTGGGTGTGCTCGAAGATCCGCACACCCAGAGACTCGGCCACCTGCGCTTCGCCCAGTACCAGGTTCAGCGGATGCAGATGCCCGGAGCCCATGTCCACCAGGCCACCGGCATACACCGTCGAGCCCACCACCTGTTGCATCTCCTGCGGGCCCACCAGGCGGGTTTCATGGGCATACCCCATGGCCGCCAAGTGTTCCTGTTCGCCCTTGAACGCGGCGAACTGCGCCGGGGTGTTGGCCAGTTCGCAAAAGCCCCAGCGCAGGTCACAGTCGATGCCGTGCTCGCGGATGCGCTCGCCCACCTGTGCCACCGACTCAATGCCGGCCCGCTCCAGGTAGCGCACACCCTCCTCGCCTACGTATTTGGCGAACCCCGAGACATCGTGGCCGATGCCGCGAATCAACTGCCCGCCGTTGCGCCCGCTGGCGCCCCAACCAATACGCCGGGCCTCCAGCAGGATCACCGAGAACCCGCGCTGGGCCAGTTCGATGGCGGTGTTCACGCCGGTAAAACCACCGCCGATCACACACACGTCGGCGCTCAGGTCGCTGCCCAATACCGGGCGCTCGGGTATGGCATTCACTGACGCGCGGTAGTAAGACTGGGCGTGGTCGCTGGACTGGATCATTTGTTGGTCTTCACTTTGCTCCAGGCGCGGGTCATCAGGCGCATGGTCGCAGGCGTTGGCGTGGTCGAAATATAAAGTTTGTCGAGCACTGCCTGAGGCGGGTACACCTCAGGGTTGTTCACCAGTTCGGGGTCCATGAAGGCCTTGGCCGCCGGATTGGCGTTGGCGTAGCCCACCGAGGCGCTGACCTTGGCGATCACCTCAGGGTCGAGCAGGTAGTTGATGAAGGCGTGGGCTTCTTTCGGGTTGCTCGCGTCGGCCGGGATGGCCAGCAGGTCGAACCACAGGTTGGAGCCTTCCTTGGGAATCGAGTAGGCGATGTTCACGCCGTTCTTGGCTTCCTTGGCGCGGTTGGCCGCCTGGAACACGTCGCCCGAATACCCAAAGGCCACGCAGATATCACCGTTGGCCAGGTCCGAAATGTACTTGGACGAATGGAAATAGGTGATGTACGGGCGCAGCGTCAACAGCTTGGCCTCGGCCTGTTTGTAGTCTTCGGGGTTCTCGCTGCGCGGGTCCTTGCCCATGTAGTTGAGGATCGCCGGGAACAGCTCGTCTGCCGAGTCGAGGAACGCTACGCCGCACTGGTTGAGCTTCTTGATGTTCTCGGGCTCAAACAGCACTGCCCACGAGTCGATATGGTCGATGCCCAGCACCTGCTTGACCTTGTCGACGTTGTAGCCGATGCCGTTGGTGCCCCACAGGTAGGGCACCGAGTGGGCATTGCCCGGGTCGTTCTTCTCCAGCAGTGCAAGCAGCTTGGGGTCGAGGTTCTTGAAGTTGGGCAGTTGCGAACGGTCGAGCTTGAGGAACGCACCGGCCTTCACCTGGCGCGCCAGGAAGTGATTGGACGGCACCACCACGTCATAGCCGGTACGCCCGGCGAGCAACTTGCCCTCCAGGGTCTCGTTGGAATCGAACACGTCATAAATCGGCTTGATCCCGGTCTTGGCCTGGAAGTCGGCCAAGGTGGTTTCGCCGATATAGTCGGTCCAGTTGTAGATGCTTACCGTCGGCGCCGCCTGGCTGGCACCGCTGAATGCGGCCACCAGGGCCAGCGGGAGAAGCTTGTTCACAAGACGCATAGCCACACTCCTTTATGATTTTTTAAACGCTCAACAGCAGGAACTCACGTTCCCAGGAACTGATCACCCGCTTGAAATTCTCATGCTCGGCGCGCTTGACCGCGACGTAGCCACGCACAAACTTGTCGCCCAGGTACTGCTTGACCGTGTCGCAGGCCTCCATCCGCGCCAGGGCGTCCTCGATGGTGATCGGCAGGCGCAGGTTGCGGCGCTCGTAGGCACGGCCTTCCACCGGGGCGCTGGGTTCGATCTGTTCGATCATCCCCAGGTAGCCACACAGCAGACTAGCGGCAATTGCCAGGTACGGATTGGCATCGGCGCCGGGCAGGCGGTTTTCCACGCGCATCGCATCGGGGCTCGAGGTGGGCACGCGCAGGCCAACGGTGCGGTTTTCTTCGCCCCACTCCACGTTGACCGGGGCCGAGGTGTCCGGCAGGAAGCGGCGAAACGAGTTCACGTTGGGCGCAAACATCGGCAGCAGCATGGGGATGTACTTCTGCAGGCCGCCGATATGCTGGAGGAACAGTGGGCTCATCTTGCCGTCGGCATCGACGAATACCGGCTTGCCGGTGGCGATGTCCACCACGCTCTGGTGCAGGTGCATGGCGCTGCCCGGCTCGTCGGCCACTGGCTTGGCCATAAAGGTGGCGGCCACATTGTGCTTGAGCGCGGCTTCGCGCAGGGTGCGCTTGAACACGGTGATCTGGTCGGCCAGGTCCAGGGCATCGCCGTGGCGGAAGTTGATTTCCATCTGTGCCGGGCCGTCTTCGTGGATCAGCGTATCGAGGTCCAAGCCTTGGGCTTCGCACCAGTCGTAGACGTCTTCGAACAGCGGGTCGAATTCGTTGGCGGCGTCGATGGAGAACGACTGGCGCCCCGTCTCGGCACGCCCGGAGCGCCCCACCGGGGTTTTGAGCGGCAGGTCCGGGTCTTCGCAGCGCTGGGTCAGGTAGAACTCCATTTCCGGCGCGACAATCGGCTGCCAGCCCTGGTCGGTGTAGAGCTGCAAGACCTTCTTGAGCACATTGCGCGGCGACAGTTCGATGGGGTTGCCGTGCTTATCAAAGGTGTCGTGGATCACAATCGCAGTGGGCTCAATAGCCCACGGCACCACATAAGTGGCGTTGGACACCGGGCGGCAGACCATGTCGATGTCGGCCGGGTCCAGCAGGTCGTAGTAGATATCGTCGTCGACAAAATCCCCGGTCACCGTTTGCAGCAGCACACTTTCCGGCAGGCGCATGCCTCGCTCATGCAGGAACTTGTTGGTGGGCGCAATCTTGCCGCGGGCGATGCCAGTCAAATCACTGATCACGCACTCGACCTCGGTAATCTTGTGTTCTTTCAGCCAGGTGGAGAGCTGATCGAAGGGGGCGTTCATAAGGACCTCGTCATGGATGACCGGCTTGTATTGCCAGCGCATTGAGGTCTATCTTGGGCCGGCCTTCGAACGGCATCTATCCACTTTGCACGAACCACAACGCACCAATAGAGTGCGCACGGATCTCCCATGACACAGGCAACCGCCTTGCGCGTACAGGCCTTCACCACCGGTGATGTGGCCGCCCAATGCAGTGCGACACCCGGCTGGGTTCAGCAGTACCAGCAAATGTCCCCAGGGCATTTTGCCGGGCAGATCCGCTACCTCGACCTGCACGGTGTGCAGGTGTACGAAGAATGCATGAACACCCGCGTGGAACAGCATTTCAATGCGCCGCCAGGTTCCCTGGCATTCTGTTTTGACGGCAGCGACAACGCGCTGTACCTGCTCAATGGCGAAAGCCGCAACACCTGGATCACCCCGGAAAACTACCGCGAAGTGGCGGTGGTGTTCGGGCCGCAGTTCGTGCAACGCCATGGCTTGGATGTGACCAGGTTGGAAGGCCTGTTCATGGCGCCGTTGACCTGCCAGCAGAATGCGCTGTTCACCCGCTGGCTCAGTGGCACGCTGACGCGTTTGTCCACAGAGATCGACCCCATCGCCCTCACGCAGCAACTGCTCGATGACTGCCTGTACATCCTCGACAACGCCTGTGTGTGCCTGGACCACAGTGGATTGCAAAAACGCAGTGAGGAGCGCCGGTTGATGGCGCGTATTGGCGAATGGGCGGCGGATGCGCCAGACGAAACCGTCAACCTGCTGGAACTGGCGCAGATTGCCGGTGTGCCATTGCGCCAGTTGCAGCAAGGGTTCAAGACCTACACCGGGATGAGCCCGGCGCAGTGGTTAAGATTGCGCCGGTTGAATGGGGCGCGGCGGGAGTTGTTGGGGGCCAGCGATACCACGGTGGCTGAGGTGGCGATGAATTGGTCGTTTTGGCATTTGGGGCGGTTTTCGAACAGCTATCGGGCGTTATTCCAGGAGCTTCCCAGCGAAACCCTGAAACGTCACTGTTAGAACGCGGTTGAACATGTGGGAGCGGGCTTGCTCGCGAATGCGGTGGGTCAGCCAAAACATCTGTGTCTGATACACCGCTTTCGCGAGCAAGCCCGCTCCCACAGTTGACCGCGTCCTACCTTTGGATCTTGGTCAAGCTTGAGATTTGAGGAACGTCGCCATCAGTTGGTTGACCTGCTCCGCCGCCTCCAACTGCACCATATGCCCCTGCCCCGGCAGCACCTCCACCTGCGCCTCCAACCCCTGCGCATGCCGCACCGGGATGATTGCATCATCACTGCCCCAGACCACCAGGCTCGGCTGGCGCCCCACCACGTGGCGCGCATCCACCTTCTGCTGCCCACCCTCAAACAACGCGGTATTGAGCTGGCGCAGCGCCTGATCCACACCTTCCAAGCGTTTGAACTTAAGCATGTCCTCCAGCATCTGCCGCGTCACCAACGCCGGGTCGCTGAACAGTTGGGTCAACTGCGGCTTGAGCGCATTGCGGTTGTTGGCCTCGGCAAAACCTTGCAGGTAATCACCGTTGATATCGGCCCCCAGGCCAGCGCTGGCAATCAGGGTCAGTGAGGCCACGCGTGCAGGGGCCTGGTCGGCTACTGTCAGCGACACCAGCCCGCCCATGGAATGCCCGGCCAGGTGCACGCGCTCCAGTTTCAGGTGGTCGAGCAGGTCCAACACTGCTTGGCTCAGTTCCTTGGCATCGCCGCTGTGCAGGTGCTTGCCCGACTCACCATGGCCGGGCAAATCCAGGGCGATCACCCGGCGTTCGGCGGCCAGCGCCGGTTGGTTGAACAGCCAGTTGTTCAAGTCACCGCCAAACCCGTGCACCAGCACCAGCGGCGTACCGCCTTCGCCCACGTCGAGATAGCGCAGCAGGCGCCCGCCAATCTCGACTTTTTGCGCACTCGGGCCGCTGGCTTCAGCCTCGGCCGTATTGGCGACAAAACCGGCATTGAAGCTGCCGATCACTGCATCGATTTGCGCTTCGCTGGCGTCACCTTCTACGACGATCCCCAGCAACGCCCCCACCGGCAACGTCTCATCACTCAACGCCAACACCCGGCGCAGTACGCCACTGAATGGCGCCTCCACGCTGCTGGAGATCTTGTCGGTCTCCACATCCAGCACTTCCTCGCCCTTCTCCACCCGGTCGCCGGGTTGCTTGAGCCAGATATCAATGCGGCCCTCGGTCATCGACAGCCCCCATTTGGGCATGGTCAGGGTATGGATCATGCGGCATTCCTCTTGTCGGCGATCTTCAGCACGGCGGCCTCGACCTTCGCGGCGTTGGGGATGTACAGGTCTTCCAGCGCATCGGAGAACGGCACCGGCGTGTGGGGCGCGGTGACCATTTGGATCGGCGCGCGCAGGGACGCAAATGCCTGTTGCGCCACCAACGCGCTGATATCGGTGGCAATGGAGCAACGCGGGTTGGACTCGTCGATCACCACCAGGCGCCCGGTTTTTTCCACGCTTTCCAGGATGCTGTCTTCGTCCAGGGGGCTGGTGGTGCGCAGGTCCAGCACTTCGCAGTCGATGCCCTGGCGCGCCAGGTTGGTAGCGGCTTCCAGGGCGATATGCACCATGCGCCCGTAGGTTACCAGGGTCACGTCCTTGCCTTCGCGCACAAAGTTGGCCTCGCCAAAGGGCACGGTGTAGAGCTCTTCCGGAACCTCGCCTTGGAGGCTGTAGAGCATTTTGTGTTCAAGGAAGATCACCGGGTCGTTGTCGCGGATCGCCTGGATCAACATACCCTTGGCGTCATAGGGCGTGGCCGGGCACACCACTTTGAGGCCGGGGATGTGGGTCCACATCGAGGTGAGCATTTGCGAATGCTGTGCCGCCGCACGCAGCCCGGCACCATACATGGCGCGGATCACCAGCGGTGTGGTGGTCTTGCCGCCGAACATGTAGCGGAACTTGGCCGCCTGGTTGAGCAACTGGTCGAGGCAGCAGCCGATGAAGTCGACAAACATCAATTCGCACACCGGGCGCATGCCTCGGGTAGCGGCGCCTACGGCCATGCCGACGTAGCCGACTTCGGACAACGGCGCGTCCAGCACGCGGTCGGGGAACTGCGGGTACAGGCCTTTGGTCACGCCGAGCACACCGCCCCAAGCGTCTTGCTCGCCTGGGGAACCGGTGCCGCCGGACACGTCCTGGCCGATGATGAACACGCTCTGGTCCCGGCGCATTTCCTGGGCCAGGGCTTCGTTGATTGCCTGCTGGTAGCTGATTTTGCGAGCCATAGGATTTTCTCCAGATATTGTTATTAGGGGTAGGCGACGTAGACATCACTGAGCAGGTCGGCGGCCTGGGGCTTGGGATCGGACTTGGCACGGCGCACGGCGTCTTCGATCAGCTGCGCGACTTCACCGTCGATGCGTTCGAACTGCGCCGCATCCAGCCAGCCTTCGGCGTTGCAGCGTTGGCGGAAAAGCGCCAGGCAGTCGGCGCTTTCACGCAGGTTCTTCACCTCATCGGGGCCGCGATAGGTCTGCGCATCGCCCTCGAAATGGCCGTAGAAGCGGCTCAGCTTGACCTCCACCAAGGTCGGGCCATCGCCCTCGCGCGCACGCTCCACAGCGACGCCCAGCGCCTCGTGCACGGCGAAGAAATCATTGCCGTCGACAATCACTCCCGGCATGCCAAAGCCCACTGCGCGCTCGGCGATGTCTTTGCACGCCACTGACCAACCGGAGCCTGTGGCCTCGGCATAGCCATTGTTTTCAGCGACGAACAGGCACGGCAGTTTCATGATCGCGGCCAGGTTCATCGCTTCGAACACCGCACCTTCGTTGGAGCCGCCATCGCCAAAAAACGCCACGGCCACGCCCTGGCTGCCCTTGAGTTTGGACGCCAGTGCCGCGCCTGCGGCCAGCGGCGCACCGGCCCCGACGATGCCGTTGGCGCCGAGCATGCCCTTCTCCTGGTCGGCGATGTGCATGGAGCCGCCCTTGCCGCCGCACACGCCGGTTTTCTTGCCGTAGATCTCGGCCATCATGCCGAACACATCCACGCCCTTGGCGATGCAATGGCCGTGGCCACGGTGGTTGGAGGCGATGCAGTCTTCATCGTTGAGGTGGGCCATCACCCCTGCAGCGCTGGCCTCTTGGCCCGCATAGAGGTGCACGAAACCAGGGATCTCGCCGGTGGCGAATTCCACATGCAAGCGTTCTTCGAAATCACGGATGGTGCGCATCACGGTGTAGGCATGCAGCAATTGATCGGTGGTCAGGTGAGTGGACATCTTGTTGTTCTCCAGGTTGTCTCGACACACAAAAGGCTGATGGTGCTCAGCTACAAGCCCTTCAGCACAGCCTGTGCCAAAGCGCTAAAAAACCTGGCAAAGCCTTGACCCAGAGCAGTTGTCGCACTGCCCTGCCCTGCGCAGAATGAGACGGGCCATTGCAACCCGCAGGCGCCGTCTCAGGCACAATGAGACGCTGCGTCTCAGGCCGGGCGGTTGGTCAGGCCGCACTTGTCCCACGCGCCCCTTGCGCGCTTAATGGCGGGCATAACAACAAAGATCGAGAACCGGAGGCCTTATGCTCGCCGCGAACTCCAGGGAACACGTCGACTGCGTCAGTCGCGTGGTCCGCAATGCCGATCGCCTGCCCCAGGCGCCGGTGCCATCGCTGATCTTCGACTCCTGGCGACGCTCCATGGAGCAACATCACCTCGACCCCGGCTCCCTGCAGGGGCCGCGTATCCTCACCGAACCCTTGCTCAAGGAATGCCGCGAGCACGCCGAACTGTTCATGCGCATCGCCAGTGAAGCCGTCGGCCAACTGCACCACCGCGTGCGCCAGGCGGACTACTGCGTGATGCTCACCGACGCCCAGGGCCAGACCATCGACCACCGCGTGGACACCGCGATCCGCAACGATTGCCGCAAGGCCGGCCTGTACCTGGGCACCTGCTGGTCGGAAGCCGAAGAAGGCACCTGCGGCGTGGCCACCGTACTCACCAGCAAGGCCGCCGTGACCGTGCACAAGCGCGATCACTTCCGTGCCGCGTTCATCGGCCTGACTTGCTCCGCCGCACCGATCTTCGACCCCCAGGGCAACCTGCTGGGGGTGATGGACGCCTCGGCGCTCAAGTCCCCGGACGACCGGCGCAGCCAACACCTGGTGCGCCAGATGGTGGCGCAAAGTGCCGAGGCCATCGAAAACGCCTTCTTCATGCACAGCGCCCGCCAGCACTGGGTGCTGCAAGCCCACAGCACACCGGGCTACGTCGATAGCCAGCCAGACCTGCTGCTGGCCTGGGACCAAGACGGACGCCTGCAAGCGTTGAACAGCAAGGCACGCCAGGCCCTGCGCCTGCGTTTTGGTCAGGTGCCGGGGCATATCGGCGAAGTGTTCGACCTGGATGCGTTGCGTGCCGTCACCGATCAATCGGCCCAGCAACTGCACTGGCTGGGGGAAACCGGAACGCTGCACGTGCGGGTCAACGCACCTCGTCGCAAGCCGGCGCGGCCGGCTTTGACCCCTTTGGTGGATGCCCGCGTGGAGGAACACCTGCGCCTGGCTGTGCGGGTCAAAGACCGCAACCTGCCGGTGCTGGTGCAAGGCGAAACCGGCGCGGGCAAAGAAGTCTTCGCCCGCCAGTTGCATGAACACAGCGCTCGTCGCACCGGCCCATTTGTGGCGGTGAACTGTGCAGCGATCCCTGAGAACCTGATTGAGAGCGAGCTGTTTGGCTACGTGGCCGGGGCCTTTACCGGGGCGTCCAGCAAAGGCATGCCGGGGCTGCTGTTGCAGGCTGATGGCGGCACGGTGTTCCTTGATGAAATCGGCGACATGCCATTGGCCTTGCAAACGCGGTTGTTGCGCGTAATGGCTGAGGGTGAAGTGGCACCCCTGGGCTCGGCAAAAACCCGCAGCGTAGACATCCAGGTCATTGCCGCCAGCCACCGCGACCTGGCCGTGTTAGTGAGCGAAGGCCGCTTTCGTGAAGACCTGTACTTTCGCCTCGGCTGCGCGCGTTTCTGCCTGCCGCCGTTGCGTGAGCGCACCGACAAGCTGGCATTGATCAATCGTTTGCTGGAGCAGGAAGCGCGCAACAGCGGGGTCTCGGTGGGTATCGGCCACGCTGCGCTGGAGCGGCTGCTGGGGTATGCCTGGCCGGGCAATGTGCGGCAGCTGCGGCATGTGTTGGCGTATGCCTGTGCAGTGTGTGAAGGCGGCACGGTGCAGGTGGCGGATTTGCCGGTGGAGGTTCGCGGAGAACAGCTGGAAGAGTTGATTGAAGAACCTGTGAGCCCGGAACGCCAAGTCGTTCTCGATGCGCTGATCCGCCATCGCTGGAAGCCGTTACCGACCGCGCAGGCGCTGGGAATCTCCCGAGCAACCCTGTATCGCCGGGTCAACCAACTGGGCATCGACATGCCCAACAAAACCACCTGACACCGTAGGATCAAAATGTGGGAGCAAGCCCCCTCCCACCTTTTGATCCCATTTACCCTGAGGGATCAGCGGTAGACGAGGCCGCCGTCGATCAACGGCGCCTGCCCGGTCATGTAATCCGCATCCGGCCCAGCCAGGAATGACACCAACCCCGCCACATCCTCCGGTGTTTCCGCGCGGCCCAAGGCGATGCCATCCACATACTTCTTGTACGTCGCCCCGACCTCAGCGCCGGTAATCTCGGCCATGCGCTTATCGATCTCCACCCACATATCGGTGCCGACCACGCCAGGACAATAGGCGTTCACAGTGATCCCGCTGCTGGCCAGTTCCTTGGCCGCCGCCTGGGTCAACGCCCGCACGGCGAACTTGGTGGCCGAGTACACGCCCAGCAACGCAAAGCCTTCATGGCCAGCGATGGAACAGGCGTTGATGATCTTGCCCTTTTGCTGGAGCGCCTTGAACTTCTTGCCCGCCGCCTGGATGCCCCACAACACGCCCTGCACGTTGATGCCCAAGGTGCGCTCAACCTGCTCCGGGCTCACGTCCAGCAGCGAGTCGATCTGCGCAACGCCTGCGTTGTTGACGATGATGTCGAAGCCGCCCAAGGTCTGGTGCGCGTGTTCCACCGCCGCCACCACCTGCTCGCGTTTGGACACATCGGCGATAAACACTGACGCCTTGCGCCCCAGGGCCACCACCTCGGCCGCCACGGCTTCGAGCTTGGCACCATTGATGTCCACCAGGGCGATATCGGCGCCGTCTTGAGCCAGACGCAACGCAATGGCGCGGCCGATGCCTTGCCCGGCGCCGGTGACCAGCGCAACTTTTCCAGCAATAGCCATGACAATCTCCTGCAATCGATGAGGGAAGCCTTGTCTATCGCAGGTCTACACCACGACTGTCGAGGCTCGGATGAGTTGGCGTAAAGGCTGAGACGGGCTGTCTCAAGCCGCGAATCATTCTCGAAAACTTGTAAAAGTGCGCACTTATGCCTAGCTTATGCGCCCCCCGCCCTGCGCTTTAAGGCCCTGCCCCCATGGTTTTGCGTTTTCGTCCCGTTGTCACTTCACGTGTTGCCCTTGGCCTGCTGCTCAGCGGCGGTATTGGCAACAGCTTTGCGGCTGAGCTGGTGCTGCCCGAGGTCAAGGTCCAGGGCCAGGATGAATCCGGCTACCGCAGCGACACCGCGTCGGTGGCGGGCTTTGGCGAAGCCCCGCTGCTGGATACGCCGGCCTCGATCACGGTGCTCAATGCCGCCCTGATCAAGGACCAGCAAGCGCGCCTGCTCAGTGAAGTGCTGCGCAACGACGCCTCGGTGGGCGACAGCTATGCGCCCATCGGCTACTACGAAAACTTTGTGGTGCGCGGTTTCTCGTTGAACGCGGCGAGCAGCTACAAGATCAACGGGCGCACCATCACCGGCGAGCAGAACGTCGCCCTGGAAAACAAGCAGCAAGTGGAAGTGCTCAAGGGCCTGGCCGGTTTACAGAGCGGCATTTCCGAGCCCAGCGGCGTGATCAACTACGTGACCAAGCGCCCTGAGGATGTGCGTTCGGTGACCGTCTCCACCGATGATCGGGGCAGCGGCTACATGGCTGCCGACGTCGGCGGCTGGTTTGGCAGCGAACAGCAATTTGGCCTGCGCGCCAACGTCGCCCATGAAGATTTGAACTCCTACGTGGAGCACGCTAACGGCCAGAGGGACTTTGTGTCCCTGGCGTTTGACTGGAACATCAGCCCCGACGCCGTGCTGCAACTGGATGCCGAATACCAGAACAAGCAGCAGCGCTCGGTGCCAGGCTACCAGTTGCTGGGCGGTACCGAAGTGCCCAATGATGCCTCGCCGAAAAAACTGCTGGGGCACCAGAGCGGGTCCAAGCAGGTGGGGATTGATTCGCTGAACCTTAACGGCAAGTTTGAATACCGTTTCAGTGATCAGTGGAAGGGCAGTGTCAGCGCGGCGCGCAGCAAGGTGGTGATCGACGACTACAGCTCGTTTGCCTATGGCTGCTTCTACGTGACCGGCTGCGAAGCCGCCACCTTCGGCCCTACCGGCGACTACGACGTCTACGACTACCGCAGCCCTGACGACACCCGCCGCGACGACGAAGTGCAGGCGGCCATGACCGGGCTGTTCGACACCGGCGGCCTGGGCCACGAGCTGACCTTTGGCACCAGCGCCTTCCGCCGGGTGATCGACAAGCGCAAGTCGGTCAATGAGTACATTGGCAGCACCAATATCAACGTCGACGCCCCGACCTTCGACCCTACCGACGTGCCGCTGAACGACAAGCAACGGCGCCTCGACAGCCGCCAGTACGGCGTGTTCGTCACCGACCGCATCCGTTTCAACGAGCAATGGCAAACCATCCTCGGTGGCCGCGAAGTGCGCCTGGATGAAAAGGCCTTTGATAAAGACGGCAATCAGGAACGCCACACCCAAACCTACGAGTTCCTGCCCCAGGCATCGTTGATCTACAAACCGGTGGAAAACGTGTCGCTGTACACCAGCTACAGCAAGGGCTTGTCCTTGGGCGGCGAAGCGCCGTGGACCACCAGGAACGACGGTGAAACCTTAGCCCCCACTACCTCGCGACAGATTGAAGCCGGGGTGAAATACGACTGGCGGCGCATCAGCTTCACCGCTGCGGTGTTCCAGACCCGCCAGGCCTACCAGTACGCCAAGCCCGAGGCTGCTGGCACCTTTATCTACGTGCAACAAGGCGAGCAAAAGAACACCGGTCTGGAATTGTCGGCCAATGGCTGGGCCACCGAGCGCTTGCAGATTGCGACCAGCGTGGCGGCAATTCGCGCGCGGGTCACCGGCAGCGGCACCCCGGAATACGAAGGCCACCAGGCGATCAACGTGCCCAAGCTGCGGGCCAGTGTGTATGCCGATTATGCGTTGCCGTGGGTCAATGGGCTGGCGGTGCTGGGTGGCGTGCAATACAGCGCCAAGAAGTACGCCGACCGTACCGGCAATGTTGAGGTGGGGGACTACGCGGTGGTGAATGTGGGCAGCCGCTACACCACCAAGGTGGACGGCTATGAAACGGTGTTTCGCCTCAGCGTCGACAACCTGTTCGACAAGCGCTACTGGCGCGACGTGGGCGAATACATGGGCGATGACTATCTGTTCCAGGGCGCGCCGTTGACGGCGCGCTTGAGTGCTTCGGTCAATTTCTGACACCGCCTTACCTGTAGGAGCGAGCTTGCTCGCGAAGATCGTCAACCGTAACGCGTGCATCCTGGATGAACGCGCTGTGCTTGAGTTTTTCGCGAGCAAGCTCGCTCCTACAGGTGGGGGGGCGGGGGTTATTTAGGCATCTTGCGGAAACCCACCGCCAGACGGTTCCAGCTGTTGATGGTGGCAATGGCCACGCTCAGGTCGATCTGTTCCTGGGCGTTGAATTGCTTGGCCAGTGCGTTGAAGTCTTCATCCGGGGCGCGGGTTTCGCTGATCAGGGTCAGGCTCTCGGCCCAGGCCAGCGCGGCACGTTCACGCGGGGTGAAGAACGGCGTTTCACGCCAGGCCGACACGGTGTACAGGCGGCGCTCGGTTTCACCGCCCTTGCGGGCATCGGCGGTGTGCATGTCGAGGCAGAACGCGCAGCCGTTGATCTGCGACACGCGCAGGCGCACCAGCTCCAGCAGCGGCAGTTCGATGGAGAGTTTGCCGACGGCCGCTTCCAGGGCCAGCATGGCTTTCATGGCATCTGGGGAGGCGGTGTAGAAATCGGTACGGGTTTGCATGGGATAACTCCAGAACGGTGGGGATTGGTGGCTAGATTAGTCACCGCACCGCTCGGGAGAAATATCCAATTCTGGCTAAGAACAGGTGACCAATCCGCCTACAGCCCGCGCTTGCGCAGCCATTGCAGGAAGCCCTTCTTCACCGGCACCACAGGTGCCTCCTGGGTCAGGGCCTGCGCTGCATGCACGCGAAAGTCCAGCAGCGCCTTCATGGCTTCGCCGATGTCATGCCGTGCGTCCAGGCAAGGCTTGAGGTATTCCTTTTCGATGCGATACAGGGTGCAAAAGGTCTTGGCCGAAAAGTCCGCCAGCGCGGCCTGATCGGACAGGATGCCCGCCTCGCCAATCACTTCGCCCGGCCCCATGCGCCCGGCTTCGAACTTGTGCCCATCCTTGGTCAGCCCCACCGAAACCACACCGGTCTCGACGATAAACAAGTGATCACTCACCTCTCCCGCCGGCAAGATCATCTCGCCGGTGCGGTAGGTGTGCAGGGTCATGTTCTGGCTGAAGGTGTCTTTCTCATCCTGGCGCAGGGTGGAGAAAATCGATGAGCGCTCCAGCAACGCCCGCGCGGCCGACATGGCCGGTGGCGTGCTGTTTTCGGTGGCCGACAACAGGCTCACCCCCGCCGCCTGCAAGTGGCGGAACGCCAAGTCATACAGCTGGTTGCGCACTTCGCGCTTGAGGGTCATGGCCGGCACAAAGCCGCTGATCTCGTACTCCACGCCGCCACTGGCGCAGGTCTTGAACGCCACGCTGGGCGCCGGGGTGGCCAGTAGCGGCCGACACCCTTGCATCGCCCGCTCCAACGCCTCGATCACCGTTTGTGGCCGCGCATGGGGGCTTACTTGCAGGCTGACCGCCAGGCCGAACATATCCGCCGGGCGCGAAAAGTTGATGATCTTGGCCTTGGCCGCCAGGGAGTTGGGGATCACCGCCATGCTGCCCTGGGAGGTTTGCAGGCGCGTGGCACGCCAGTCGATATCCGTGACGCGGCCTTCGGTGCCGTCGATGGAGATCCAGTCATCGAGCTGGTACGGCTTGGTGGTGTTGAGCACGATGCCGGAGAACACATCGCTCAAGGTACTTTGCAACGCCAGGCCGACAATGATCGCCACCGCGCCGGACGTGGCGAGTACACCCTTAACCGGCAGGTCGAGCACATAGGCCAGGGCGGCGATGATCGCAATCAGGAAGATCACCGCACCCAGCAAATCCTGCAACAGCCGCCCCGTGTGACCGACGCGCTGCATCATCACCGCACCGAGCAACACCGTTAGCGTACGCGCCGCAAACAACCACCAGCCGATCTGCAAGGCCGTGGCGGCCAGGTGCAAAGCCGTGTTGTCGGCGTACGGCGCCACCAGCATGGGGTTCATGCCATCGTTGAACAGCACCGCGCTGAACACCGCGAAGATCAGCAGGCGAGCGGCGAGTTTCCAGTTGGCGAGGTTGGCAGAGATAAGCCGCCAGACGGCGATGTCGATGAAGATCAGCGCCAGGGCGCAGAGCATCGGGTGATCGGAGATAAATGACGGCATCCAGGCGACTCCAGGGCGAATGCGCAGAAGATCGCATGAAATGGGGATGGCGGGTATAGCGCAGAGCAAAATGTGGGAGCGGGCTTGCACAGTTGGGCTTGTGCCAGGCCGATAAACTGAGTACACCACTAATCCCCTGTGGGAGCGGGCTTGCTCGCGAAGGCGGTGTGTCAGTCGCCACAAATGCTGGCAGACCCTCCGCTTTCGCGAGCAAGCCCGCTCCCACAGAGGTTTTGCAGTGGTCGGTTAATCTTGCATCTCCCCAAACCGCCCCGACTGAAAATCCTCAAACGCCTGATGAATCTCCCGCTCGGTATTCATCACAAACGGCCCATGACCCACGATGGGTTCATCAATCGGTTCGCCACTGAGCAACAGCACCTTGGCATCGTCATTGGCCTCAAGGCTGATCTGGCTGCCATCACGCTCAAACAACACCAATTGCCCTTGGCGTGCGACTTCCTCGCCATTGATCAATACCGTGCCGCGCAGGATCACCAGGGCGGTGTTGCGCCCGGCGTGCAGGTCCAGGGTGGCTGGCTTGCTGGCGTTGAGGCGCAAGTCCCACAGGTCAATCGGGGTAAAGGTGCGCGCCGGGCCTTGTGCGCCAGCGAATTCACCGGCAATCAGCCGCAGGTGCCCGGCGTCGTTGGCCAGGGGCAGTACGGGGATGTCGCCGTCGACGATGGTCTGGTAACCGGCATCGGCCATTTTGTCCTTGGCCGGCAGGTTGACCCACAGCTGCACCATCTCCAGCGCGCCGCCTTTGCGGGCGAAGGCCTCGGAGTGGAATTCTTCGTGGATGATGCCGCGGGCGGCGGTCATCCATTGCACGTCGCCGGGGCCGATGATGCCACCGCCGCCGCTGGAGTCGCGGTGTTCGACTTCGCCGTCGTAGACGATGGTCACGGTTTCAAAGCCGCGATGGGGGTGTTGGCCGACGCCACGGCGTTGCTCGGTGGGGGTGAAATCGGCCGGGCCGGCGTGGTCCAGCAGCAGGAATGGGCTGATGTGTTTGCCCAGGTTGTCGTAGGAAAACAGCGTGCGCACCGGGAAACCGTCGCCGACCCAATGGCCGCGTGGACTGGTGTAGATGCCGATGAGTTTTTTCATGGTGATCCTCCAAAGTGAATACACCATAAATCCGTTAGCAATTACGCGCTAGACGGCAAAAACACCCCAGATCGTTCCACTGATGGAACGGCATACCGGCGAATCGCCACAAAACCCACGTTAATGATAATGACTCGTAGTAATATCCGCCCTCTCCTGCTCAACCCTCCGAGGGCTGCAATGCCGTTTGCCGCAGCAACTGTCGCACCGCGCGTGCTGGTGGTGGATGACCACCGCAAAATCCGCGAGCCCCTGGCTATCTATTTGCGCCGACATACCTTCGAGGTACGTACCGCCGAGGATGCGGCCGGTATGTGGCAATTGCTCAAGGCCCAGGCCTTCGATGTGGTGGTGCTGGATGTGCTGCTACCCGATGGCGACGGCTTTGAGTTGTGCAACCAGTTGCACCGGCGCAGCAACACCCCGGTGATCCTACTGACCGCCCGCGACAGCGCCGCCGACCGTATTCGCGGGTTGGACCTGGGGGCCGACGATTACGTCACCAAACCCTTCGAACCCCGTGAACTGGTGGCGCGTATCAACAGTGTGCTGCGGCGCCAGGGCCGTAACACCGGTCCTGTTGCGCCCAGCAATGGCGTGCGTGCGTACCAATTTGCCGGTTGGCAATTCAGCGTGGCCAACGCCATGTTGAAGCGTGAGGGCAGCCAGCCCATCCAACTGAGCACCGCCGAAAGCCGCTTGCTGCAAGTGTTCCTCGAACACCCCAATACCCTGCTGCCCCGCGAGCGCCTGATCGACCTGACTGCCGCCGCCGACAGCGACGTGAGTGACCGCGCCATCGACCGCCAGGTCAGCCGCCTGCGCCGCAAGCTGGCCCAGGGCGACGAGGCGCTGGACCTTTTGCGCACGATCTGGGGCGGCGGTTACCTGCTGGCCGCCGAGGTCAGTGAATGCGCGCCCTGACGCGACTATGGCCGCGCACCCTGGCACGCCAGCTCAGCGTATTGTTGTTGCTGGCGCTGCTGGCATCGAACGCCATTGCCATGCTGTTTTTGCAACGCACCGGTAGCCTGATCCACCCGTTGTCCCGCAGTTTCAGTCTGGAACGACTGGGCATCGCCCATCACACCGCCATCGACCTCCCCCGCGATGAAACCGCACACCTGCTGGCAGCGATGAGCAGCGGTGAAACACGTTTCTGGATTGCTCCCAGCCCCGAAGTGGCGCCATTCGAACCGCGCCCGGAAGAACAGCGGCTGGCCACCGAACTGCGCAGCCAATTGCAACTGGATAACGCTGACAGTATCGGCATGCAGCTGGAGAGAGTCAGCGGCGCCAACGCCCGCACCCATGTGTTCAGCCCCGCCGGTTGGGCACCGTTGCGCTTGCGCAGCAGCATAAAACTGCCGGACGGAACCTTCTTGAACGCCGTGCAATACCCCGCCGGCGCCTATGAATGGGGCCGCGTCCTGGCCTACAGCCTGCCGGTCACGACCTTGCCGGTGCTGCTGATCGTGATGTTTTTTATCGCCCGCGTGGTGCGCCCGGTGAAAACCCTGGCCCAGGCCACCGAGCGCGTCAGCCGTGGCGAATGGATCGCCCCGCTGCCAGAGACCGGCCCCCAGGAAGCCCGCGACCTCACCGCCGCCTTCAACACCATGCAGGCCAACCTTGCGCGGCATGTCGAGGGCCGTACGCGAATGCTCGCCGCCGTCAGCCATGACTTGAATACGCCGATCACCGAACTGCGCCTGCAAGTGGAGTTGCTGGAGCCCAGCGAAGGCCGCGACGACATGCTCGAAAGCCTCGCAGAGTTGAGCGCAATGGTGCGCGAAACCCTGAACTTCGTGCGTGATGACGCCGTGCAAGAACCCACCACAACGCTGCCCCTGAGCGGGCTTTTGGATGATCTGGCCAAGCGTTATCAACGCTTGCAGCAACCCGTCACCTGGCACGGCGCGCCGCCGCTGATGCTGACCTGCCGGCCACTGGCGCTCAAACGCGCGCTGACCAACCTGATCGACAACGCCCTGCACCACGGCGGCGATGCCCAACTAAGCCTGGCACAACAGAGCAACGGCTGGCTGTGCGTGGAGATCCTCGACCACGGCCAGGGCCTGCCCGAAGACTGGCTGACCAAGGTGTTCGAGCCCTTCGTACAACGGGGCGTCAATGACGGCGGCGTGGGGCTGGGCCTGGCGATTGCACGCTCGTGCATCCAGGCCCATGGCGGCGAATTGGTGCTGGAGAACCGCCCGCCGGCCGGCCTGTGCGCGGTGGTGCGCTTGCCCGCAGCACTTTAGAAGTTGAGCGTGGCGCCCATCCACAGGGTGCGACCGTAGTTCACCGTGCCGTAGGTTTCATCGTCCAGGCGCTTGTCGGTGAGGTTGTT
Organism: Pseudomonas sp. 18175; assembly: GCF_050432925.1. NCBI lineage: Bacteria > Pseudomonadati > Pseudomonadota > Gammaproteobacteria > Pseudomonadales > Pseudomonadaceae > Pseudomonas > Pseudomonas sp. 18175. Next base: position 2,858 of record NZ_JBKFTO010000004.1, on the reverse strand, counting down.
GAGGGAGGCGTTGAGGGTCAGCGAGTCGGTCACGTCAAACGAGCCACCGAGGTCGGCGGTGGTGTAACCCGGCGCGGGTTCGTCGGTGGTAATGGTGTTGCCGGTTTCTTCGCCGTAGTAACTCAGCGACGCCCAGGCTTGGGTGCGGTCGTTGATCGCCCATTCCGTGCGCACATTGGCTTTTTGCTCGGGTGTGAGGGCCAACGGTGCGCCCTTGTTGGCGCCGCTTTTTTGCTCCGAATCGGTGTAGGTGTAGTTGGCCTTGAGCAGCACGCTGTCGTTGATGTCCCATTGGCCGTTGAGTTCGACGCCCTGGATGATCGCCTTGTCGACGTTGACCCGCTCCACCACGGTGTAGCCGTTCCACATACGGTCGGTGGTGACCGTGGAGAGCTTGTCCTGGAAGTCGTTGTAGAACAGCGTTACGCCGCCCGACAGGTTGTCGCGGTTGCTCCACAGCGCCGAGACTTCATAGTTGGTGCTGGTCTCGGGCTTGAGGTCGGGGTTGCCGAACATCACGAAGCGGTTACGGCGCAGGTAGGCGTAGTCCTCGACCACGGCGCGCAGCTCGGGCGCCTTGAAGCCTCGGGCGATACCGCCTTTGAACGTCCATTCATCGGTGGCGCGCCATACGCCATAGACCCTTGGGCTGATATGGGCGCCGTACTCTTCGTGCTCATCCAGGCGCAGGCCGGTAGTAAGGGCGAAGGTGTCGGTGACCGACCATTCGTTCTCGGCAAACAAGGCTTTTTGCGCGACCGAGAATTGATAGTCCACGCGATCACCCAGGCCCTGGTTCCAGTCGGTCAACTCACTTTTATTCCATTGCACCCCCACGGTGCTGACGTTATGGGCGGTGGGCACCACCAACTTGGCGTCGAACACGGTGTTCTTGATCTCGGGTTTGCGCCCGTAGATATCGGTTTGCGCAGGCGTGGCCTTGCCTTCGCGGCTGGAGGTTTCCTGGGACAAGGCAATATCCGAGGTTGCCCAACCCCACCGGCCTTGATGGGACAACGACCAGTGATCACGGTTGTTTTCCTGCTCGCGGGTGGCCCAGTTGGCGCTGGTGCCGTCGCCGTTTTTCAGGCGGGTGGCGCCCGCTTCCAAGAGAATGTCGTGGTCAACACTGGGGGTGAAGGCCAGGCGTGCGGTGAGGTCGCGGTGGTCGGCCTGGCTGAAACCGTTGGTTTGTTCGATATCGTCATCGGCCTGGCGGTCCAGGTAACGGCCCCACACCTGCAAGCCGAGGAAGTCTTCCTTGAGCGGGCCGCTGAGGTAGAACTGGGTCTGGCGGGCGTTGCCCTGGTCGCTGTGCTGGCGGGCCGAGTAGTCGTAGCCGATGGAGCCGCCCCAGGTGGGCGAGACCTTGCGCGTGATCACGTTGATCACCCCGCCGATGGCGTCCGAGCCGTACAGCGAAGACATCGGCCCGCGTACCACTTCAATGCGTTCGATGGCGGCTGCCGGTGGTACGAAGCTCTGCTCGTAGCCACTGTTGCCGTTGACCCGCGACTCCCGCGCGCTCTGGCGTTTGCCGTCGACCATGATCAGGGTGTAATCGGCCGGCATGCCGCGGATGGAGATGTCGGTTTCGTTGGCGCCGCCGTTGACCGTCACACCTTCCACGTCACGCACGGCGTCGCCAAGGTCGCGGTAAGACTTGCGGCGCAGTGTCTCGCCATCGATCACCGTGACCGATGCTGGCGCGTCTTCCACGCTTTGCGCATAACCGGCTGCCGTGACCACGACATCGTTGAGTTCCAGGGCCACGGGTTCGTCGGCGTAGGCATTGAAGCTACCGGCGACCAGCAGCGCCAGGGGTGTGAAGCGAAAAGCAGGAAGCATGGGCGTGGACCTTAGGATTGGACTCAAAAGAGAATCGTAATCATCTGGCCCCGGATAACTTGGACAAAGTGTGACATCCACTCAAGAGCGCCGTCGTGGGAGCTGGCTTGCCTGCGATGGCGTTTTTTCGGTGTACATATCCGTTATTTGCGTTACGGCGGCTATTGGTTTCGCCCTTACGGCGAGTCACTTTTGGAAAAGAGCCCCAAAAGTAACCAAAAGGGCTCTTGCCCCACCACTCGGCACCTCGCTTAGGCTCGGTGTGCCCTCTCTCCGGCTTGAATCCGTGGGCCGCCGCAATGGGCCATCCCTGGCCCAGTGCGGCTAACCCGGCGTCCTGCCGGGTTACCCACGGATTCAAGCCTGCGTTCGGCCAGCGTGGTTTAACGGGGCGCCTAAGATCAAGATCAAAAGCCAGAGCCAGAGCCAGAGCCAGAGCCAGAGCCAGAGCGAACCACTATCTAACTGATGTATGAGATCCAAATGTGGGAGCGGGCTTGCTCGCGAAAGCGGTGTGAAGTTAACGGATTCATCGGCTGACACGCCGCATTCGCGAGCAAGCCCGCTCCCACAGTTGATCTCAGGCGTTTCCGATGACTGGGCAGAATCACCATCGAAGGGGCTGGCTAATTTTTTATTTCGACCATAATATTCAACAAAATATTACCAGCGTAATTTTTCGTAACACCCCGGAGCCCGCCATGACCCCTTCTCCCCAGCGCCTTCTCACACCCCTTGCCCTGTTGATCATCCTCAGCGGTTGCAACAGTCAGGCCGATACCACCACCCAACTATCTCAGCCGCGCCCGGTATTGGCCGCCAAGGTCGAAGCCGCCGGCACCCAGCAAAGCGCCTACACCGGCGTGGTGGCCGCTCGCACTGAAAGCGACCTGGGCTTCCGGGTCACCCTCCATGTCAGGATAGTTGTCGCTTCTTCAAAACTGGAGGGCGTAGGACTGTCGCTTGAAACAACGTCGCTATACCGAAGATGAGAAAACTTGGGTGCTGCA